>JBBECD010000033.1:0-44067 GCA_040881995.1 Planctomycetaceae bacterium
CTACCGCTACTATTTCTAGCGGTACGGCGCAAGCCGTCCGGTAACATCGATTTGCTTTCGAGAATTGAGGTTTTCATTAGACCACTCTTCCGGCGTGTCGCGTACGAAGCTGCAGCGTCAGCGGAATTTCAACCAGTAGATCGAAAACCCGACGGCGAGTACGCCGACGACGATGAGGTTGGCAACGATAAAGGTGTCCCTGCTCTCAGCCTGCGGCGGGTGCGGCGAGGCTACCTGTCGCGT
The DNA here is from genome assembly GCA_040881995.1 of Planctomycetaceae bacterium. Taxonomy (GTDB): domain Bacteria; phylum Planctomycetota; class Planctomycetia; order Planctomycetales; family Planctomycetaceae; genus JAQCEJ01. The sequence goes on from JBBECD010000033.1 coordinate 244, forward strand.
GACGGCTTCGTCTGTAATAGCCGCCTGCCTGAAGGTCGTGCCGGCAATCTTGTCTTCAACAAAGATACCGTCCGAAAACGACATTTTAAATGTCGTATCGCTAACCTCAGGATTAAGCACCCAATCGCTATTTGACACCTTGAATCGCCAAGCGAGGGGTGGCTGAGTGTTTTCCCTCGCATTTTCTTCTGTGGGAACGGTGGACTCAATAATCGCACGCTGGGGCAACCATATCCCAGGCTCCACCTCGATAAAATCCGCACACTCCACCTTGTTGAATTCAATCCAGTCGTGCATGGGGAATTGAATGAGTGTCGCCTTCCTGACGACATAGAACCCTAACTTGGGGGCGATGTAAAAACGGCCCTTAAAGTTCTGTTCTCTCTCCGCAACGGCCGTTTCAATGACGATGACATCATAGCCATCGTAAGTTTCCGGTGTGACGATGGAGCAGCCAGGCGTCTGCAGGATGGTGCTCACCGGCTTATGGTCACGATGGGTCAGGATTTCCAAAGGATCAATATCGAAGGGAATCGAATTCCTATTCCGATCGATGACGCCCTCAAGAACCTCAAGGGGCTTCTCAAAGCCGAATTCAAATCGCGCCTCGGTGCCATCATACGTCCCCTTGGCCATGGTCTCAATTTCCTTACGGACGCCGTTCAAGGTCTTCAGTTTCGGACCTGAAAGTTCAACCAGAAGACGGCCGCCGAATTCACTGATCACATGCTGCGTATGCACGAAGTCAAACATTTCACCAGAGTCGTCGCCTGTGGGCCTAGAGCCTTCAATCCGCATCGTAAACGAAACTCGCTGGAGTGCACGTTCGTGCTCCGCGACAGCTTCAGTGACATCATTCAGTTCAATCGCGATCGCCAGGGGCGCGAACAGGAAGAGTGCCGCTGCCACGACACTGGTAATAGGCACAATCGCGTAGGCCCGAGTGAGCGACAGGGTGTATCTCATGTTATTCTCCGATATGGGTTCTGTGACATGGCGGTGCATCCTGGTTGCTGGGATTGAGCAGCAAGTCTACCTTGTCTTGAGCCAGTAGACCAAGTACCCGACGGCGAGCACGCCGAGAACGATCATGTTCACGAGAATGAACGTGTTCTTGCTCTCTTCTTGCGGCGGGGGAGGTTCTTGCCAGCCGATGACGGAATAGGGGTTAATCACCGGCGCGGCGGCGACGACTTTGCCGTTTTGCCATTCGTATTGCTTTTGAGAATCGAGATTGTCGTAGTCGGTCACACGCGTGCCGTTGGGGAGATCGATCGCAAATGTCTCGGGACCAGGCGGCGTGAGGCGAATTTCGCTGCGCTGGATGTCGTACACTTCGGTGTATTCGCTGCCGTCGTAGCCCCATGTGTTAGACAGCTTTCCTGCCGACGCGATTTCGTGTTCGCCGATCGTTGTCGTCTGCACCTCGTGTAACTTGGCGGTCCAACGCACCGATTTTTTTCCGGGATCGTCATTCGATTTCTTATGCAGCGGGAGTTCAGCCAACGTTTGCGGCTTGTCGCCCGTGACGTCAAACACGTCGGACGAACCTTTCGCAAAATTAAACTGCAGAACGCTATACGTATCGCCGGCGACCCACAGTGAAATTTTGCCGAACTCGGTGGTTGATGTGACCTTAAAGCAGTCGCGCCCAGCAATTATTTCCTTTGGAACATTTTCATAGACGTCGCCGGAAAGCATGAGGTCGGGTAGTCGCTGGTGATTTGTGCCGAACGAGAAACCATCCAACGCCAAGCCTCGATCGGGCATTTCGAGGGACTGATGCAGAAGCTTGTTGGCGCTGTCCTTCGCCGTGATCACCGACGGACGCGGTTGCTGTTCGACCGAAGAAATCATGACGAGTCGTCCATCGCGAAAAACGGTGTGATGCCGCAGCGTGATCGGCGATCCGGCATTCGTGGCGACCATTTCACCGTTGATATTAAAGTCGTCATCATACCGGCGAATGTCGAATGTGGACGATTGCACGCTCAATCCCGCCGACGGTTTCTCCCCTATCGTCGTCACCGTCGTCGTCACCTTCCACGAATACCGATCGGTAAACGACAGCGCTTTCGCGCACTTTTGCAAAATCGTTTTCGCATCGGGCGTCGCAGCGTCATCGGCGGCGACGGGAACGGCAACCGACATCACGACAACACATGCAACGCAGCGCAACATCGTCGGCCCTTTCATCGGCACAAGCGACCGGTCAAAACTCGCCCAACGTCCGGCCGTCGTTCATCACGGCGAGATGAATCAGCGTCGGCAGGTGCATGTTCTCAGAAAGAAACCGCACCGAACCGTCGCCGAGCAAGGCGAAACAGCCCCCCTCGTGGTACGAGCTCATTGTTGTGTTGAGATACCAGGGCTGGCTGCCGCCGGGGGCGTTGAACGCATTGATCGAATAGCGAACCGTCGTGATGCCGTTGACGATCTCGCAGACCGTAACGGCAGGGTGGTCGTTCAAGCCGTCGCGGCCAAAGCTCGTGCCGTTCCATCCTCCCCAGTAATTGGCGCGACTGTCTGTTCCCGACGTCGTCCCCGATTGCTCGCCGACGATCATCGTGTTCGAGGCCCCGTCGGTGCAGTCGGCGAAGTTGGTATTGCGAATCGGCGGCAGGAAGCCGTTGTGACAGGCGTGGCCGAAATTCACTTCGAGCGTACATGCCCCGCCGCCGGACGGGTCGGCGTCGTTCATCCCGCCGGAGATGCCGACGTAGTCGTGCGTTTGCAACCCCGGTTCGTTGAAGTTGCGCATCACGCCGATTTTGGAAATCGACGGCAGCGCACTGGAAGGGCATTTATAGACCGGAAGAACCAGGCCGTTGAGAACCGAATTGCCGACGGTGGTTGGCGTCCAAGCGACGAACGGTTGCGGATCGTACCAGCTTCCGCCCGGCGTATAACCGCTGGGAGGCCATTCGAACCGCAGTTGGTTGTAGACGTTGGCCTGGTCGAGGTAGGGGAGAATGGGAATACGCCAGTTGCCGCGGTATTCTTCGTAGTTGCCGACCGGGAATGAATCGTGCGCGTCGTGATAAGCGGTGAGCGCGATGCCGAGCTGCTTCATGTTGTTGGCGCATTGCGTCCGCCGGGCGGCTTCGCGGGCCTGCTGCACGGCGGGGAGGATCAGCGACATCAGGATCGAGATGATGAATATCACCACCAGCAACTCGATGAGAGTGAATGCACGCCGAACATGAATTAGACGCGACCGGCACACAACGAATCCCTTTCATGCTATTGAAAAGGAGAACTCGTCAGGAACGCTCTTGGCGAGATGCGATTGTCATCCTATGAACCAAGGTCACTCAGAAGCGACTGAATGAGAAGAGCGATTAGCTGATGATGATTGGAACCTTTTGACGGTAATTTGTCAATCTTCGGGTGTCGTTGGCTTTGCCGGTGGCTTTGGATTTCGATTTCAACGTATCAGCGAAACTGTGCCGGGGAATAGAGGGAACGAAGCCCTGAGAAGAATTGGTCGTCGGCCTTGATCGTGCCATTTGTTGCTAAGGAAGGCAAGACCAAAGGCACACTGGCGGAGCCAGCGCCACCCGAAAAAGACTAAAAACGTGACGGTGGAGACGTTTCGTCAGTGGCACCCGCCGAGGAGTTTCATGGTTGGTCCATCCTTATCTTTCACGGCCAATCATCTATTGGTTCAGCGATGCAGGTCCGGCATTTGCCTGACGAATGAGTTGTTCTTCAAAAATCGTCTGGCTGTTAGCCTGACCTACGGGACTGGTCAAAAACAGATCGCCCCGACGGCCTCCGTGGCCATCGGGGCGATTCGCTTTTAGATCGACGATCTATCGTCGCCAACGATGCCAGACGAAGCCTATGCCGGCGATTAACGCCAGCGCCAGCGTACTCGGTTCGGGAACGATCGACGACTGGCCGAGCGGGACGAGCGCCTGCTCGTTCGGCAAAATCAGGCGTCCGCGGACATCGACGTATTCTTCGGTGTCTTCGTTCAAGCGGTACATCTCGACGTACATCTGCGGGACGACATCAAAACCCGACGATCCGCGGATAGAGATCGATTCTTCGATTTCGCCGTCGAGCGATTCGATGTCGAACACGAAGTCGGAGACATGTTCGCTCGTGACGGGGAATGTGTTCCAGTAAATGCGGCTTACGCTGGTGTACAACACCGGATCTCCCGCAAACGCCGAGATAAAGAACATCGTAAAATTGGTAGAGTCGCTCCCCACGAGCGGTCCGACGGTGGCGGTTTGATACGACGCGGTCAGCGAGACGTCGACGATGTTTTCTTCGAGCAGCTTTCCGAGCGTGCCGTCGGTGGTGATCGTGCCCGAGACGTGGATGTCTCCCCCCGGCGGCAGATCGCTGTTCTGATCGACCATCGGCACGCTGAAGCCGAGATTGTACGTGATGTTGCCCGCCGAAGCAGCGAGTGTGTTCGTCAGGATCGAAACACCGCACGTGATCGCAATGGTTAAGTGACGCATAGAAGTCTCCGTTTCGCTCTTCGCCCGTATTGCTCGCAGAGCTCGATTTAACGCCGGGTGCCATTGGCTTTGCCAGTGTCTTTGGATTTCGATTTCAACGTATCAGAGATACTGCGCCCAGGAATAGAGTGAACGAAGCCCCGAGAAGAATTGGGCGTCTGCCTTGATCGTGCCATTTGTTGCTGAGAAAGACAAGACCAAAGGCACACTGGCGGAGCCAGTGCCGCCCGCCGCTGGTTAACCCGTCAATTCGGTATACCCGTCGTCACCTCCCGGCGACGTGCCCGTCGCCAGACCCCGAGGCGCCGATTGAGTCGTCGCTTCGACGTATTGCAGCAATTCACCGAACGGAACCGGTTTCACCAAATGAATGTCGAATCCGGCCTGACGCGATAAATTATGATCGACATCGCCTCCCCATCCTGTTAATGCGATCAGACGGCTTTTGACGTTGGTCCGCCGCAATCGCTTGGCGATTTCGTAACCGTCCATGCCCGGTAGACCGATGTCGAGAAGGATGACGTCAGCCGACTGACGATGGACCTCCTGTAGCGCTTCGATGCCATCTCTGGCCAGCGTGACGGCGTATCCTTCCGACTCAAACAGTTCACCGAGAATGGCGGCGGCGTCGACGTTATCCTCGACGATCAGAATTCGCCGAGGTCGGGTCGCAACGTCGATGGCGTCGCGGTCGCTGGGCTCGTTGCCGCCGGCGAACGGCGCCGCCGCGCGTTGCGGTGGTGGGGCGGACGGCGTCGATTCGTTCGCTGCCGCCGGCAAGCTGACGGTGAAACAGCTTCCCATTCCGGGACCGCGGCTGCTGATCGACAAGTTGCCGCCGTGCAGCGACGTCAGCCGCTCGACGATCGTCAGCCCCACCCCCAATCCGCCGTATTCTCGCGTGCGGCTGCTGTCGATCTGCATGAACGGCTCGAGAATGCGGCTGACCTCCGTCGGCGGAATGCCGATGCCGTTGTCCGAAACGGCGATCGTTGCCGTGTGGTCGATCACCTCCACCTGCAACATAATCCGGCCCCCCTCTGGCGTATACTTCGCCGCATTGTTAAGGAGGTTCGAAGTCAGTTGCGCCAACCGCACGTGGTCGCCGTCGACCCACGCCGGTTCGTTCGGCACGAGCATCTGAAACCGGTGCGATTTCGAGCGAATGAGGTCTTCCGACATCTCGACGGCGTCTCGAATGGCGTCGCGCAAATCCATGCGAGCGACCTGCAATTGAACTTTTCCCCGGCAAAACCGCGCGATGTCGAGCAAATCGTCGGTGATGTGCACGAGATGGCGCGCCTGCCGCTGGATGATATCGCGCACCCGGCGGACGACCTCGGGCGAGTCTTCCTTGCGCTCGAGCAGCGCCAGACTCGAACGAATCGGAGCGAGCGGATTGCGCAATTCATGCGCCAAGAGCGCCAGGAACTGGTCCTTCCGTTCATCTGCCTCTCGCAGCGATTGGCTGAGACGTTCGTTCTCCGCCGACCGTTTCTCCGCGTCCGACCGCTGCCGCTGGATGCGGTTGAACAAGAATGTCGCAACGCAGTTGACGAATACGAATATCAGCAGTTGCACCAAATCGGCCGCGTCTTGAATGTATAAGCTCGAGGATGGCGCGATAAAAAAATGGGCGGCCGAAAATGTCCCCAAAGCGATCGCGAACACCGCCGGTCCCGTTCCCGCCATCCAAGCGGTCGCGATGACGCTTAAATAGAACAGGCTGAAGGGACACTCATCGCCGACGAACGGCTGCAGCAACTGCCGCCCCCAGATCGCCAGCGCCGTGCCGGCCACCGCCATCGCATAACGCCGGCAGACCCGGATCACCAATTCAATCGTCGACGCGTCGAATGCCGTGCGCATAAATCACCTCGCATTCGACTCAGAGGGGAGACTTCAGTTGAAATGACGCCTCTTCCTCGCGCAGACGCGCAATCAGCCGCGCCACGTTAATTGGTTTCGAGAACCAACCGTCCCAGCTCCGGCCGACCGGTTCATTTTCCGGCACGCGATTCGAACCGGTGACGGCGAAGACCTTCAGGTCGGCGAGCCGGTGGTCGTGCCGAATCTGATGCAGCGCCTCGAGTCCGTCGGACATCGGCATCTGTAAATCCATCAGCACGACATCAGGCTTCACTCCCCACATCCGCAATTGTTCGAGCGCCTCCTGACCGTCTCGCGCCACATGCACGTCGAATCCATGCGACGCCAGCACGTACGCCATAAGCCGTCGCTCGTTTTCGCAATCTTCCACCACCAACAGCCGCATCGCCCGGCCGTTCTCCAGTATGGGAGCTTCGCGATGCTGCTGCGCGGCGAGTTCGTGATCGAACGCAATGACGTTGCCGAATAGCGATTGCAGCGTCGATTCCGCGTCGACAGTTTCACCGCGATCGATGCGGCGCTGAACGGCCTCCAGCCGAAGCTGCAACAAATTGAGTTCGTTCCGACGGCGATGTTCTTCGGCGCCAGCCGAATCGTCGGTGAGGGCAATCGCTGCGGCCTGGAGCCCTTGCGACGCCGAGGCGTCCCGTTCCGCGGCTTCTTGTCGCAACACCTTGATATTCTTGGGAGCTTCGATGCCGATCTTAACGATCCGGCCGCGGATTTGAAGAATGCTTAACTTGATATTGAGGTGCGGAAACACGACCTCTTGGTGGGCACGTCGAGACAGAACCAACATTAGCGGAGCCTCCTTGCAGAAGCCGGTATTCGATCCTGAACGGTCTCCGCCGCCTGTCGAATTCCGACGCTCGCCACAGAATTCATCGAGCCGTGGCTCCCCGGCCGCGATCGACGCCGTCATCGACATCGTCGCTGCGCCTCCAGACCTCTGCGGTGCTGTCCCTCGCACTTACCGGTCGGACGCAGGTGGAGAGTTTATCTCGGCGCGCGGCGATTGGCAATACAACAGGACCGCCGTTTTTTGCTGCGAGTCATTCACGCCGCTTCGACAATCAACTCGCCCCACTCGCAGTCGTACCGCAGCTCGCCATGGCGCTCGCCGGCGAGGGATTCGTAAAGGCTCACGATGCAAAAAGGTAGATTTCAGACACGCCGTCGTGCGCGACCCGCTTTTTTGCGTTCAATGGGGCGCAAAGCGTCGATTTTTGGGGTTTTCGTCGTTTTTACGTCTCAAAGGCGCCCTCATCCGGCCTTCGGCCACCTTCTCCCTAGGGGGATAAGGGGTTGCGACGCGCGCAAATGGCGCGGCGATGCGCATTTTCGCTTGATTTTCGCCGTGCGGTTTTCAAACTCGTTGTTTCACGTGAAACATCGCTCGGTTGTGGGCGAAGGGGGGCTCAGCGGCTAATCTCAGGGAGCTTACGCTCCCCGCTCGCTCACTCCACGATGATATCCCGCACTGTCCCGCCGCCGGGGATCATTGGCAGCACGTGCTCCTGATACGGCGTGATCACATCCAGCAGGTACGGGCCGGGGGTGCTTAGCATCTCGGCGAGCGCCGCCGGGTATTCGCTCTTCTTGCGGACGTGCTTCGCCTTCAGGCCGAAGCCCTGGGCGATTGTGACGAAATCGGGATACGTGGTCTCGGCGATGCTGCCGTCGCCGTGGCCTAGCGCTTCGGGATGGTCGATCGGGCCGAGGTAGGTGTGGGCCCGGCTGCCTTCCATGAAGCGGTCTTCCCACTGCACCACCATGCCGAGGTGCTGGTTGTTGAGCAGCAGGATTTTCACCGGCAGCTTTTCGCAGTTCAGCGTGGCGAGTTCCTGGATGTTCATCAGCATCGAGCCGTCGCCGTCGATGTCGACGACCAGCGAATCGGGATGGGCGAGCTGCACTCCCATCGCCGCGGGGAGGCCGAAACCCATCGTCCCCAGGCCGGAACTGCTGAGCCAGCGTTTCGGCTTGGCGAACTTGTAGAACTGGGCGGCCCACATCTGATGCTGGCCGACGCCGACGCTGATGTACGTGTCGCGGTCTTTCGTCTGCTTCCAGAGTTCGTCGATGGCGTACTGCGGCAGGATCCATTCGCCGGCGTCGCGATAGGCGAGCGGATACCGCTCTTTCCACGCGGCGATCTGGGCCTTCCATTCGTCGGTCTGCGGAATATCATCGTCGCTGAGTTCGCGGTTGAGCGCTGCGAGCACGTCCTTCACGTCGGCGGTGATGGGAATGTGCGCTTCCTTGTTCTTGTGCAGTTCCGACGGGTCGATGTCGACGTGCACGATTTTTCCATGCACGGCGAATTCTTCGAGCTTGCCGGTCACGCGGTCGTCGAAGCGGACGCCGAAGGCGAGTAGCAGGTCGGCCTCGTTGATGGCGTAGTTCGAGTAGACGGTGCCGTGCATTCCGAGCATGTGCAGCGACTGCGGATGATCGCCGGGAAAGGCCCCGAGCCCCATGACGGTCATGGTGACGGGGATGCCGGTTTTGAGGGCGAACTTCGTGAGTTCTTCGGCGGCGTTGGCGTTGATCACGCCGCCGCCGACGTACAAAATCGGCTTTTTCGACCGGCGGATCGCGGCGAGAATCTGGCGAATTTGTTCCGGCGGCACCTTGCGATTATCGGGTTTGTATCCCGGCAGATGCATCGGGGGATCCCAGTCGATTTCTTCATCGAGCGTGGCGGTTTGAATGTTTTTGGGAAAGTCGATGAGGATCGGTCCCGGCCTGCCGGTCTTGGCGATGTGGTACGCTTCTTTGACGATGCGCGGGATCGATTTGAGCGCCTCGTTGACGTCTTCGGTCCGCGCCCAGTCGGTCGCGGTGATGAGGTAATGATGCTTCGTCACCGCGCGGCAGATTTCGACGATCGGCGTCTCCTGAAAGGCGTCGGTCCCGATCACTTTTTGCGGCACCTGCCCGGTGATGGCGATCATGGGGACGCTGTCCATCTTGGCATCGGCGATGGCGGTGACGAGGTTGGTCGCCCCCGGTCCGCTGGTCGCCATGCACAGGCCGATTTCGTCCGAACTGCGCGAAACTCCCTGCGCAGCGAAGCCGCCCCCCTGTTCGTGACGCGGCAGCACGGTGCGGATGCGGTCGCGGCGTTTGACGAGCGCCTGATGCAACGGCATGCTCGCCCCGCCCGGATAGGCGAAGATGCTTTTCGCTCCCTGTCGAATGAGGGCTTCGACGAGAATATCGGCACCGTTGAGCTGGACTTGTTTTTCGGTTTTCTGCGGTTTTTTCGTCGTTGCCTTGGCCATCGTGTGATCCTTCCGAGCTCTTGGTCTCGGTCTGTGTTCGTCGAGATTTCTTGTCATCAGCGGAGTTTCGGGATGCCGTCTCCGCGAGTTGCGGCGGGCTGTGAAGCACCGACACCAGTTGTATGATCGAGGTTCCGGGGGAGGAGCGAATCAGGACGCCGGGGGTCATGTTAGACCGCGATCCCAGTCGGGGGGGACGACGTCCGACCCCTTCAGTGTATCGACCCGTGAGGGGGATGACGAGTGCGGAAGTGGATGGAATCGGATTTTTCCGCTTGCGGAAGCAATCGGTTAGTGCCAACCTCGGTGTTTTCAATAATTTACGATGTCGATCGTAGCGGTGATGCCGACTGGGACGAGCGGCTCAATATCCTTTGGGAGTATCGAGTTCATCGTCGGCGCGGGCGATGACATTCGGAACGTCGCTCAAACGTTTCCCTTGATCCAGTTGAATCACAACCCGACAGCCTCGGGGAACGGCCCGTGCCATTGTTCGCACGGCATCATCGCCGGCACCGATTAAGTGAACCTCTCGCAGATTATGGAGTTGCGAAATCCATGAGGGATCGGTCATTTTCTCCGATCGATTGAGGTACGACCAGTAAAACTTGAGCACGCGCAGATCATGTAATCGCGTTAATTCAGGCAGTTCTTCGCTCAGCAGATCGCAACGATTCAGGCTGAGTATCTTGAGACCGTCGATTTCGCTGATCGTTTTCATCACGCCGGTCCCCAGCCAGACCGCCCGCAGGTCGAGTTCCCGAAGATGTGGAAACCGCCGCAGGAATTCCATGTCCGATCCGGTCCAGAGAAATTCGGGTTTTAGCGGGGGTTGGCCGCTGGCATAGATATTACATGTTTCTGAGCAGACTTCGTGGAAATTCTCCATTCTAAGAATTTCCAAGCGCGGCGGGACGGGCAACAACACCAATTTCGAACGAGGAACGAATGCATGGGCGATGTACATTTCGCGGACAAATCGCATATTCCCCAATTCTGTTCGCGATGGCTTTTGTTGCCATTTCGCCGGGTCGGATTGATAGGCACTGACATTGAGACGAAGCACGCTTGGCGGCGGTTCCCATTTCGTCGAATGCACCACTCGATAACAAAGTATAATTGCCGCCAGGGCCGTAATGACCGCGATGCTGCCATGCCGGCGAGAATTCGACTCTGTTGAATTTGAGTTCATGGCTTCGTCCTCTTATCAGATTCGAATCGATGGTTCGGCATTATTTCCGAGGATTACTGTCATCCTTCTTCCCCAAACAATTCCACCAATAATCGCTCGGCTTCCTCATGCCCTTTCTCCGTCAGCACGACCGATTTGGCTTTCGACACCGGGTTGGAAATGAATCCCTTCTCGTGCAGGCGATTCATAATGTCCCAGTCGAACGATTTCCAGACCCGGTCGTGGTCGTGCAGGCCGAGAGACAGCAATGCCAATGCGGCGTTGTCGATTTTATCTTCGTTGAGTTTCATGGCGACGCTCCCCAATAGTGTCATGGCGTCGATTTTATAGCAAAGAATCGCCGCCGTTAAGCTTGGGATTGCTCAAAAAAGTTGACGTGATAAATTGGTATGAGACAACCGCGATAAGGACACGCGCCTCCTCACGAATAAGGAGAACCGATGAACTCCACCGATTCCATTTTTCAGAAGGCGTTAATCAAGTTGCTGGTCGAGATTTTTGAGGGACCGCCGGGGGATGAGGCGTACCTGTTGAATCCCGGTGATCCGGGTCTGCTGCGTCAGTTGGAAACCGTCAATGCACAGGCCGCGTCAACGCGCCCCATGCCCGGCGACACGACCATCGCGGCGCATGTCGACCATGTGCATTACGGCCTGACGCTGATGAACCGCTGGGCGGCCGGCGAACCGAATCCCTGGGCCACGGCGGATTGGAACGCCAGTTGGCAGCGCAAGACCGTCACCGAAGAACAATGGCGCACGCTGCGCGACAATCTGCGACGCGAAGCCGAACAATGGCGCAGCGCGGTCGCCGTGCATGCGGACTGGAACGACACGACCGCCGCCAGTGCGCTGTCGAGCGCCGCTCACACGGCATACCATCTGGGGGCGATTCGGCAAATTCTCGCGGCGTCGCGGTGAGTGGATGTCTTGCGGCGAATTCAGCATCACAGGGGAACCCCCATTGATTCGCGAAGAACGTTCGGGTACAGCCAACCATGTGTTCCGCGCGGATTGAGTTCCGTGGCGGGTGGCTGCCACTTTCCTTCGCAACAGAGAACGACCGTCCCATGTGGAACTGGTATCGATTCTTCATCTCCATCGACGTGAGCGTCGCGTCCTGGTTGGCTCGTTATGCCGTGCAGATTTTGCGAGTCAGTCTGGGGACGATTTTTCTCTGGTTTGGCGCGTTGAAATTTTTTCCGGGACTCAGCCCCGCCGGCGATCTGGCGACGCGGACGATCGACATCCTCACGATGGGACTGATCCCGCCTCACGTCGCGATCTTCCTGTTGGCGACGTGGGAATGTCTGATCGGAATTCTGCTGATTCTCGGCGTTTTCATGCGCGTCGCCCTGTTGTTGCTGTGGCTGCAAATGCTCGGGACGATCATGCCGATCTTTTTCTTTCCGCGCGAGGTGTTTACTTACATTCCCTATGCGCCGACGCTGGAAGGGCAATACATTATCAAGAACATCGTCGTCATCAGTTCGAGTCTGGTTGTCGGAGCCACCGTTCGCGGCGGGGGACTGGTCGCAGACCATCGTTCCGTCGAACGAAGCCAGGCAGAGGGAAATTGAGGCGAGGGAATCAAACCCGCCGAAGAGGCGGGTGCGATAGTCATTGGGATGAGTCAGAAAAGAAAATGAATGTCCTCTCTGCCTTCCTCCTTTTCTTCAAAGGGACACACCCGTTGCCTCAACGCACTGCTGAATCTTCGCAATCAGTTCCGCTTTGTTAATCGGCTTTGGAGCATAGTCGGTGCAGCCGGCGGCGAGGCATTTCTGGCGGTCCCCTTCCATCGCGTGGGCCGTGAGAGCGATGATCGGGGTTGCGATTCCCTGCTCGCGAAGTTGCCGCGTCGCCGTGTAGCCGTCCATCACAGGCATTTGCATGTCCATCAGAATGATGTCGAAGGTGCGCTCGGCCGAGGCTGACGACAGCACGGCGTCGAGGGCCAATTGGCCGTTCTCGGCACAGGCGACCTCGGCACCCGCCTTCTTGAGGATGAACGAGATCAGCCGCTGATTGTCCTGGCCGTCTTCGACCAGCAGAACTTCGTAGCCGGCCAGAGGCGCCGTCGAAGCGTCGGCGTGAAGCGGTTGAGCCGCTTGCGGATTCGTCGCGGCCGTTGGGACCGCCGGATCGATCCATTTGACTCCCCGCAGCGAACCGGCGTCGATTTGCAGACGAAACGTCGAGCCGACGCCCGGCTGACTCTTCATCGTGATATCGCCGTTGAGCACCTGCGCCAACCTGCGGCTGATCGTTAATCCCAGGCCGGTCCCGCCGTATTTTCGCGTGGTCGAAGTATCGGCCTGCGTGAACGGTTGAAAGAGACGTTCCTGCTGCTCGGCCGACATGCCGATTCCCGAATCGACGACGTCGAAGAGGATGCAGGCCGGGGCATCGGTTCGAGGATTTCCCGCAGGCCATTCGCCGGGACTCAATTGACCCGCGGTTTGGTCATCGGCCGCGGCGACGATAAGCTGCACCGAGCCGCTGCTGGTGAATTTGATCGCGTTGTTGAGCAGATTGATGAGTATCTGCCGCAGGCGCGTGGGGTCGGAATGAATGGTTTCGGGCACAACGCCGTGGTACATCAATGTGAGTCCCAACTGCCGCGATTTCGCGCGGACCTGCATCAACCCCATCACGTCGTTTACGACGGAGACGAGCGAACAGGGAATCGTCTCGATCATCAGCTTGCCGGCTTCGATTTTCGAGAGATCGAGAATGTCGTTGATGATTTCGAGGAGAAACAGTCCGTTGCGTTTGATGGTTTCGAGGTATTCGCCGATCTGCGGATCGTCTTTGGTCTGTTCGAGCAGCAGGTCGGTGTAGCCGAGGATGGCGGTCATCGGCGTGCGGATTTCGTGGCTCATATTGGCGAGGAATTCGCTTTTGGCGCGGGTTCCTACTTCGGCTTTCATCTTCGCGGCGGTGAGGTTTTCCACCATCCAGTTGAGCTGCTCGGCGTTTTCTTCGAGTTTTTCTTTGGCGAGCAGCAAGTCGAGCGAGTATTGTTCCTGCCGTTCGCGCGCCCGAATGCGGTCGGTGATTTCTTCGAGCACGCCGACGTAGGTCACGCCCCAGTCGGAAATCGCGGGGCTTAAACGGATCTCACCCCAGCGGCCGGCGAACGGGTGCTGCGACAAACCGTCGCCCAGCCGGTACGTTCCTTCAAACGATTTCAGCATGGGGACGGCTTCGAGCCAGGACTGATAGGCTTTGGCGCGATCGTCGGGATGCAGCGCCTCGTCCCAGCAGAGAGGGGTCGAGGGGTCAAAGGCAAGTCCCGCGATCTCTTGCCAGCACCTATTGGTATACTGGCAGGCGCCCGAGAGGTCGACGACGAACACGCCCAGCGGGAGCGATTCGCTGAGCATCAGAAATCGCTCTTCGTGTTTTCGTCCCAGATTTTGCAGTTCACTCCACAGCGAGTTGTTCACCACAGACGTCCCTCTGCATCCATCGGGTCATTTCCATCAGAAAAACTCCGCGGTACGGAGATTCGGGCCATTTTGTAACGGTTTTGTACGGTTCGGCGGGATGTTGTTCGCGGTTCGAAACGAAGATCATCGACGCGGCAAAACGGAAAATGGGATAACCGACGAGAACCGAGTTTCTCTGCGAACCGATATAATCGGCCGTTGACCGCTGAAAAAATTGTCGCGAGTGGTAGAATAGCTGGATGTAACCGCTGCGGAAAATCACACTTTGCCGGGCAGACGCCGGTTGACGGGTTCGCACCAGCGGCGACGCTCAAGCGTCGCCGGATTTGTTATCGTCCAGATGAAAGACGAACGGTTCGGTTTTTTAAAGTTTGCCTTCGCGATCGTTACGATTTCGGCGCGAATGTGACGAGAATCGAATTCCTCGGCAACGCGTCGGACGAAGAGAAATTGCCGTTGGGGTAGCAAAAAGACCACTTTGTTCATTAGTATATTCGGAGAATGCGGTATGATTCTCTTCCGCCGTTATGACGATGGGATGAATTGTGACTGTTGAATGGTTCAATTGCGCCGGTTGACACGTTCGACGAAAGTGTGACAAACGTGAGAACAATCCTACTCCTGTTGATCGGAACCCTCAGTCTCGTGACGGAAGGTTCGAATATCGCCCAGGCTCAGCGACCTCCCGGGCAGGATCGCGCGTTCGCTCAACCGAAGGGAGACGACGCCTTCGAATCGAAGTTCGGCACTCCTCCCGCACGATCCAATACGCCCGGCAGAAGCGGACCTCCGGGACGATTCATGGCTCCCGGACGAGCAGGTCCGCCGGGAGGTCCGATCCCCGCGAACAATAACAACCAGACGCCGCCGGGCGCGGGGACTGCGGCGGAGGCGCCTCCGATCGCGGCACCGGGGGTGGTCCCGGAGACACGTCCGGGGACGAACGGCCCGTCGAGCAGCGACGGGAACGCCGCGGATTCGGCCAACAGAAGCGAACCTGCGCCAGCCGTCCCCGCGGCTGCCGGCAGCGGCGCTGCGGGCATGTATCCTCCCCCGCCGGGCGGATTGTTTTACCGCGGCAACGGACCGGGGTTCGCCGGGAATTACATCAGCCTGTTTAAACTCATCCTCGTGCTGGGATTATTCGCGGGTTGGACGTCGAGTTCCCGCTGGATTGCGGATGACAGCCGATCGCTGAAAGTCCGCTCGGAGTTCTGGTGCGGGCTGGCGCTGTTGATCGGCGCGCTCGGTTTTCTTTCGGTATTGATGATTCGCGATTTCCGCTTCGGCTTCTTGCTGCTGCTGATCTGTTACGGGTGTCCGCTCGGATTTTACGTCTACGAGCGCAACATGAAGGTTCCACCCAATGCGCGGGTGCTGACGCCGCAGCACATCCGCAGCGTGGCGCTGCGCCAATTGGCCCGCTTCGGAATTTATCTCGGTTCGAAATCGGGCACGGCGTCCGCCGCCGGTCCCGATATCGTTTTCATCGGACGGTCGACGGCGACCGACGACGGCCACTCGCGGTCGAAGCAGGTCGAAAACTCGAAGGGTTACCTCGCGGCGAAAGAGTTGGTTTACGACGCCATTTTGCGGCGTTGCACCGATATTCACCTCGAGCCGAAGGAAGACGAACTTTCGGTCCGGCTGCGTATCGACGGCGTGATGTATCCGACCGAACCGTTCGACCGCGCCGTCGGCGACGCCGTCATCAACATCTGCAAAGTGCTGGGGGCGATGGATATCACCGAGAAGCGCCGTCCGCAGGACGGCAGTTTCCGGGCGATCACCGGGGGACGCGAAGTCGATTTTCGCGTGGCCACCCAGGGAACCCGGCAGGGCGAAAAGCTCAGTCTGCGTATTCTCGATCAGGCGAACTCCGTCAGCAATCTCGACCAGATGGGGCTGAGAAAGCAGCTTCAAGAAAACATCATGAACGTCATCACCCAGCCGCACGGATTGTTGCTGGTGGTCGGTCCCACCGGGGCCGGTAAATCGACGACGCTATACGCCTGCCTGAATACGATCGACGCCTATCAGCGCAACATCATCACGATCGAAGACCCGATCGAATACAAAATCGATAACGTCACGCAAATCGAAATCAATACGAAGTCGGGGCAGACGTTCGGGGGTTCGCTGCGCAGCGTGCTGCGGCAAGACCCCGACGTGGTGATGGTCGGCGAAATCCGCGACGCCGAAACCGCCGTCGTCGCCTGTCAGGCGGCCAACACAGGTCACATGGTCTTCTCGACGCTGCACGCCAACGATTCCATTACCGCGCTGTACCGGTTGATCGATCTGGGAGTCGAACCGTTCATGATCTCGAGTTCGCTCTCGGCGATTCTCGCCCAAAGATTGGCGCGGCGGCTATGCAACGAATGCAAAGAAGCATACAAACCGAAGCCGGAGTTTCTCAAGCAGGCCAATTTGCCCGCCGACAAGATCGACGTCTTTTATCGCCCGCCGACGAATCGCGACAGCCCCTGCCCGTCGTGCGGGGGCCTCGGTTACAAAGGGCGGATCAGCGTGATGGAGTTCCTGAACATCACCGATCCCATCCGCGATATGATCCGCGAAAAGGCGCCGCTGTCGACGTTGAAAGCCGAAGCCAGAAAGAACGGCATGTTATACATGAAGGAAGAAGGGCTCCGCCTCGTCGTGCGAGGAGTCACGTCGGTCGACGAACTGCTGCGAGTCGTGAAATAGACAAGAGACGAGAGACAAGAGCCAGAGGGGCGGAGGCGAGCGGGGGGGTAAGCCCCCTGTCCGTGACAAAAAATGATCTCGGCGAACAGGGGTCGCCGGCACGTGGAGAACATCGCATGATTGATATCATACTGCTGGCCATCGTGGGACTCGTCACCTGGTGCGTCGCCGCCGAAGGGGTCGTCGGCGCCGTGCTCATCTTTTTTTCGGTGCTGTTCGCCGGTCTGCTCACGATGGACCTTTTCGAACCGGCCGCCGCGATGCTGGAAAGCGTTTCGTCGAATGCCTCGTGGGCGGCATTATGCGATATTACGGCGTTTCTCGGTTTATTCGGGCTGTTCGTGCTGGGGTTCCGCACGATGACCGAGAAACTCTCGCCGACGTACATCTTTGTGCCGACGCTGGTCGACAACATCGGGCGCTGGGCCTTCGCCTTTATGACCGGTTATGTGACGATGGCGATTTTGCTGACGGCGATGCACACATCTCCTTTTCCGCGGGAATTCATCGGCTTTAAGCCGGAGCGGAAGAACCTGCTCGAATTCGCCGCCCCCGACCGGCAATGGCTGGGGTTCGTGCAATATGTTTCGGAGACGTCATTCCGCCGCGGCGACGACGGTTTGCATATTTTTGACGGTTTTCGATTCTCGGTCCCCGGTCAGGAAACGACGGTCTGGCCCAGTTTCCCGATCCGTTACGCGTATCGCCGGCAGATGATCGCCAGCGGCGCGGCGTCCGCATCGGCCCCGCCTCCGGCCCCCGCTCCGGTTGCCGCCCCCGCCTCAGGCGGCGGCACGGGTCCAAGTTTCTGACGGCAACATCTTCCGCCAAACGACAACCAAGTCGTCTTCTGACTCATCCCTCATCCCTAGACTTCATACCACCTTTCCAACTCGCCAATCTCCGCGTTCGGAAGTTTCATCGTCTCAAACTCCCGCGCGATCTGATCGCGATACGCCGGTTTGAGATGAACGGCGAAGACGCGGACCGACGGCGGTAAATGCTCGATCTGCCGGCGGAACAGCGCGGGGGTCAGATGCCGCGTCAGTTTCGCCAGTGCGAGCTGATCGTCGGGAAAGCTGAGTTCGAGCAAGACCGCTTTCAGATGCCGGATGCGTTTGAGTTGCGTCCAAATCTCCTTCGTCGGACCGGTATCCGACACGACGGCGATCGCCGCGTTCGGCCCCTTCGCTTTGACCTCTTCCACGATATAACCGACCGTCGGGATCGTGTGATTCAACTTGACCGGCGTGACGCGATATTTGCCGACCGAAAACGGTTCGAGCGGCCGCACCGTTTCGAAGCGGACGAACGGCTCGCCGTCGACCGACAATTTTTCGAGGTCGGGCCAGACACGTCCATTGAATACCGAATGCCTCAAGACCGACAGCGTGTGCCGGCTGCCATAAACGGTGACCGCTTTCTCGCCGCGCTGGTGCACGTTCTCCAGAAAAACCGGCAACGTGGCGATGTGGTCGTGATGGGCATGCGTGAGCAGCACGTGCCGGATGGCCCGTTGTGCCGACAGCGGCGTCACGCAGCCGAGACCCCCCGCGTCGACGGCGAGCGTGCCGTCGATGACGTACGAGATCAGCGATTGAAAGGAAGGCGTGCCGGTCGACGAGAGACCGACGATTTTGAATTTCACGGCCCCAAGCCTTTTTTTCAGTTGCCTGCGAAACAAACGGGCTGCGATAACGATATCGGCACACTCACGGCGGAACAAGCGTGGGACGCGTTGTGACGATTGATCCGGCAGCACGGGGACAGGGGCCGCGTGCGAAGGTTGCAACCGGCAAAACCGTCACGGCCGCGGCACCGCCCGCCGAAACGATCCCTTCGCCGTCGCCGGACTCGTGGAAAAAAGTTGAGACCGGCATACTCGGTACGTTTGTGGCAGGCGATTCGTCTCTCGGCATATCGACGCCTACGAGGGATTTCGATTACGGGAAACCAGGCCGCATCCCCGATACCTCATGGCAGGGATCGACCGATTTTCGGCCGCAGGGAGACGGTGCCGAAACTGCTCGTCGATCGAACATGTCCCGTCGGATGCTGAGTAATTCTAACACAACCTCTGTGCGTAGCGATTTTCCGCTGAATTTGAGGCATTTTTAACAGGCACAACCGGCTGTGTTAGAGTCTCTTATTCATGACGACCTTCTATCCGGTAACGCCGTAAGTAGTAGAGACAACCCCTTGAGTCACTCGCATTTGCCCTTGCAACATTTACTGAAACAGGTCGAACTTTACACGGCTCGCCGGTCGCTGAAATCGGTGCGCCCCGAATGGCTGACGACGCTGATCAACCGCGCCGCCGAATTCTTCGAGCCCCTCGTGGGCGAAGGCCGCGTCGGGTACGACTGCCGGTTGACCGAACAGGGCTGGGAAGTCGGCCTGTTTCTCGGCCGGACGGAATTCGTCGGCGGCAAAGTCGACGGTGCGTCGCGTCCCACGAACTTCGAATTCGATCTGCTGGGATTGACGCTTCTATTCCGGCAGGTCACGTCGTTCGCCTGGCAAGCCCGTCCCGACCGCGACCCGGCGTGCCACTTCACCGACGAGTCGCATCTGGCGATCAGCGGCACCGTGGGAGACAACGAGGAACTGGTGCGAATGGAAATCTTCGCCGTCCCGCCGGAGGACTTTAAGCCCGCGTTTCACGAATTCCCGAACGGCAAACGCGAACCCGCGTAACGGGACGTTGAGATTGGGAACTCTTCGTTTAGCCGCGACGCGAAGGGTCTCCGTAGCGGAGCGCTAGCCCAACAACGATCAAAAATAGCCTTACGCTCGCACGCCTGTTCGTGTCTTTCGTGCCGTTCGTGGTCAAAGATTTCAACCACGAACGGCACGAAAAGCACGAACAGGGAATGAAGAGTTTTCGTTGACTTTTTTCGTCACTCGTTCATTCCGCTTACGTGCTCTTTGGCATTTGTGCCGCAGGGAGAATGCGGGTGCCGATTTTTTCGCCGTTGAGAACCCGTTCGATGTTCCCCTCTTTCTGGTAGTTGAAGACCACGATGGGGATGTTGTGCTCCATGCAGTGATGCAGCGCCTGCGCATCCATTACCTGCAGGTTTTGCCGGAGCACGTCCTGATACGAGATCTCCGAATAGCGGACGGCGTGCGGATTCTTCTCAGGGTCGTCGGTGTAAACGCCGTCGACCCGCGTCGCCTTCAGCAGCACGTCGGCGTCGATTTCGCGCGCCCGCAAGGCGGCGGCGGTGTCGGTCGTGACGAACGGGCTCCCCGTCCCCGCCGCGAGAATCACGACTCGCCCCTTTTCGAGATGGCGTAAACAACGCCGGCGGATGTACGGTTCGGCAACCCCTTCCATGCGGATCGCGCTTTGCAACCGGGTCGGCACGCCGACGCTTTCGAGGGCGTCCTGCAGCGCGAGGCCGTTAATCACCGTCGCCAGCATGCCCATGTAGTGGGCGGTCGAGGGGTTGCTCGCCACGCTGGCGGAGGAAAACTGCTTGCCGCGTAGAATGTTTCCCCCGCCGCAGACAACGGCGAGCTGGATGTTGAGCTGCACGATCCGCTTGATCTGATTGCAGATCGTCATGATCTCGCTCATGCTGATCCCCCCCTCGCCGGTGCGGCTGAAGCTGTTGCCGCTGAGCTTCAAAACCACCCGGCGATACGGGAGAGGGACGACCGATTCCGTGGACTGCGTCATGCGTTATGCTCCCAAAACCCAGCGCGTGAAGCCGACCGCCTTCAGGCCGTTCTCGGCCAGAATCTGACTGACGGTCTTCGATTCTTCTTTGGCGAACGGTTGCGACACCAGCACGCCCTGATCGACGAAAAATGTCTTCATCCGGCCGTCGACGATTTTGGCGACGATATTGTCCGGCTTGCCCGAGGCTTTGGCTTCGGCGGTCAGTTTTTCCCGCTCGGCATTCACGGCGGATTGATCGAGTTCCTCGGGAAAGACGACGGTCGGCTTCAGTCCGGCGATATGCATCGCCACGTCGCGCAGCACGGCGGGATTCTCGGCCTTGCCTTCGGCGCGGAAGAGCACTCCCTGCTTGCCGTCGTGATGCACATATCCGCCGGTGGGACCATCCACGCGAATAATGCGCGACAGGACCATTTTTTCGCGGATGCGGTTGATCATGTCGTCGAGCACGTCGGAAAGTTTCTTGCCGGCGTGATCGGGAGCCGGCTGCCCTAACAGCTCTTCCGGCGTCGACGCACCGGGGCCGTTCAGCAGTTGCTTGGCGCACTCGTTGACAAAGTTAATAAAATCCGGTGCTCCGGCGACAGGCGGAGACTCGCATTGCATTTCGACCATGACCGTCTCGCTGCCGTCCTCTTTCGAGAGGATGACGATTCGGCCTTCCATCGTGGGGTTGTCCGCACGTTTGATCAATGTTTTGCCCGATTCTTCACGGAGGATTTCAACGGCTTTGTTCTGATCCCCGTTGGCTTTGATGAGCGCATTCTTGCAGTCCATCATAGGTAATCCGGTCAGGTCGCGTAACGCTTTGACGGCTGCCGCCGAGATTTCTGTCATTTCTGTTTCTCCTCTGTTTCTGTGGCGAAGGGGTGATGATCGCATCGGAAGGCGACCGTGACACGCACTCCCCGGCGAATCACAGTCGTCGATCATCCACACTCAATTTTACGTTTGTCTGTTTCATCTGATGTGCTGCGGATTCGGAAAAAACCGTGAAGAGGCACAATTCATCGGCAAAGCAGGGGACTTGGGGCATGGTCCGTGCCTGTCCGTGAGAAGACAATTGCCGACAATGTTCGGTTCACGCCGGCCGCCTTCGTGAAGCCGCGTCGTCCGCATCCGCCGGCGGTCTGGCGGCGCGGCACGCGGATGTTCCTCGTCCCCATTCATTGAGCGATCGACTAACGCGACGGAACCGGCTTGTACTGGTCTTCCTCGGTCGGCGGTGCTTCTTCCTTGGGAAGAGTCGATTTCCCTTGATTGACCGCATCGGCCAGCAACGTCATCACCAGGCGAATCGAGCGAATGCTGTCGTCGTTGCCGGGAATCGGCAAGTCGACGCTGTCGGGGTTCGAATCGGTGTCGATGAGCGCGATCACCTTGATCCCCAGCAGCTTCGCTTCGTGAACGCAGTTGTGTTCCTTGGTCGGGTCGACCGTCACGATCACTTCGGGCAACCGGTTGAGCGTGCGGATGCCGTTGAGGTTGCGGAAAACTTTCCGCTTTTCGCGGAGCAGCGTCGACTGCATTTTCTTCGAGTACGTTTCGATTTCGCCGGTCGTGTCGAGCGTTTCCAGCTCTTCCAGGCGCTTCAGGCGGCTGCGAATCGTGCGGAAATTGGTGAGCGTCCCCCCCAGCCAGCGCTCCGTCACGTACGGCATGTTGCACATGGTCGCGGCTTCGACGATGGGCGACGCGGCCTGACGTTTCGTGCCGACGAACAGCACCAACGAGCCATGCGAGGCAACCGTCTGCAGGTAGCGGCGCGCCCGCATCAGGCCGCGAACCGTTTCCTTGACGTCGATGATGTGAATTTGATTGCGGCGGCCGTAAATATACGGACGCATTTTCGGGTTCCAGCGGCTCGTTTTGTGGCCGTAATGAACCCCGGCTTCCAGAATCTCTTGAACTGAAATCTCTGCCATGTGACGTTCTCCTGACTCGCCGCGGAATCGGACAACCTGCGAATCGGCTCTGTTGCTGTCGCATCAGAGGCGTCTCCCGATGGATTCACGAAGAATCTCAGAAGCTTGCGCAAGCCACGTCGTTGCGGAAAGAAAAAAGTGTTGGAGTTGAATGATCCCACAGCGGGACTCGGCCTGCCGCGTCAACACGACGCAGACCCCGACCGCCGTTCTGCAACTCCGCCCAGAACGTGAAGAGCGGATATGCTAACCGGTGAAGCCGCCGGCGTCAAACCCGCCGGGAGTGTGGACGCAATTCTAAGCAAACATGTGGCTTATGGAAGAATGACGAATGTCGAAGTCCGAATGTCGAATCAATGACGAAGTCCGAATGCCCGAAATAATCCGATCACAGTTCAATGTACGTTTGGGTTCATTTGGACATTCGACATTTGCGCTCACACCCCCTCCAGCGCCTGCTCCAGGTCCGCTACCAGGTCCGCCGGGTGCTCGATGCCGCACGAGACGCGGAGCATTTTTTCGGTGATGCCGGCGTCGCGACGGGCTTCGGCCGTCATCGAGGCGTGACTCATCGTCTCGGGGTATTCGATCAGCGATTCGACGCCTCCCAGCGATTCGGCCAGCAGAAACACTTCGATCTTCGCAAGGAATTTTTCGACGGCGGGCCGGCCTCCCTTGAGATCGAAACTGAGCATCCCGCCGAATCCATGCTGCTGCTGCTTCGCCAGGGCATGGTGTGGATGATCTGGCAATCCCGGGTAATAGACCTTCTCGACTTTCGGATGCTTATCGAGAGCCTCGGCGACTGCCTGCGCCGACCGCTGATGCGCTTCCATCCGCGGACCGAGCGTCTTGATCCCCCGCAGTACCAGCCAGGCATCGAACGGCGAACAGGCGAGTCCCAGTGCATTGACGATAAAGCTGATTTTCTCGGCGTGTTCCTTGTCCTTCGTGACAACCGCGCCGCCGACGACGTCGGAGTGGCCGTTGAGGTACTTCGTCGTCGAATGCAGCACCACGTCGACGCCGTGCTCGAACGGCCGCTGCAAATACGGCGAGAGGAACGTGTTATCCGAAATCGTAATCGCATTCGCTTTATGAGCGATCTCGGCTAAAGCAGACATGTCGACGATGTTGAGCAGCGGATTGCTCGGCGTTTCGATCCAGATGCATTTGGTATTCGGCCGAATCGCCTTGCGGACGGCGTCGAGATTTCCCATCGGCACGAAATCGAATTCGATACCGAACGGCTTGAATACGCTCTGAAACAAACGATACGTCCCGCCGTAAATATCGATCGGAGCGATGATGTGATCGCCGGGCTGGAAGAGATGCATGACGGCGGTGATCGCCGACATCCCGGTGCAGGTCGCCCGGCAGTCGATGCCCCCTTCGAGTTTCGCGATGTTCTCTTCGAGGGCTTTCCGCGTCGGGTTGCCGCTACGGGTGTAATCGAAGCCTTTGGTGGTATTGAGGTCGTCCCACGAAAAGGTCGACGTGGGATAAATCGGCGTGATACAACTGTTGTATGCGGAGTCTTTAGAGACTCCGGTATGGACGCAGAGCGTTTCGAAGTGCATGGAATGGACCTTGTTGCGGCTAGTGAAAACTGTGCATCGGGTGGCACTGGCGGCTTGTCCGCCAGTGTGTCTTTTGTCTTCGGAGAACTCTGGCGGAGCGCTTTCTTTTAGCCCCCGGCGAGTCGCCGGGGGTACGACTCACCGTCGATTCCCCTGGTCATTGACCGGGGGCTAAAATACAAAGAGCGAAGCGGAGCTTCGAAGACTTGCGTTCCCAAGCGGAGCTTGGGAACGAGGAATGACGAGGGATTTTTCTCTATTCCTTCGCGTAATCGTACAACGGCGTCGAGAGATACCGTTCGCCCGAGTCGGGGAGAATCACGACGATGGTTTTGCCTTCACTCTCGGGACAGGCGGCGATTTTGAGGGCGGCAGCCATGGCGGCGCCGCAACTGATGCCCGAGATGATTCCCTCTTCCTTGGTGATGCGCGGGGCCATTTCGAACGACTCGTCGTCGGTGACCTGCACGACTTCGTCGACGAGGCTCATGTCGAGAATCTTGGGAATAAAACCCGCGCCGATTCCCTGAATCTTATGCTTCCCGGGCGAACCGCCGGAGAGGACCGGGCTGGCCGTCGGTTCGACGGCGACCGATTTGAGCAGATGTTTTTTCTCGTGTTTGATGTACCGCGAGACGCCGGTGATTGTGCCGCCGGTGCCGACACCCGACACGAAGATATCGACCTTGCCGCCAGTGTCTTCCCAGATTTCGGGGCCGGTGGTGCGGAAATGAATCGCCGGGTTCGCAGGATTGTTGAACTGCTGCGGAATGAAATAGTTGGGATCGGCGGCGAGTTCCTCCGCTTTGCCGATCGCCCCTTTCATGCCGTCGGCACCCGGAGTGAGAATTAATTTCGCTCCGAACGCCTTGAGCATCATGCGGCGTTCCATCGACATCGTATCGGGCATCGTCAAAGTGAGCGGATACCCGCGAGCGGCACAGACGAAGGCGAGAGCGATCCCCGTGTTGCCGCTGGTCGGTTCGACGACCTGCATGCCGGGCTTGAGTTTGCCACTCTTCTCGGCGTCCCAGATCATCGCGGCCCCGATGCGGCACTTGACGCTGTAGGCGGGATTGCGTCCTTCGATTTTCGCGAGGACGGTGGCTTTCAGTCCCTTCGTCAGGTGATTGATGCGTACCAACGGCGTGCGTCCGATGGATAAAGAATTGTCGTCGAATATCGGCATGGGTAAACACTCCTTTTCGCTACAAGACCGGTCAGACTTCTCCGTGGACGCCGGCATTATGATGCATTTGCCCGGTTCAGGCAATCACGCCTTCATCCTTTTCTTCAAAGGCGGCCGGCCTCTCCCGGGGGGGAGAGGTGAAAACTGAGCGATCCGCGGCTTAGCCGAAGACTGCAGCGCTGATTTTTTCGTCGCAGATTCGATTGCCGCCGCTGGCGACGGTATGATATCCGAAAGTCACCAGCGCGACGTTTCCGTCGCCGGCCCCTTTTGGAGATGCCATCATGCGCGAACCATTGCCGTTGTTCCCCACCACCGTTATCGGCAGCATGCCGCGTCCGCAGTACATCAAAGACTTGTTGAAAACCGGCTCGCGTACCGGCGAACACGACGACCGCTGGCAACGAAAGATGGATAACGCCATCCGCTACGTCATCAATATGCAGGAACAGGCAGGGATCGATCTCATCTCCGACGGTGAATGGCGGCGTGAAAGTTACGTCGACGTCGTCTCCGAAATCGCATCGGGCTTCCGCTGGATCGCCCGCGACCAATTCGCCTATCACCAGGTGATCGTCGAACCGATGAAACCGCTCCGCCCCGGCGTGGTCGCGGAGGAAGCGAAGTTCCTCAAGGAGAACACCGGCCGGCATGTCAAGGTCTGTCTCCCCTCGCCGTACTTGTTAGGGGAGCGGATGTGGGAACCCGAGCATTCGCAGTCCGCTTATCCGACGCGCGAACATTTTTGCGAGGCGCTCGTTCCCGTTTTGCGGCAGGAACTGCTCGCCATCCGCGACGTGGGCGTCGACGTCATTCAACTCGATGAACCGCATTTGTGCGTGCTGGTCGACCCGGAAGTCCGTGCGAAATTCGCCGACCCCGAAGCGGAGATGCAGCGCGCCGTTGACTGGCTCAATCAAGTCGTCGACGGCATCGAGGGCGTGCAGTTGTCGGTTCATCTCTGCCGGCGGAATTGGGGCCGGCGCGGCTGGGGAGCGGTTGGCGGTTATGAGGCAATCCTTGCGCACATCAATCGTCTCAAGGTCAAGCAACTGATGCTCGAATTCTCGATTCCCGTCGCGGGAGACATGGCGATTCTCACGCAGCTTCAGCCCGATATCAAAATCGGTCTTGGCTGCGTCGATGTCCGCTTCCCCGAAATCGACATGCCGGAGCAAATCGTTCAGCGCGTGCAGAAAGCACTGCAATACGTGGCGGCCGACCGCATTACGCTCAACCCCGACTGCGGCTTCGCTCCGGGAAAAGACCACGAAGTCCCGCTGGAAGAAGCATATCTCAAACTCAAGGCCGAAGCCGCCGCGGCGAAGATGCTGCGTGAGATGTATGCTTAGGTAGTCAAGAGTCGAGAGACGAGAGTCAAGAGCCAGAGGAAGAAGGATACTCCCTCGACGAATCCCTCCAAAAAGTTCACAATACATCTCAGAATAAAACGACGAATCAATCTCTGCCACCGAGAAGGAATATCACCATGCGCCTCATGACGACTCTTTCCGCCGTCGCCCTGTTGACTCAGTTCACGTTCGCCGATGAACCGAGCGTCGATGAGATCGAAAGCACACATCTGGCGAACATTCGCCAGGTGACGACCTCCGGCTTGCCGCAGGCGGGGGAAGGCTATTTCTCGCCCGATGGGACGCAGATCGTCTTTCAGGCGCATCCGATCGGTTATCCGTTCTATCAGATTTACACGCAGCCGCTCGACGACGGCGTACCGCGTCTCGTCAGCACCGGCCGCGGGGCCACGACGTGCAGCTACTTTTCGATCGACGGCAAGCAAATTCTGTTCGCCTCGTCTCATGCCAATCCCCATGTCGACGTCGCCGAAGTGAAGGCCCGCGAACTCGCCGCGCAAGGGGGACGACGGCGTTATCAGTGGGACTTCGACGAATACATGGATATTTACGTCTGCAACTTCGACGGCACCGGGCTCACGCAGATCACCGATGCGCCCGGCTACGACGCCGAGGGAAGTTATTCATCGGACGGCAAGCAGATCGTGTTTACCTCCGCGCGGACCGGCGATCTCGAATTGTGGGTGATGAACGCCGACGGCGGCGAACCGCGGCAATTGACCGATGCCAAGGGCTACGACGGCGGGCCGTTCTTCTCGCCCGATAACAAATGGATCATCTTCCGCAGCGATCGCGAGAAGGAACACATGCTGCAGTTGTACGCCGTCTCCGCCGACGGCAAGACCGAAGTGCAACTTACGAACAATCTCGACCAGGTCAATTGGGCTCCCTATTTTCACCCCAGTAGCAAGTACATTATCTGGGGCGGGGCCGATTATTCGAAAGGACCGTCGGGAGCCAACTTCGATCTGTTTACGATGGAGATCGGTTACGACGACGCCTCCTTCACGGGCGGCGAAATCACGCGCATCACGGCGAATAAAGGAGCCGACATTCTGCCGGTCTTCAGTCCCGACGGCAAGAAATTGATGTGGACGTCGACCCGCTCCGAAAACGGCAAGAGCCAACTCTTCTTGGCCGATTGGTTGCGCGAATAGGATGGTGTCCCTCGTCGACTTCCCTTCTCAAACACCGGTTCGACAGATGCGGGTCGCATTCATATCGATGTCTATAAATGTGTGAAACAGCGTGAGACGTCAAAATGCGCGCTTCGTGATTCATAAACACGTTTTTCAGCACGCATTCGGGTGGAAAATGCCTTGAATTCACCGAGGCGCAACCATGCCCGTAAGGGTGGGGGGTGAATGTGAATTTTGAATGCGAAAGGAAGCGTGCGAAATGAGAAACTCTCGATCACTGGTTGCCGCAGCCAGCGCTCCGCGATGCGTCGCGGCTAAACGAAGAACGGGCTTTCCCGAACCAACGTTTCATCGATTCGCCGCGCTCATGATCCGCCAGCGGCCTGATGCATCGTTCGCTTCGTAGAACAGCCGCGACGAACCGTCGGCGAGTTCGATTACGCACGGCTCTGAGACTTTCACTTCCTGATAGTCGCCGCCGTAGTCGAGGCAGATCCCCGCATCTTTTTTCCAGTTGAGACCGTCGGCCGACGTCGCCGAGAGAATGCGACCGTGGATCGGCTCGGTGCACCAGCCGGCGTAGTACATGCGATAGCTTCCGTCAGGGATGCGAATCACGTCCGGGGCATACACGGTGAGCGATTCGAGTTCCCCTTCCTGCACGATGCCGGCCTCTCGTTCGATCGTGAAGTCGACGCCGTCGTTGGAGATCGCACTCATGATCCGCCGCTCGGAATCGGCCTCTTTCGCGTACGGAGCGCGGTGAAAGTACAACCGCGTTCGCCCTTCATCGTCATACACGCCGCGCGGCGAACCGTAGGCGTAGACGTTATCGCCGATGCGAATCCCCGGCTCGGGAGTCCAGTCGAGGCCGTCTTTCGACACGGCACTGAGCACCCGGCTCGGCCGATCGAGACACGACGCCTCGAAGTACATGCGATAGCCACCTTCGGGATGCGGGATCACATCGGGGCAGAGCACCCGCAGCGTAGCGTCGGGCGAGAACGATTCCAGTCGATTCCCCGATTCCTGTTCCCAATGAATGGCGTCGTCCGAAATCGCACTCTTGATCACTGCCGTCGAGTTCTCGAATTGGCGATCGCCGTAGACCAGCGCCGAGTAATACATCCGATATCGTCCATCGTCCAAACGAACGACATTCGGCGTGATCGCATGACAAACCCCGGCGAGAGATTCCTCTTCGATCGCCACACGAAAATCCTTCACCCAATTCACGCCGGGATCGATGGTGTGATAATGGATGGTTTTCCAGAGAGGCTGCATGATTCACCTTTCGTATTATTTCGTGGAGTCGCCCCTATCTTACGAACCCGCGAAGAACAACAGAAGAATCGTCGCCTCGCAAATTCTGACTCATCCTTCATCCCTCATCCTTCATCCTTCTCTTCGCTTGCCCCAGAGATGCACGTGCTGCACAATACACTTCCTTTTCAATCGACGTCGCGACGGAGAAACCGCCGATGAGCCAACACGATGCGACCGAGTCAACAGCCGCACTCTCCGATCGCCCGACAAAGGTCCGCTGGATCGTGTTCACGCTCGCCTGCGGCACGTCGTGGATGCTCTATTTTCACCGCTATGCCTTCTCACTCGTGAAGACCTTTCTCATCGACGAGTGGGGCGTCAGTAAGGAAGAATTGGGCTACGTCGACAGCGTCTTCAGCATCTGCTACGCGGTTTTTCAAGTCCCCGCGGGACTGATCGCCGACTTTCTCGGCACTCGATTGTTTCTCGCCGCATGCATCGGTATCTGGTCGGGGGCGGTCTACGGCCAGACGATCGCCGCCAACACCACGGGTCTCGCGTGGGCGCTCGGTTTTTCGGGGATGGCCCAGGCGGGGACTTATCCCATGCTCAATAAGGTCTCGCGCATCTGGTTTCCCTCGTCGATTCGCACGACGCTGCAAGGCTGGATCGGCGTCTTCTTCGGCCGCCTGGGCGGATTCAGCTCACACCTCATCATCATGGCATTGGCAATTGGATTTTTCCACATGCCCTGGCAGTCGGCGATTCGATGGGCGGCACTCGCGGGACTCGCGTTAATGGTATTGTTCTATCTGTACTTTCGCGATACGCCGAAAATGCATCCGCACGTCAACGAGGCAGAAGCGGCGCTCATCGACGATCGCGCCGCGACGTCCGTTGCGGCGAGTTCGATGGACCCGAACGTTGCCGCAGCCTCGTTGCCGATCGAAAAACCATCGCTCTGGAAATTGCTCGCCAGTCGCAACGGACTGACGTTCGTCTGGCTGATGGTGCAGACGTTTTTGAGCACGCTCGCCGATCAGTTTTTCGTGGGCTGGGTCTCGCTCTTCTTCAAAGAGTCGTTCAAAGTCACGCCGATCTGGCTGGGGATTCTCGCCGGCTTGCCGCTGCTTGGCGGAGCGGTGGGGGGTGTGCTCGGGGGAATGCTCAACGACCGCCTGATGGCCCGCGGCGTCTCGCGTCGCTGGGCACGTTCGGGCGTCGGCCTGATAGGCAAAGGAATCGCCGGCATTTTGCTCGCGATCGGCGTACTGCTGTTCCTCGATAATATGTACGCGATGTGCGTGTTGCTGGTCGTCGTCAAAATCTTCTGCGATTTCAGCCTGTCGTCGACGTGGGGGACGGTCACTGACATCAGCGGCAAATACTCGGCAACCGTCTTCGCCGTCAACAACGGCATGGCGAGCGGCGCGATGATCATGATGTCCCCGATCATCGGCAAAATCGCCGACGCTTATAAGGGTTGGACCGAAGTGCTGCTGCTGGTCGCGGGGATTTTCGTCGCCTGTTCGCTGACGTGGTTGATGATCAACTCGGAGCGGAAGTTGTTTCCGGATGAGGGGAAATGAGTTCCATTCGTCACCGCGCCGCGAAGGTTTTTCGCAGCGTATAAGGGTGCTTTTCGGCGAAAAAGTGGTCGAAAAGGGGATCGCTGCGGTTGAAATCGTGTGAAATGAGGTGAAAAACCGTCATTTGAGCGTCCAAATCGCGCGATATTGGCGCGAAATGCACGTCTCGCGGCCACTCGCACGCCATTCAGCACCACTCGCGCTCATTGGCGCGCTATTCGGCACCCACTCGCGCTCAACTCCCGCTCACTCGCGCGTTATTCAGCGGTATCGAGCGATGTTTTGCACCCACTCGCGCTCATTTGAGTGACTTTGCGCGTCGTTTGCAGGACTTTAACATCACGAATACAGGACTTTGCGACACGAATACGGGACTTTGGTGACACCGATACGGGACTTTGCTCGTGGTTTGCGCTGCTTTGAGCCGGGAAAAAGGCACCCTCACCCGGCCGCTGCGCGGCCACCCTCTCCCCCAAAAGGGGAGAGGGTCAAAAACCTGCGCAACAAAGGAAAAAACTGGTCGGGAGCACTGGGGTGGTTCCGGTGAGAAAACGGTGATAAGCTAAGTCTCACATTAATAATGTCACAACTCTCGATTGACGAAACAGCTTTTCTCTTCCGGCCCAAAGGGCCAGCCGTTCCTCTAGCCAGGGGCGAAGTCCCTGGAATCGAGCCCCCCAATAGGCAAGAGGCCTGAAGGGCCGGCAGTTCAAATGCGATTTTGCATGACAACAAACGGTTGGCCCGTTGGGCTGGAAGGAACGTTTTTGGGGAGAACGTCTACCAGGCCCTGCGGACCTGGCTAGGAGAATGGACGCCCCGTTCGGGGCTGAAGACGCCGTCGCGATTAGTGACGGCTTTTCCGGGAGACATTGAATGATTACCGAAAACTCGATCGTCGTTCTAAATCACGACCGCATCGCTGATGGATTGCACGCCGGCGACGTCGGGAGCGTCGTGCACATTTACAAGCAGGGCGCGGCATTCGAGGTGGAATTTGTCGACGGTTCGGGAACGACGGTCGCCTTGCTGACGCTCGATGCGCACGATGTCCGTCCGATCGAGGCGGGAGAATTGCTGCACACGCGACGGCGGAAATGAGTTGGTATTGGCTAGCGCTCCGCGTTGCGTCGCGGCTAAACGGCTACGATTTTTTCTTCTTCGTCCCGCTCGCCTTCGTCTTTCGAGCCGTCGTCTTCGCGGGGGTCTTCTTCGCAGCCGATTTCTTTCCCCGTTTGCCGCCTCCTTTGGCGGCTTTTTCGGCGATCCATTCCAATGCTTGCGGGAGCGAGATCTGTTCGAGCGGGGTGTCCTTGGGAACCGTCGCGAGAATCTTGCCGTGCTTGACGTAGGGGCCGTATTTGCCTTCGTACAGGCCGACGGGTTCGCCGTCTTCGGGGTGCGGGCCGATTTCTCGCAGCGGGGGGGCAGCCTGCTTCGTGCGGGCCTGCTTGAGGAGTTCGACGGCTTGGTTAAGGTCGATCGTCAGTACGTTGTCGTCCTTGCCGAGCGATTTATAGACCTTGTCGTGCAGCACGTACGGGCCGAAGCGTCCCACGCCGGCGGTCACCTTTTTTCCCGTTTCGGGATGCTGGCCGAGATCTCTAGGTAGATTGATCAGCGCCAATGCCGTCTCGAGCGTGAGCGAATTCAGGTCCATATTCTTGGGAATGCCGACCCGCTTCGGCTTGGCCTCCCCCTCGACGACTTCACCTAGCTGCAGATACGGACCGAACGGACCTTTGAGCACATAGATAGGCAGTCCCTCTTCGGGATGCATGCCCAGCGATTGCGGCCCCTGCTTTTTGTCGTGGATCAGTTGCTCGACTTTTTCGTTGGTGATGTCGGCGGGGGCGACGTCTTCGGGAATCGACGCCGTGACGTCTTCGCCGTTTTCTTTCCGTTCGAGATACGGTCCGTAACGTCCGACGCGAATATTGGCCTGTATTCCCTCGAAATTCAGCGTGCAGGCCTGGCGGGCGTCGATGTTTTCTTCGTTGGTCTTGACCTGCTCTTCCAGCCCTTCCTTCCCCGAATAAAATCGTTCGAGGTATGGCAACCGGTCGCGCGAACCGGCGGCGATGTCGTCGAGCTCCTGCTCCATATCGGCAGTAAATTTATAGTCGACCAGCCGAGGGAAGTAGTTTTCGAGCAGGCGGGTCACGGCCATCGCCGTATAGGTAGGAATTAACTGATTGTTCGCCTTGCGGACATAGCCCCGGTCCTGAATCGTGCCGATGACGGTGGCGTACGTACTAGGTCGGCCGACTCCTTCGGCTTCGAGTTTACGGACGAGCGAGGCTTCGGTGAACCGCGCAGGGGGTTTGGTCTCGTGGAAGACCGGCTCAAGTTCTTTGCAGTTGAGTTTCTCGTTTTCCTTGAGCGGCGGCAGGCTGGTATCCTGGTCGTCCACGACGGCGTCGGCGTCATCGACACCTTCCACATAAGCGCGAAAGAAACCGGGGAAGTCGACGTGCCGGCCGGTCGCGCGAAACTCGGCGTTCCCCGAGGTGATCGTCACGGTTTGAAAGGTGAGCTTCGCCTCGGCCATCTGCGTGGCGACGGTTCGCTTCCAGATGAGCGCGTAGAGTTTGGCCTGCTGATCGTTGAGGCCGAGCTCTTCGGCGGTTTTCATTTCGGTGCCGGCGGGGCGGATGGCTTCGTGGGCTTCCTGCGCCCCTTTGGAGGTGGTCGTGTATTGCCGGGGTTCGCTGCTGAGATATTCGTCGCCGTAACGGGTTTGCACGCAACTGCGGGCGGCGGTGATCGCCTCGTTCGAGAGATGCACGCTGTCGGTTCGCATGTAGGTGATGTAACCGTCTTCGTATAGACGCTGTGCGGTCTGCATGGTGGCGCGGGCGGTCATGCCGAGTTTGCGGTTGGCTTCCTGCTGCAAGGTACTGGTGGTGAAGGGGGCGTAGGGGCTGCGGGTCTGCTGCCGCGATTCGACCTGGCTGACGGTCCACGGCCCCCCTTTGATGCGATCGAGCAGTTCCTTCGCTTCGGCTTCGTCGAGCAGCCGCACGTCGGCCTGCGGCTTGAGTTTGCCAGTGTGTTCGTCGAAGTCTTTCCCCGTGGCGACACGTTTGTTGTCGACGGTGGTCAATACGGCCTGAAATTCGGCTTGCCCGGCGGTTTGCAGTTGGGCCTTTAAGTCCCAGTATTTACCGCTGTGGAAGGCGAGGCGCTCGAGTTCGCGCTGCACCAACATGCGGACGGCGACCGACTGCACCCGGCCGGCCGAAAGGCCGCGGGCGATTTTTTTCCAGAGCAGCGGGCTGAGCGTATAGCCGTACAGTCGATCGAGGACGCGTCGGGTTTCCTGAGCCGAGACGAGGTTTTCGTCGAGTTGCCGGGAGTTTTTGAGGGCGGTTTGAATCGCTTCCTTGGTGATTTCGGAGAACACCATCCGCTTGACGGGGATTTTGGGGTCGAGGACTTTGGCGAGATGCCAGCCGATGCTCTCTCCTTCGCGGTCTTCGTCGGTCGCGAGAATGAGTTCTTCGACGTCTTTCATGGCGTCTTTGAGCTCTTTGATGATCTTCTTTTTTTCAGGGGGAATGACGTACAGCGGCTCGAATTGAGCTGCCACATTGACACCGAGCGTGGCCCACGGTTCTTTTTTGAACTCGGGGGGGATTTCAGCCGCTTTGGCCGGGAGATCGCGGATGTGTCCCACGCTGGCAAGAACGGTGTAATCGCGGCCGAGGTACTCGCCGATTTTTCGGGCTTTGGCCGGCGATTCGACGATCACGAGCCCCTTTTGTTTCTTCTTACCCACAATGCCTCCTGTGACAGCCCCGGCCCTCGGATTTTGAATGACAGCCCGACATACAATCTTTATGTTGAGAGAGACATTGGCGCGGTTGACACGAAACTGAAACGTGCGGGACGGCGAGTTCCGTCGAGGAACCGCATTCCCTTCATTTCCGATGAGCCGGCGGAATCGACCGTACGTTGCCCTTGCCTGGTTGGCCCGCGCGGCTAAAATGCGCGATTCACGGTCTCGATCCGACAGATTCACCGATATTTATGAAATGGCATAAATCATTCTCTGCGCTCCTGTCAAGCCACATGGGGTGAGGAAGCGGACGTCCGAGGGGAATCCGACGCGAGAAAACGGCCCGGCTCAATCGAAATAAAGACCAGCCCGTCAACGACTTACCCATCCGCCGCCAGGGCGCGTACTATATTTCCGATTTACTGAATCTCCCATAACCGGACCCTCGTCGCGAACAATACAGATGGTTATCCTGCAATTAACACGAGTTCCTGCGAACAGACGGAATCGAACATAAATCATTAAGGACGGCGATATGAGTTCCCCGTTTCATGTCTTTCGGCGACATCAAAAAATTCTGATGGTCGTCTTCACCGGATTGGCGATGTTCTCGTTTATCTTTCTCGATTCGCTCCAGCAATCGAGTCAATCGTCGCCCGTGCTCATCGGCATCCTGTTCGGCGGCTTCGGGATGTGGATCCTGGGGCTGATCCGCGGCAAATGGCTCGAATACGCGCTCATCGGCGTGGTCGGCGGGGGGATTGCGGGATTTATGCTGACCTTCGCAGGCCAACCGTCGCCCCGGGTCACGACGTCCGTCGGCAAATTCAGCGATCAGGAATTGAACGATCTGATCATCAAAAGGCGAATCGCCAACCAGTTCCTCGAAATGGCGTTTTACGAATCGCGAAAACCCGAGGAGTTGGAAAACGCGCAGATGCCTCGCAACGCGCTGTTCATCTACGGCAAGCCGCTCGAAGAAGATGTGATCTTGGGTTACATCCTGACTCAGGAAGCGAAACAACTGGGGTTGACCGTTTCCGATAAGGCGGTCGAGCAGTACATCAATCAGGTGACGAACAGCCAACTCAGTCGGGCGAAATTCGAAAAAGTCGTGCGGCAGGAGATGCGCATCAGTTCAATCGAATTGTTCAACATCCTCCGCAATGAGTTGCTGGCCCGTAAGGCTTCGGAAATGACCGCGCCACGGTCGCTGCAAACTCCCGAACAATACTGGGAATATTATCAGCGGTTCAACGTCAAGCAGGAACTCGAATTAACGGCGGTGCCGGTCTCGGCGTTCACCGACGCGGTTCCCGAGCCTAAGGATCAGGAACTGATCGCTTTTTTTGAAGCGAATAAGGAGGTCGTTCCGAATCAGCTCGCCGAAGGGGCGCCGGGTTTTCGGCAGCCGCGAAAAATTTCGCTGGCTTATCTCGAAGCGCGGCCGCAGCCTCTTGAAGCGGAAATCGCCCCGGTGACCGATCAAGAGATCGAAGAGTATTACAACACCAACAAAGAACTGTATCGCGAGTTGAGTACGAATTTGCTGGAGGGATCGTCGTCCCCTGGGAATGGCAACCCGTTTGCGACGGATCAGCCCGCCGACGGGGAGAACAAAGACGCCGGCGCAGAGACTCCTGCGAACGAGACGCCGACGGAAGAAACGCCCGCGGAAGAAACACCGACCGACGAACCTCCTAAAGACGAAACACCGACCGACGAATCGTCGGAAGCCGAGCCGAAGAGCGAAGAAGATGAATCGAGCGATGCGGGGGATTCGCCGCTGAATTCGACCGGCGAACTGGCCGCGGCGGTTCGTCCCGTGGCGAATTTCTCCGTTGTTGACGGCATCGAACAGATCGCACTGGTGCAGGATGAAGAGAGTCAGGATGAAGAGGACGCCGCGTCCGACGACGCCGCCGCGAGTGAAACCGAATCCGAAGATGCTCCGTCCGCTGAGGATTCGGCTCCGCCGTCCGAAGACTCCGCACCGCCGAGCGATTCCACCGTGCCGGAGGAGTCGGAATCGAAACCGGCGGCGTCCGAGCCGAAGTATCGCCCGCTGGATGACGATCTGAAAAGCGAAATCCGCAACGAAATTCATCGCCGCCGGCTGCGGGAATTGGTCGACTCGAAAATGGAAGCGGCTCGCTCCTTCATGTCCGACCTGGCGGAACAATTCAAATTCCCCGAGGACGAGAACAAAAAACTCTCAAAAAGCGACATCGCCGACCGGCTGAAGGAATACGCCCAGAAGAATGGTTTGACGTACGGCGAGGTTCCGCTGGCATCGTTCCAAGAGCTCGAGGACGTCGACAAATATCCCATCGGGAGTGCCGAAGAACCGAACGACAATCCGTTGTCGTTTCAGGAGAGGATGAACGTCCGTGTGCAGTTTTTCCAGGCGGGCCCGGACGAGTTGTACAGCGTGTTTCTCGCCAACGATCCTTTAACCGACGTGTCCTATGCCACCTGGAAGACCGGAGAACTCCCGTCGCACGTGCCGACGCTCGACGACGCGGGCGTGCGCGACCAGGTGCTGGCTGCCTGGAAAATCGAAAAGGCGAGACCGCTCGCCGAGAAACGGGCTCAGGAGTTGGTGGAAACGTTGAAGACGAGCCCGCTCCCCTGGAGCGAAGCGCTGGCCGAAACGACCGTCACCGGCGACGACGAAGGATTGCAGTTGACCGTGCAGACGACTGAATCGTTTAGCTGGATGCGGACGACGTCGGCGCCGTCGAACAACATGTTTTCGCTTCCCGAACCGGAGCTCTCGACAATCAGCACGGTCGAGAAGGCGGGGGATGAGTTCATGAAGTCGGTCTTTAACGAACTCAAGCCGCGCGAAGTTGGGGCCGTTCCCAACGCCGACCGTTCGATTTATTACGTCGTCAAGGTGCGCAACCGGTTCCCCTCGACGCCGGAAGAAACGGCGGCCCTGCGCGAATCGTTTATGCGGGACGGCCAGGACTTTATTGCATTCTTTCCTTACCACAAACTGGCCGAATATGATCAGCAGCGAGATTATGCAGAATGGTTCCAGAAGCTGGAAGAAAAATATGACGTGCTCTGGCGACAGCCCGAGCCCGGTGAAATGGAAGAAATGAAGGACGAATAACGGAGGCGTTAACGGGAAAGTGAATCGAACCGGCGAACGGACGAAAGGATTCGATCGGCCGATTCCCTGCGGCGAGAGTTGCATTTGCGCGAAAGTCGCCTTAATATCGTTGATCTGTCGCCGTTCGGCACGCCGAAGCGCCGATGTGTAGCATCAAATTATTTGTCAGAATTCAAAATTTCCCGGACGTGTGCACGCGAGGGCTGATC
This sequence comes from Planctomycetaceae bacterium, assembly GCA_040881995.1. Classification (GTDB taxonomy): domain Bacteria; phylum Planctomycetota; class Planctomycetia; order Planctomycetales; family Planctomycetaceae; genus JAQCEJ01. The sequence goes on from JBBECD010000033.1 coordinate 38,114, forward strand.
AGATACCCGCAGGGATCAATCGGAGAAGTAAAGTGACAATCGATAAGAGTTTAAAGCGAAAAGGCCGATTGGCCCGCGCCCGCAGCGTGCTCAAGCGAGACGAGCGCGTCGCCAAGATGATGACGGACGACAAATGGGTCTCGGGGCAAAGTCCGCTGGGCTTGTTGAAAACGCGAATTCCCAAAACCGTTCTCGGCAAGAAGAAGAAAAAGACTGCCGCTGAAGACGATGCCGCTGCTCCGGCGGCTGGCGCCAAGAAAGCCGACGCCAAGAAGGCCGATGCCGGCAAGAAAAAATAAGCCCATCGATCGAATCCCTGCGGTTCGATCGACGCTGAACCGACGGCTGGTTTTCGAGCGCTCATCCGATTTTCGAAGAGACTTCTCGAGACTGGTATCGCATGGGGTGGTGGTACAAACTGAGGTATTGGGGCAGCGCCGCGACCAGAGCACGGATGCGCCGTGACGCCCGGCATTATCTTCAGGCCGCCTTCGATTGCCGCGAGACTCAGACCACCGTGCTCCGCGATCTTCTGGCGCTGCATGCCGACAGCCGCTTCAGTCGAGAACGCGGCCTGGATGCCCATCTGACCCCGGCGGAATTCCGCTCACGTCTTTCGGTCGTCACCGACGACTTTTATCGTCCGTGGATTGAAAAATTGCGGATCGGCGATTCCGGTGCGTTGCTCGGTTCCAACCAGCGGTTGCTGATGTTCGCCCTGACCAGCGGCACAACCGCAGAATCGAAGTACACCCCCATCACCGAACGTTTTCTCAAGGATTATCGGCGGGGATGGCAGATCTGGGGAATTCACACCTTCACGGATCACCCCCGGCTGCATTTGCTCAACATCCTGCAGTTCGGCAGCGACCACGACCAGTTTCGCACTCCCGGGGGAACTCCGTGCGGCAATATCAGCGGGCTGGTCGGAGCGATGCAAAGCCCCGTCGTGAAATTGATGTATACGCTTCCGACGGAGATTTCCAAGATCCACGCGCCGGATGCGAAGTATTACACCGCTCTGCGGCTTGCCATCGCCGACGAGTACGTCGGCGTGCTGATGACGGCCAACCCCAGCACGCTGCTGCGGATCGCCCGCCTGGCCGATCAGTACAAAGAATCGCTGATTCGAGACCTGCACGATGGGACGTTAACGCTTCCACCGCCTCCGTGCGGCGATGACGCGGACCCCATCCCGGCGGCCGTTCGAAAACTGCTCGCACGGCGTTTGCGTTGCCAAAACCGAACGCGAGCCCGCGAACTCGACCGTATTGTTCAGCGGACGGGAACGCTCTTTCCCAAGGACGTCTGGCCGCGGCTGCAACTGCTGGCGGTTTGGACCGGCGGCAGTGCGGGAGCTTACCTTCATCAGTTGAAGCAATACTTCGGCGAGATACCGGTCCGCGATCACGGTCTCTCGGCCAGCGAAGGACGCATGACGATCCCCTTCGCCGATGACACCGCCGCCGGGCTGCTCGACGTCGGCACGCACTACTTTGAATTCATCCCCGAGCAGGAACACGGCGGGCTCCGGCCCATCGTTCTGGAAGCGCACGAACTGGAAGAAGGCCGGAACTATTACATCATTCTGACGACCTCCTCGGGGCTGTATCGGTACGATATTCAGGACGTGGTTCGGTGCGTTGGGTTTCGCGGAACGACTCCCTATCTGGAGTTTCTGCACAAGGGAGCCCAGATCGCCAGCATCACGGGCGAGAAGATTTCGGAATCGCAGGTGATCGCGGCCGTCAAAGCGAGTTTCGAAAACGTCGGCTGCACGCTCGATTGTTACGCATTGGCGCCGCAATGGGGCGATCCCCCGGGATACCGTCTGCTGATGGAAGAGCAGCACATGCCGCCCGCCGACGTCGTCCAAAAACTGGCAGAACAGATCGACCGCCGTTTGCAGGAACTCAACAGCGAATACCACGAGAAACGTCACACATCGCGGCTCGCCCCCATTGAATGCCTTCCGCTCGCCGACGGCGCCTGGTCTCGCTTCATCGCCGGGAGTCACGCCAAAATGAAGGGGAACGTCGAGCAGTATAAACAACCGTGTCTGTTCACCGACTTGAAGGCGATCGAGCAGTTGGGAGTTGAACCGCAAACCCGTCAACTGTGAATGCGGCGGATAGCATCAATGTCTGCAGGGTGCTGAAAATTCGCGGTGGTGTCGAGACGAGACCGTAATTTGTGCCCAAAATAGCCGATAACACATCAAGTTTTCGTTATGAATAACTCACCAGCATCCCTGACTTGCATCGAACCCGGTTTTTCGTCAGAATACTCGGCTCCGCAGATTTTTGTGACGAACTTTGCTGCGACAGGCGCAGAACAAAATACTCGAAAGGATGATACAGTCATGGCTCACAAGAAAGGGCAGGGCTCGACGCGAAACGGCCGCGATTCGAAGCCCCAGATGCGCGGCATCAAGAAGTTCGGCGGCGAAACCGTTCGCGCCGGCAACATTCTCGTCCGTCAGTGCGGCACCAAATGGCGCGCCGGCCGAAACGTCGGCCTCGGCAACGATTACACCATCTACTCCCTCGTCGACGGCACCGTCTTTTTCGACCAGGAAGGCCGACGGATTAACGTCCAGTCGAACTGATGCGCGACGCTAGAACTCCCTGGGCCTTCGGCACTGGCTATAGGAACTGCTGGCCTTTTGGGCCGGAAGACATCGGACAACCTGCAATCCAAGATTGTTGTGACACTCGCGAACAGACCTTATCTACCGATCTTCGAAAGCCCCAGACTGGCGCGGTAGCTGTCGCGCACGGTCTCGGCTCCGGCTGACTTAACCAATTCGCTCCATTTCTTCGCCACTTCGGCGAGGGCTTCGGCAGGAGATTGGTGTTTTGTCAGAGCCGCGGTCAGTCCTGCCGTTAATGCGTCGCGGTACGCCGTGCCGTTGACGACGGGGATTTCCGCGAACACCTGTTGATCGTTCAGACTTTCGCGAACCGACCGCACGAATTCGTTCTGCTCTTCGCCGCTCAGGTCGTCTCCCGTCCATGCCGCCGCGTTGAGCGTGTCGCTTTCGCGGCAGATCGTCCGTTCCCCCTTTGGGAAGAACATGTCGCTGCCGCCGAGCGTCATCAGTTCCAGCAAGTTCCACGCCGCCTGCTGCACGGCCGGGTCGGAACTTTGCAGCACCCCCGCGGCAACGCCGCAAAAACTGGTGACGGTGGCGTAATTGACGCGGTTATCGGGCAATGCTTCCCAGTCCCCGAGTCCCATGTTGTAGACTTTGGTCGACCCCGGCAGACGCTGGATGCCGATCTGAACGTTCTCGGCCCGGACGTTCTCGGCCCTGGATTCCCCGGCCGTTGAGACTCCCCAGGGCCACGGAAGTGTATTCGCCGATGTTTCCATTCCAATAGCGATCGCGGCTGTCCCGTTCAGTACGGCCCGGCGGCAATCGTCGGGCGTGTATTGCAGAACTTTGCTGGGCCGATGTTCCAGCCCGGCGACGACGTCTTCGAGCACTTTTTGGTAGCCCTCTCCGTCGATAAGCGGCTTGCCGCTTTCGATGTCGAACTGAATGCCGAAATAGCCGGGATGCTTCACCGACGCCGCCGCGCGGGCGAAAAACATCGTGGCCCGCCAGTTCGGATGCCACGGCTCGGCGATGGTCAAGCCGGAAGCCCAGCGATCGCGGAAGCGGACGAGTTTTTCGTAATCTTCCCACGTTTCCGGCGGCGACAATCCCGCCTGGTCGAGCAGGTCGCGGCGGTAATAGCAGACGAGCACCGGCGATGCGATCGGCACGGCGATCGGCTTCGCACTTTCCCGCGTCAAGGTGTTCCTGAGTCCTGGAAGAACATCGAGCCAATTGAACGCCAATTGATCCTGCAGGTCTTCCGGCATCACCGCCAGCCGGTCGTTCCGACGCCACGCCGCAAGCTGCGAAATGGGAAACAGAGCCAGATCACCCTCGGGGAGTGACGGCGATGCGCCATCGGCCGATAACTCATATTCAAGAAATTCGTACTGAGCGCCGGTACGAGCCGACCATTCGTCGAGCGTCGTCTTCCAGCGTTCGGCCCAGTTCAAGTCTCGGGGGACGGCGACGCGAACTGTCACCCCTTGAAAGGGACGCGCATTCGCCCCATTTTCCGCGGAATCGGTGTCGGCGTCGTCATTGCAACCGAATGCGAACAAGCTGGAAGCCGCGATGAAGGCCAGAATCCCAAACCGGGAAGGGAAGGACTGAGAAACTGTTGTTGACCGCCGCCGATGAACCGGAAAAGTCATATCGCCCGCCGAAAGAAAGGATGAAGGTCGTCGAATGAATCTTCAATCGCAACCGGCGAAAAAAAGCCGTCGCGGCTATTTCATATACGCCAGAACGGCAAGAAACGCAAACCACGGCGGCTTCGGAGAATGACTTAATGATCCTAACACAACCTCTGTGCGTGGCGATTTTCCGCTGAATGTGAGGCGTTTTTAACAGGCACAACCGGTTGTGTTAGAGTCTCTAAGGCCTAAATCCTAATGACTAAGGAATGACCAAACCCAATGTCCCAATGCGAGCAGTCGCGTCGTATTTTGGTCATTGGGATTTCATTAGTTATTGAAAGGCACCCTCATCCGGTCAGCGGCCACCTTCTCCCAGAGTGAGAAGGGATAAAGGCACCCTCGCTTGCGCTTCGGGCTGGTTTTTTTCTGGCTCTGGACCCTCGACTCTGGACCCTCGACTCCCGCGTCATTTTCCTTTCGCCGGGCCGCCGTTGAGGCGGACTTTGACGGAGAATTTCTTCCCTTCGCGGAGGACCGTCAGTTCCACGTCGTCGCCCGGTTTTTTGGCTTCGATGAAGCCGAGAAAATCGTCGGCGGATTTCACATCCACGCCGTCGATGGCGACGATCAGATCGGCGGCGCTGCGGTCGATTCGTTCGACGAGAAAGGGACCGCGACGCTGCTTCGTGATCCGGGGGCCGCGCAAACCCGACTTTTCGGCGGGGCCTTCGGGCGTGAGCTTCGCGATCAATAAACCTTGTTCGCTTTCCAAGACGCGGACGATGCCGATTTCCGGGCGGATCACCTGCCCGTGCTTGAGCAACTGCGGCACCACGCGGGCGACCAGATTAACCGGTATCGCAAAACCGACGCCCGCACTTTGCCCGGTCGAACTGGCAATCGCCGTGTTGATGCCGATCAATCGCCCCTTCGAATCGGCAAGAGGTCCGCCCGAATTCCCCGGATTCACCGCGGCGTCGATCTGAATGATCGATTTGATGGTGCGACTGGCGCGAAGCTGCAGCGAACGGTTGAGACTCGAAATGATGCCGGTCGTCATCGTGCGTTCCAATCCGAACGGATTGCCGATCGCAAACACCCGATGCCCGACTTTCAGATTGCTCGAGTCGCCGAACTCGACCGGATACAGCACCTCGGGAGACGCGTTAATCTTGATGACGGCGATGTCGTTGATGGCATCGGCGCCGACGAAGGTGGCATCGTGCGTGCTGCCATCGAACAGCGTGACCTGCACCTGCTGGGCCTCTTCGACCACGTGATAATTCGTCACGATGTGTCCTTCCTTGTCGATGACCGACCCCGAGCCCGTTCCTTCCGACTCGACGTCGACCAGAAACAGCACATCACCGCGCGTCGATTTCGTCGTGATGTTCACGACGCTGCGGTTGAGCGTTTCATAGACGGCGACGTTGATTGCTTCTTCCGGCGAGATCCCGTCGCTGGTGAAAACCCGCTCGTCGACGCCCGGAGCCGGAAGTTCGAGTTGCCGGACTCCAGGCGGCGGAACCTGGCCGCGGTCTTGCGCCATCGCGGGATCGAACGCCTGCTGGGTCCACCACATCGTCAATCCCGCCCCCATCAGGGAGGAGACCAGACATCCCATAAAGAATCGCATGGCATGACTCCTTCATCGAATGCTCTTAGAGGCTATCCGGAAAGTTGGCTCGGACACAATTCGTGGTATCGAGGCG
>JBBECD010000034.1:0-7687 GCA_040881995.1 Planctomycetaceae bacterium
AAAGGACTTTGGAACAACGCATTTCAAAAATCATGAACGGCGTTGCGTGCCACCCAGCGCTGGTCACAAAATCACCGCGCCGGCCATTCGGCGTCGCAATCCTGGCAATGGAACCCGACGAGGGTCGCCGTGCCGGGGATCGGCTTGCGTTGGCGATTGAGAATCCCGTCGTTCAGTTCGATCGGTTCCACCGCGGCGTGTCGGCAGTATGGGCAGACGCGGTTCGTGTGCAGCACGCGAGCCCGCACGATCGGCGTGAGGCGGCGACTGCTTCCCAGCGATGTGCCGCGGGAGACGATCATTCCCGGCGATTCGGAGTCGCCGACGAACATTTCGAAGGGAATAATCGAGGGGAATTCGAAGTCGTCGCCGTCGGACGACTCCACGGGTGCGTAGAGTTTCAGACTGCTCATCCATGAGCCCTTTTTAACGTGGCTGCCCGTTCGCTCGATTTAACGCATCGGGAACAAGTCAGCGGTTCCAGAGAATCCATTCCGGGACCAAATGCTTCGCTCAACATCCTGTCGAGAGAAAACATTGTGACGCGTACGGCGAGAGGTTTACCCCTTCCAGCGAAGTTCTGCAAGGTGATTTTTGTCCATTCAATGGCGACCGTTTTCCCGTTACAACCCGCAAAGTCGCTTCAAGTTCACACGGTCGAAAGTCGATACCGATACCATGAGAACCTGTCAACAGGTTGGTTCGCATTATGTCCTAGTAATTCTAACACAACCTCTGTGCGTAGCGTTTTTCCGCTGAATTTAAGGAATTTTTAACAAGCACAACCGGTTGTGTTAGAGTCTCTTACGCTCAATTGACGCGTGACGGCGTATCGGATTCGACGTCGATTGCCAGTTTTTGGGGACGGAGTACGGGTTATGAGATGGATCCTCGCAAGTTGGCTGGCCGTGGGGCTCATCGGGCCGACGGTTTCCGCTCATGCGCAGCAGGGTTCATCCGGCACGCTGTACACGAACAAAGCGCGGTTTCGCATCCCCTTCCGGTTTGACGCCGAGGAAATCCGCCGGCTGAATGCCCGCGAAATCCGTCTATTTGTCTCGTTCGATCGGGGCGTCACCTGGCAACAAAGCCAGGCCGTCGACGCCCAAACCGGACGCTTCGATTTCCAAGCCCCGGCGGACGGCGAGTACTGGTTTTCGGTGCAGACCATCGACGGCCTCAATAAGCCGCACCCCCCGAGCGATCAACTTGCCGCGGGTTTACAGGTCGTCGTCGATTCCACCGCTCCCGAGTTCGACATCAAACTGCAATCGCTGCCCGGCGGAAAAGTCGGGCTCAAGTGGAAATCCTTCGACGCCAATCTCGACACCAAGTCGCTGCAACTGGAATTCATTCAGAGCGGCGACAATCAATGGCACGCGGTGAACGTGCTGCCGCTCGAAGACGGCGAGACGTCGTGGTCGGTCGCGCCCGGCAGCGAAGTCGCCGTACGCGGTTCAATTCAGGATCAGGCCGGAAACGTCGCGACGGCTCAAGCGCAGGTCCGCATCGAAAACGAACCCGCCGCGGCTCCCCGCGGTCCCGCTCCCGATTTCAGCCAGCCGATCGCCAACGGCCATGCGCCGTCGAGAGCCGAACCGCAGACGAAATTCGAACCGCACGCGAAATCGAATTCGTATCCACCGGTCATATCGCCCCGTTCCAGTTATCGGCCGGAAGTGGCGTCGGCCGATCCGAAGACCGCCGAATCGATCGATTCGCCATCGGACGCGGCTCCGATCGCCCCCGGTGCCGAAGCGGTCTTTCCGTCGAACCCGTTTTCGCAAGACACCGTCCCGCTGCCGGAAGCGCCGAATTCAACGCCTTATTATCCGCGGACTACGCCGACGATCGCCGATGCATCACCAGCGGCCGAAGACGCCCTCGAACCGATTCAGCCGGGCGAGACGTTGCCGTCGGCGTCCGCCGTGCCGCGGAATTCGCTCGTTCGCGACTTGCCGCAGTTTCGTCCGGACGTAACGAAAGGGCGGTACGCCAAAGCGGAAGAGAAAACACAACCGGCGGGAAAGCCGCGCGTTCGCGTCATTAACAATTTACGCTTCAACATCGGTTACCGCATCGAAGACGTCGGCCCCTCGGGGGTGAGCGCCGTTGAGCTGTTCATCACGCAGGACGGCGGCGTGAAGTGGTACAAATACGGTGAAGACCCGGACAGGCAAAGTCCGTTCCAGGTCGAAGTTCCCGAGGCGGGATCGTACGGCTTCGCGATCCGCGTTCATAGCGGCGTGGGCCTCTCGAACGATCCGCCGCAACCGGGCGAAAAACCGGTGATCGAAGTGCAGATCGATCAGACCGCTCCGCAGGTGCAGTTCCTTCCCATCGAGCAGGGGAAAGGGAACAAGCTGAATCAGATCACGATACGCTGGCAGGCCGAAGACGACATGCTCGGCGAAAAGCCGATCGCGATTTCGTACGCCTCGAATCCGCAGGGCCCGTGGGAATCGATCACCGGCTGGATGGAAAACTCCGGCAGCCATACCTGGACGGTCGGTGCCGGCGTTCCCGCGAAGATCTATCTGCAGATCACCGCCCGCGACGCCGCCGGCAACATCAACCAGACCGTGACGCCGCAACCGATCGTGGTCGACATGTCCCGCCCCTCGGCAAGGATTGTGGACGTCGAATCGCTGGACGACGCGGGCTCGCCGTTTTGATTCGGACGGCAACTGCGCCGTTCATCTTAGGAGCGTCGAGCGCTGTGACTGCGAAAGTTGAGGCGCACCGAACTCATATGCCTGGTCAAGGAATGACTTCGTTTTGTCTCTAAACGACTGCTTCAGTCTTATCACATAACCGATGGTCCCGAAAACCAAAAAAATGGATCGCAGGAATAGTCCACTTATACCTGTAAGAAACAAGAATTTGAGCCATTCTACTTGAGCTTCGTTGAACACTTTTTCTAACTTAGATTTCAACGGCGAGTCTTCAAGTGATTCGAAACTCGATCTCGTAGACGTAGATGCTTGGTAATCACGAAAACGCACTGTGATAGCAATGAATTCAAACGGTCCGAGAATATTCGATAGGCGGATCATACCGTTCAATGTCTGCCTCATGTCGCAATAGGCCGGTTCGGTAAAGTCGTATCCATTCTTCCACATAAAATCGAACAGATCGTCGCGAATCATGCGAACCTTTGACCGAAAAACCTCTTTCTGCTGGCGAGCAATAAGTCCCCGCCAAATGAAGGTAATAATGAACAGACTAATCATGCATTGACTCAAGGCATATCCTTCTGTCATTTTTTTCCCTTCACATTGTTGTCGCCCGACACATCCAATTGACTGGAAGTGACGTTCGGATCAAGCTGCTTCTCTAATTCACGAATTCGCTTGTCTTTGACTTCCCTCTCCGCGAGCTTCTGGGAACGTTCCAGTTTTCCCCAAAATGCCGCTGAAGCAGCAGCTCCCCATGCGAGATAGACTGTTGCATCGATATTTGCGACAAAATGATTGACGTGCGAGATTACCGTCTCTTCGCCGTGTGATACCTCAATTGGCATGTAAACTGTGACGTACCCAAAACTGATGACACCCAGCGTAATGATCAGGGTGCGACCGAGTGAAGTCAACGACCTCCACCGCACCATGAACCGTTCATGTTGTCTCCTTAGCTCGTCCTCGCTGGGAGACTTGGATTTTGCTTTTGCCATTGGCCGGCCAAACGACAACCGTTGGAGTTGCAAGATAACTTGCCCACCGCTCATCACACTCCCGGAAATTGCACCTCTGTATTTGTACGCAAGATCTGTACCAACTTGCAAGACATGCCCACGAACGCATCACTCGTCACTTATGTGTGTCGTCCTGTTCCGGACATCAAACTACTTCATTGTAGGATACCGTGCGAACTCGAATACGGCATGAATTGAATAACTGCCGGTGGTGGCGAAGAACAAAGACCTTGCACTTCATCAACGACAGGCGGTTCCGCTAGAATAAAGCATCGCCCATTGATGCCGTCATTCATCAAGGAACCAGCCCATGCCCGCACAACCTTCTTCCGATCCCGCGTTCACCCGCCGTCAAATTCTCGGCACAGTCGGGGCCGCCGCCGGAGCGTTGGCGTTTGCTTCGCAGACCTCCGCCGACGAGAAACCTAAAATCACGCCGGCGCAATCGACCGGGAAGACCACCGTCCGCGTCGCCGCCGTCAGTTATGCGATGCCGTTTCACGATCATCGTATGTCGGGGATCAACCTCTCGGCTCTCCGCGACCAGACGGCGAAGGTCGCCAAAGATCGCCCCGATTTCATCTGCTATCCCGAAATCTGCACCTGCGGCGGACAAGGTTTTGAAAAGGGCATCGAGATCGCTCCCGAACTCGAACCGTACGTCGCCGAGGTCGGCAAGATCGCCCGCGAGTTCGACACGGCGATCGTCGCCCCCTTCATCGAACGTTACGAAGGACGCGTCTACAACTCGGTCCCGATCGTCAATCGCCGCGGCGAATTCGTGCTCGTGTACCGCAAGAATTATCCGACGATTCACGAACTCGAAAGAGGCATCACACCGGGAACCGAAGTCCCCGTCGCCGAGTGCGACGGTGTACGCGTCGGCGCTGCCGTCTGCTTCGACGCCAACTTCGATAACATCGCCGCGCAGCTCGAAGCCCGCCGAGCACGATTGGTTTTCTGGCCGTCGATGTATTGGGGAGGCGAGTTTCTACAGCACTGGGCGATGCGCTACGGCTTCGCGATGGCCGCCGCGTACAGCCTCGAAAGTTCGATCATCGACATGAACGGCCAATATCTCGCCCAGCAGGGGCAGGACACCTTCCAGGTCCGCCGCGGCAACCTCCCCCCGTGGGCTCTCGCCGACATTCAGATCAACCGCGAGCTGTACCATTTGGATTACAACCAGAACCACATCACGGCGATCCGCGAGAAATACGCCCCGGAGGTCGAGTTCGAAGTCCACGAACCGGAAGGCATTTTCCTGATGGCCTCGCATCGCGCCGATCTCCCGGTCGAAGCGATTGCGAGTGAATTCGGATTGGAGACGATGCGGGAGTATCTCGCGCGGAGCGTGAAGATGCGGAATGAGGCGTTGGGGTGACTGGAACACAGTGAACACGCACCTGCGAGACATGCTCGACGTCGGTTTGATCGATCAATCGTGGGTCTCACGGCTGCCGATCGAATTGCAGCCTCGCTTGCAGCAATTGATCGATACCCCATATGGGTGAATCCCCCCGGTCATTGACCGGGGGCTAAAAGAATTACTGCGCGGGCGTCGGCATGAGTTTCTTCCGCAACTCGGCATCCGTCTCGTATTGCTCTTGCAAACTCTCCAGCAGCATCTTCTCCGTATAGATCGTCCCCGTTCCCTTGTTGAAACCTTTTCCGCCGGGGGCTTGGCTGAGTTGCTTGCCTAAGTTCTTGCCGCCGGGGCTCGTCGTCATGTATTCGATCAGTTTGTAACCGTCGGGGCCGCGGATCAGTTCTTTGACCCGGCGTTCGCCGTAGGGCAACCGGCGGAGATGATCGATGCGGTCGTAACCTTCCGGCAAGCCCGCGATCTGCCGCATGAACAGCCTTGAGGACTTCGTTGCCCGGAGTTGCTTCACCAGGAAATCGTTCTTTGGCAGCAGATGTTCGTCGAATTCTTTCCGCACTTTCGCGTCGACGGTCCAGCCCATCTCGGCGAATTGGTCCCACAGTGGAGCGACGTCGTCGCGGGCAATGATGTCGCCGGGTTCGTAGTGGCCGATCTCGGCGAGCTGGGCCGTCACGACAGCCGCGAGGTCGGCCCACTCCGGGAAGGGCATTTCGTCGGTCTGAGCGACAAGGGATGCGGGAAGCAGTGCGAACGCGATGACGAGTGTCGATTTGATGATGGATAGTCCCGCCATATGAGCCCTCTTATTTTGCAGAACCCTCGCTTGCGCTTCGGGCTAATGACTCTTGTCTCTCGACGCTTGACTTTCTCAATCATCGGATGTGTTTTCATGCAGTGGTACTGTACATATCGACGCACAGAGGGAATGAGATCGAGGGGCGGACCGATAAAATCGATGATTCGGCCAAATGATCTCCGGCGCGTGAACAGAAACCCATTTCCTTTTGCCGGGAGATGATCGATAATTGGGCACCATGACCGAACCGGAGACTCCACACCATCAACCTTCGCCCGAACCTGTTCCCGTTGAGTTGATCCTCACGGCTGCGGAGAAGGTCCGCAAATTCCCCACGACGTCGGGCGTTTACCTGATGAAGGACAAACTCGGGCGCGTGATTTACGTCGGCAAGGCGGTCAATCTTCGGAACCGGGCCGGAAGTTATTTTACGCAGGCGGCGGCGATCGACCGCAGGACCGCCGATCTGGTTCCCGAGATTCACGACGTCGATTTCATTCCGACCGAAAGCGAAGTCGATGCGCTGCTGCTCGAAGCGCGGCTGATCAAGGACGTGCAGCCGCGGTTCAATCAGGAACTCAAAGACGACAAGACGTTCCCGTACCTGCAGATCACCACGCGCGAAGATTTTCCGCGCGTGGAATTTACGCGCAAGCCGAAGACCAAGGGGGTGAAGCTGTACGGTCCCTTCACCAACGCCCGAAAACTGCGCGGGGCGATTGCGGTCTTACAAAAAATCTTCCGGTTTCGCACGTGCACGCTCGACATCGAAGAAGAGGACGACCGCTGGCGCTGGTTTCGGCCTTGTCTGCTCGCAAGCATTGCCCAATGCACCGCGCCGTGCAATTTGCGGATTTCGAAAGAAGAATACCGCGAAGACATCCGCCGGCTGAAGATGATGCTTGACGGCAACAAGGCGTCGCTCATCAAAGAGATGAAAAAGGAGATGCAGCAGGCTTCGGAAGAGCGAAAATATGAAAAAGCGGCTCGGCTGCGCGATGAGATTCACGCGCTCGAAAATCTCAAGTTGCGCGGGAAACTCGCCGAGCACGCGCAGCCCGAAGTCTTTTACATCGACCCCAAGCGAGGACTTTCGGGACTCAAGAAGATCTTTAAGCTCGATAAACTTCCCCGGCGGATTGAGGCGGTCGATATCGCCCATCTGCAGGGGGGCGAAACCGTCGCCAGTCTCGTGCAGTTTATCGATGGCTTGCCGTTCAAGCAGGGATACAAGCGATACAAGATTCGCGACGTCGAGGGAGTTGATGATTTTGCGTCGATGAAGGAAGTCGTCAGCCGGCGGTTTCGCCGGCTCTCGCAGGAGGGGGAAGCGTTCCCCGATATCCTGCTGATCGACGGCGGCAAGGGGCAACTGAGTGCCGCGATGGACGCCCTCAAGCAGATCGGCATCGAGAACCCGCCATGCGTCATTTCGCTCGCCAAGCAGCAGGAAGAAGTTTTCGTCCCCGGCGAATCGGAACCCCGCCGGTTGAGCCGGCATTCGTTCGCGTTGCGACTGCTGCAATACCTGCGTGACGAAGCCCACCGGTTCGCGCAGAGCTATCACCACTTGCTGCGGCGGAAATCGACGTTTGATGAATAACAGTTACGCGAGAGGCTTCGAGCGGCGGGGTTTACCTGGTTTATCCCGCCGTGACGTCTCCGTAGCCGAGAGCGGTTTCGGACGGCGGGGGTAAACCCCGCCGCTCATGCATGGACGTAAACGGTGTTGTGATAGAAGATTACAGCCCTTGAACCGGGTGCATGTCAGCTTTTGTTTTCTTCTGGTTTTAAGCTGGCGAGTTTGGGG
>JBBECD010000035.1:0-43701 GCA_040881995.1 Planctomycetaceae bacterium
ACCACAAACCAACCCGCAACGGAATACCTCATTCACTGCCGCGTGGGGTATAAACAGCTTATTGGCGGGCTGTTTGCTTTTCCAGGACTCCTGGATTACCCATATGGCCGAGCGGTCTGTTTGAGAACTGCCGTGTTTCGAAATGGCGGGTGATTTTCTGTTGCCAAAACTGCCTCAGCTACCTGGATTGAAGTCAACAGAGGCACTTCACCGACAAAAGTCGCCGATTTTGGAGTGCGCCGGGACGGTGCGCGCAACCCGCGTTTTGCGCCCCGCTGGCGAGAGTTCGCAAAGGTAGATGGCGAAAGGGGTTCGATTCTGAACATGGCATCATTTCCAGCAGGCCATTTTGCGCGCGATCACGCGAAAAGCATCGATTTTCGTCGTTTTTTCGTGGTTTTGCGCGCAACTTTCGCCTTTTTGCGCCTCGTGCGCGCCTTTGCACGCAGTTGCTTCCGTTCTCATGATGGAGGAAGGAGTTGCGACACGTGCCGTGGGTGCCTCTTGCGCGCGAATTACGCTGGGAGGCTTGAAATGGGGCATATTTGCGCAAAAGTTCTTAAACGGCTTGTTTCACGTGAAACGGCGCGATTTTGTTCGGCGAAGGGGGCATTTCGCGGTCTCAGGGATCTTACGCTCCCCGCTCGCGGGAGGTACTTCGCATTCACTCGCGCAGCAATTTCTGCAAGAACCCTCAATCTTCGAAAAATGCCGGGATGAAGCTGCTGAATGGCTCCCTAAAAAAAGGTGGGTCAGCGCGACAAATCGCCGCTTGACCCACCCGATAGAATCTGGAAAACCTACTACACGTCTTCCGCCTTCGGCACCACGAACGGAGCCCGGTATTCGCGGGTCATATGCGGGTTGGCGGCGTCGGCGAATTCGCCGGTGATTTGCTCGTCGGTGCTGTCGACGGCGAGCGTGGCACCGTACGTGATCGGCGTCATATTCGGGTCGAGCATATTGTCGCTCAGGTGCGTCTTCACGCGCTCCAGCGTTTCGAGGGCTTCTTCATCCCCTTCGAGCCGGGCGGCGGTGTCGGCGAGCGTGCTCGGCGAACCCAGGCGGTACGAGACGTTCCCCAGGTGACACAGCGCACTCGAGAGATGCCCCTGCAGGATGTCGGCGTTAAGCTCATCGACATTCCGGCTGCGGACCGCTTGCGCGAAGTTGCCGAAGTGGTCGCCGCTGCCGCTGAAGCTCTGGATCATGTTGCCATTGAGGTCGAAGGCGGCACCGCCGTCGTAGCTGGAAAGGACGACATAACCATCGCTGCCGTAGAAGATGACGCCGACGCGTGCTCCTTTTTCTCCATCGCTTTTGAGTCCGCGGACTTCGAAGACCAGGCGTTTATCGCCGTAAGTGTGAATGGAGACCTGCGTGTTGGCGGTTTCGCCGGCGTCTTCGTAGCCGATGCGTCCGCCGTAGGCGACGGCTTCGGTGCCGAGGTCGTCGACGCCGAGACCCCAACGGGCGATATCCATCTGATGGATTCCCTGATTGCCGAGGTCGCCGTTGCCGTAATCCCACTGCCAATGCCAGTCGTAATGAAATTTCGGCCGCGAGAGGGTGACTTCGGGCGCCGGGCCGAGCCAGATGTTGTAATCGATGCCGGGGGGGACGTCGTACGTGCCGCGTGCTCCGATCGAAGGCCGATTCTTATAGCAGAGGCCGCGGGCGAGTTTCACTTCGCCGATTTTCCCTTCTTTCACGAAATTGATGGCGTCGATCGTCCCCTGCATCGAGCGGCATTGCGTGCCGGTCTGCACCATCTTCTGATGCTTGCGTGCTGCCTGCACGATCCGTCGGCCTTCGCTCACATTATGGCTGACCGGTTTTTCGACGTACACATCTTTGCCGGCTTGAATCGCCCAGATGGCGGCGAGGGCATGCCAATGGTTCGGCGTCGCGATGCTGACGACGTCGATCTCGGTTTTCTCGAAGGCTTCGCGGAGATCTTGATAGAACGCCGGTTTCTTCCCGGTCGCCTTTTCGACCCGCTCGACGCCCTTGGTCTGGCCGACGCTTTCGTCGGGGTCGACGATGGCGACGACTTCGCAGCCTTGGCGGCCGATCCACTGGCCGAGATGTCCGCTCCCCTGGCCATGCACGCCGAGTTGAGCCACGCGCAAGACTTCGTTCGGCGAGTTCGATCCGTCCGCAGACTTTTCCTCGGCGGAAGCGGAACGCAAAGGCGACGCCGCGGCGACGGCGGATGCGGCAGCCGCCAGCATGGACTGTTCCAGAAATTCTCGGCGGGATGAACGATACATCGGAAAGCTCCTGCAAGAGACGCGGGAAGGAAGGGAAAGTCCCTGAATCGGTTTTCTACAGTTTACCGGTGAGTTCAACGATTCTTCAACTCTTATCGTGAAGTCGCCGAGAAATTTGCCGTTCGCCCGCCGAAATCCCGACTAGACCCGAATTCGCGAATGTGCTACATCACGGTTCCTTCCTTGCGAGAAACCTCTCGCCCGTATCATCCCTCACCTGCCGAATCCTGCTTGTTAGCGCCTTCCTTTCTTGTGTTCCGCCGGAGAATCTCGCCATGCGCCCCCGATCCCTCTCGAAGATGTTCGCCCTAACATTTTGTGCCGTCAGCGGTTGTGCAGCGATCGCCGAAACGAATCACATCATGATGCAGGCGTTCAAACCCAAGACGGGCGACTATGAGATGGGCAAGGGAGGGGATGAGTGGAGCGATGTCGGCGTCGAAGCGCGCGGCGATCAAAAGATGGAACGCGATCCCGACCGCTGGTACAAGGACTACGTGCAATCCGAAAAAGCACGGTCCATCGAAAAGAACCTGGGCGTCGAATAGGAGCCGCCGGCGGCACCTCTACTGCGGAGGCTTGCGCGAGGCCGAGCGGCGTAAGCGGCTCGATCCGGTCGTCGCCGAACTGGGGGGCTTTTTACCCCCTTTGAGTATCCGGGATATCGACTCCAAGAGCACTTCCATCGCAAAGGGCTTGCGGATGTAATCGTCGACCCCCAGCATTTCGGCATACGCTTTATGCCGGCCTCCTTCGTTCGCGGTGATCATAATCACCCGCGGCGGCGTCGGCAGCGACTTCAGAAATTCGAGGATGGGAAACCCCCCCATCTTGGGCATCATCATGTCGGTAACGACAAGATCCGGCGCAACGGCTTCCGCCTGACGCTGGCCCTCGAGACCGTTCGACGCCCACGTGACCGCATATCCCGCCGACTGCAAGACATTTTGGATCGACGAAGCAATTTCGCGATCGTCTTCAATCAGCAGGATTTTGTGCTGGGGTTCCATGCGACTTCCTCAAATTTCCTCTGAGAACGTTGTGGTCTCTGAGAGCCGTGGCGAATCACCGACCGCTGAAGGTCGTTGTTATCCCATTATCGTATGCCACGCCCGGCGGTTTCTCAAGTGGGGAGATTGCCGATCTGAGCGAATGTGGTCGGATTCAAGTCCCGGAACTCGCCCCATCGGCCACCGACGTTTTGGTCGATAACGCTAACCTATTGAACGACCGCCATCTCGACTTTTGGGGGATCGGCGATGTCCTGCCAGAGGCGATTCGTCGCTTCGGAGTTCAATTTGCCGTCGTGCACGAGGTAATGATACCGCGAGACCAGCGTCATTCCCGGTTCGATCGACCAGTCCCCCAACACAGACGGCGTATAAACAAAATACGGCATCGTGGGATGCAGTCGAACCGGTTCGGGGAAGCGGAAATTCCGGGGATCGGTGAAGACCGTTATGCCGGCCCAGCCGTCGCCGATGTTATTCTTTTTTCCGCCGCGATCGTCGGCAATTTTTCCGGAGAGGTCGACCCAGGGGACGCGGGCATGGTTTCCGTCGATGCGATTTTGTCCCTCCGCCGTGACCAACGCGACGTCGTCCAGCACCCAATTGCGGGCGCCGCGAATCGCCATGCCGCCGTAATGATACGTGGGGAGTTTGAGCGGACTTGCCGACGCGCAACCGATGGATGACGTAATGTCGAAGCGGTAAACGCTCTGCGAGGCGTCATCGGCCGTTCGCCAGACGCGGACGTCCCATTCTTCGTTCAAGGCGACCTTGCCCCCCTCGACGCCGTTGTCGACGTGTTCGTGCCGCACGCGAAATCCGCCGCAGACCCGGCCCTCGGTGACGCCTCGTTTGTCGGCATGTCGCACGAAACCGGTCCCGCCGAGCAAGTCCCAGAAGTTCGGCTCGCGTCCTTCAAACGCGGTTTTGGTATAGGCGAGAAAAATGCCATCCTGATGCAGATGATCGGGAGGAAATTCATCGGTCACAATCGCTCCGCCGGGCGTCCAGACGGGATGGATGTAACCGCTGCGGCCGTACTTCGCATCGGCCCCTTCCGGCGGTGCGACGTGTGCCATGTGATACCGCAACACCGGTTTGCCGCCGCTGAGGACTTCCAAATGGCTCTCGTCGTCGACAACGGTGATGCCTTGGTCTTTCGCGGCATCATCCGCTTTTTCGGCGGGCGAGTCGATGTTGGTGTAGATAAACAACCGCGTTGCTTTCGCGGCGGTTTCGCCGGCGAGCACCCAGGCCAGTTGCGGCGGCTCCCCCGGCAGCAATTGACTGGCGACCGCGTGACGTTCCTTTCCGATGACTTCGCTCAGCGTCCAGCCTTCGGGCGAAACTTTCATCGAGCGGATCAGTGCCGCTGGCAGATCGACCACGATCGGCGAATCGATTCTCGTCACATCGCCGGCGTGCACGGTGAACACGACCTGCGTATCGGACGCCGCGAAAGTGTTTGCTGCGAACAACATGACGCCGATGGTGGAAGTTAAAAACAACATAGCGCTATGCGAAAATTTTCGAAAAGAATGAATCATACATCGAGTTCTACCCAATAAAAGAACCCATGGTTGCGCAACGGGCGACTTTGAAGACGGCTGGCATTGAAGCCGTCATTCCTCTGGCTCTTGACTCTTGTCCCCCGACCCTCGACTCTAAAGCATATCTCTTCTGGGGAATGTTACAAGCCTGATCGGGCGATGGGTGCGAGAGAGTCATATGTCCGCCGAGTCTGAAAAACCTGATCTGTTGATTGCCGGAGCCAGTGCGCGGGCCTGTGCGTTTTCCGTCCTGCGGGTCGGTTTGCGTCCCTCTTGTTTCGATCAATTTGCCGATGCCGATCTGCAAGAGGCGGCGTCTGTCGAACGCGTGGAACGTTATCCGCACGATCTGCCCCAGATGATGGCTCGATTCGAGGGCGTTCCCTGGATGTATACCGGAGCGCTGGAGAATTATCCCGACGTCGTCGCTGAGATTTCACAACGTCATTCGCTGTTCGGCAATCCCCCCGAAGTGTTGCACAGGGTTCGCGATCCGTTTCAGACGGCACAGTGGCTGGCTGATGCCGGGTTCGCGACGGTTCCGTTGCGACCTGCGGACGATCCGCCTCCCGCCGACGGAACATGGTTGCTAAAACCGCTTTGCGGCGGTGCGGGGATCGGCATTCGAGTGTGGGACGAAACGGCCTTGCAAACGTTTACGCCCGGCATGAAGCGCAATACGTCTTATTTCCAGAAGTTTCTCCGCGGTGAAAGTTATTCAGCATTGTTCGCCGGCGACGGCACGTCGGCCCGGTTGCTGGGGATCACGCGGCAGCTCGTCGGCCGTCCCGAATTTCGCGCCGCGAGGTTCGCCTATTGCGGATCGATCGGTCCTGTTCGCTGGAATGGTGAGCGATGGGATTATCTCCAGCGGCTTGGCCAAGTGCTGGCAGAGCAGGGGGGACTTGTCGGTCTCTTCGGCTGCGATCTGATCGTGACCGAAAACGTCAATGCGAATGCGGGGGAAATAGTGCTCATCGAGGTGAATCCGCGGTATCCCGCGTCAGCCGAAGTTCTCGAACTTGCGACGGGATGTTCGACTCTCGTCCCTCATTTTCGCGGATGCGCTGCGGAATTGTTCCCTCTCCCATCATACGACGAGCGTCAATCCACCGCCGACAACCATCGGTGCGTCGGCAAAGCGATCCTGTACGCCGCGAATGATTTCGTCGTCAAGACGTCAATTACGGCGTTCGATCCGATCTACCGAACGTTGATCGCCGATGTGCCGCGGACGGGCGAGTCGATTCAGGCAGGGCATCCGTTGTGCACGGCGTTCGTGCGTGGCGCGTCGCTCGCCCAATGCGAACAGTTCCTTTGCCGCCGCGCGCCGATCATTTACGAAAGCGTGTTTGGTCAATGATTTGAGTTGGTCTCAGATTTGAGGTTGTGCGAAATCGGGAAATTTTGGAAAATCTGCCGATTCTGTCGGGAATGATGAAGACTTCTTGAACGAATCAGCAATCTCCGATAAGATTTTCGCACAACCGACTGATATCTCGCTTCGGTGACGTCACCGAAGCCGTTCCTTCTTTTTGCTCTAAATTGTGACGCGGAGACCATGGCTAAGCAGACCGATGTTCGACTGGCAGGCGCGATATGCGATTTCGAACCCGTTTCTTTTCGAACCCCCCTCAAGTTTGGCGGGCGTGTCATCGACAGAGCCGTGCTCATCAATGTGACGGTGACGCTCGAAAACAGTAAGGGGAAATCGGTTGCCGGCGCGGGGAGTATGCCGCTGGGAAACGCCTGGGCCTGGCCCAGCAGTGCGGTTTCGGCCGACGATACGCACGCCGCGATGCAAGCCTTCGCCGAAGAAATCGTCGTCATCGCCGACGCCTTTACCGAATTCGGCCACCCCATCGATCTCGTCTATCATCTCTCCGGAGAATATCACCATCTCGGAAAAAAGATCTCCGAACGGATGAAACTCGCCGAAACGATGCCCGAACTCGCCCAGCTCGTGGCGGCGAGTCCGCTCGATGCGGCGATTCACGACGCCTATGGCCGCATGTTCGATCTGAACTGCTTCGACACGCTCTCCGAAGAATTCATGAACTACGATCTCTCGGAGTACCTCGACGAGAACTTCGAGGGAGAGTATCTCGACAGGTACACGCTCCGCGAACCCAAAGCGGCGATGCCTCTTTACCATCTGGTGGGCGCGATCGATCCGCTCACCAGATCCGACGTCGCGCGGCCGA
Source organism: Planctomycetaceae bacterium (assembly GCA_040881995.1). Classification (GTDB taxonomy): domain Bacteria; phylum Planctomycetota; class Planctomycetia; order Planctomycetales; family Planctomycetaceae; genus JAQCEJ01. The sequence continues at coordinate 7,038 of JBBECD010000035.1, forward strand.
TCGGCGACGGCTTGCCCGAAACATTAGGCGAATGGATCGCACAAGATCACTTAACGCATCTGAAGATCAAGCTCGCGGGTGATGATCTCAACTGGGACGTCGACCGCGTGCTCGCCGTCGAACGTGTGGCGGGCGCAGAACAACAAAAGCTCAAACGCACCGAATGGTTTTACTCGCTCGACTTCAACGAGAAATGCGCCAACGTGCAGTACATTCTCGATTTTCTCAAGAAAGTGCAGGAGCAGAATCCGCAGGCGTACGACCGCATTCAATACATCGAACAGCCGACGCATCGCGATCTGAAATCGCATCCCGAAAACCGCATGCACGAAGCGGCGAAACTCAAACCAGTCGTGATCGATGAATCGCTGGTCGATTACGAAGCGCTGCTGCTGGCCCGCGAGCAGGGTTACACCGGCGTGGCGCTGAAGGCGTGTAAAGGGCAAACCGAAGCGCTGCTGATGGCCGCCGCCGCACAGAAGTTCGGCATGTTTCTCTGCGTGCAGGATTTGACCTGTCCCGGATTTTCATTCCTGCATTCGGCGAGTCTGGCGGCTCACATTCCGACCGTCGCCGCGATTGAAGGAAACGGCCGTCAATACTGCCCCGGCCCGAACAAGAAGTGGGCCCGGCTGTATCCCCCGATGTTCAACATCACCGACGGCACCGTCGGCACCGGCATCCTCAACGGCCCCGGGCTGGGGTTTTGAAATCGAAGGATGAAGGATGAGTCAGAAAGGCGTCATCCCCTCGTTCCCAAGCTCTGCTTGGGAACGCACGTCTTCGCAGCTCCGCTGCGTCTTTTAGCCCCCGGTCAATGACCGGGGGGCTTACGTCGAACCAACCTCCGACCCCCGGCGACTCGCCGGGGGCTAAAAGAATGAATGCACTACCGGTAGGTGCCGCCCTGTTGCATGATGTTCCTGATCTGGATCGACTGATAGCAGAGGATGCCGAACATGATGGCCAGGAACGTCGGTTCGAGGCCGAGGAATGCGTCGTTCAGATATTTGCAGCGGATCGCCCATAACGCGATGGCCCCCGCGCAGACGATCGATAGATTCACCGAATACAGGGCACCGTCGCGCGGGAAAAACCACATCAGAAAATTTCTCGCGATCTGTCCGCCGTCCAACGGAAACACGGGCGTGAGGTTCATCACGCTCCAGAAAAAATTGATGAACAACGAAAATTCGATCGCCTCGGCGGCGAGTTCGCCGGGATAGATTCGCCGATCGTTGAGGATGATGACGGCGAGTCTGCAAAGAGCCCAGATCGACAGACCGACGAGCGGCCCCGCCGCGCAGACGACGATATTTCTCCCATACGAATGCCGGGTCGTGGTGGCATAGCCGCCGAAAAACTCGAGGACGATTTCCGAGCGCCAGCCGTAGAACTTGTTCACGAGGGCGTGTCCCAGTTCGTGGGCTAAAACGGCAAAGAAAACGCAGAGCATCCGCACAAAGGTGAGGTCGAGCCGTTCGGGGATCCAACTCAGATACGCCGCCGTGGCCCAGAAAATCGGGTGCACGCGGATGGGGATGTCCCACAACGAGAATCGGAGATCGTAAGCCGTTTCATTCGATTGTCCGAACATATTGAGATGTTCCGCCCTTTCCAGATGGGTTCGTCGTTGCCGTTGCAATTCTCGGGCAGGTGAACTGTAACCGTTCGGGGCGAATCCCTCAATTGGAGTTCGAATGATCATGAATTCTTTCTGGCTCTGGACTCTGGACCCTCGACTCTCGACTCCCTCTCGCATTGACCTTGCCGGAAAAGGCGTTACGATAAGGCTCTTGTCGTGGTCGGTGGGTCGCACAAGTTTTGTTCCCTCACCATTTATGGATGGGAACACTGCGGGGTTACCCCGCGGGAGAAGCATTGCCGGTTTTGCATGACGTGAATAGTGACACGAGGAGCAAGTCAGCGCGATCACTATTCGCCACAGGATCAGTTGTGCGACCCGCCGGCCGCGATGTTTTTATCGAAACCCGTCTGAAAAGATTCCCCTTGCCGCCGACAGCGGCCGTTCCCGCCTTTCAGACATCATGTCAGCCTATTCGTAACGATGAGGAGTGAAAACGAGCGGCCATGAATTTGTTTCGATCAGTCCCGGACAACTCGTCGTGCTGCAGATGAGACCACAACATGGGTCTGTTCGATTTCCTGTTCGGATGGTTGTTCCGCTCGTCGGCTTCCGCGTCCACCGCGAAGGAGAGGCAGGCTGCGCCGACGTCGGTTGCTCCCATCGCGACCGCTTCTCGCGGGGGTGTGGCGGTGGCCGAGAAACGCCGCCGCCCCAAGCTGGCGCCGTTGCGGTATCAGCATCAGCGACAGCCGTTGATTCGGCGGACGACCATCGACCCCCCCTATGCGTTTGCCCGCATGGCGATTCCCGACGGCGGATATCAGGATCTCAGCACCGACAGCCGGCATCAACTGCTCGATAGCTGGCAACTCCCGCGGCTGGAGACTCCCGCCGACCTGGCGGCGTGGCTGCAGATTCCGCTCGGCCAACTCGCGTGGCTGATTCACCGCTTTCACGAGGGGGACCGGCCCCCCAACGAACGGGAATCGCATTACCGGTATCACTGGATCAAAAAACGGCACGGCGGATATCGGCTCATCGAAGCCCCCAAACCGATCCTGCACAAAGCGCAGTCGCAGATCCTCGAACAGATCCTCGATCAAATTCCACCGCATCCGGCGTGTCAGGGGTTTACCGCCGGCCGCTCGATCGTCACCAACGCGAAGCCGCACGTCGGGCGGAAGGTCGTGCTCAAATTCGATCTGGAGAATTTCTATCCCAACGTGACGTTCGCCCGAGTGGTGGCGCTGTTTCGCGGGCTCGGCTACAATCGCGAAATCTCGACGTGGCTGGGGCGGCTGGCGACGTCGTGCGTGCCGTCGACGATGGGTTTTCCAAAGGATTCCGCCGGGGCGTTCGTTCCGTACATGCGAAGGCATCTTCCGCAAGGGGCGCCGACGTCACCGGCGCTGGCGAATTTGGCCGCATTCAGCCTGGATATTCGCCTGTTTGGTCTGGCCCGATCGTTTGGAGCCAATTACACTCGATATGCCGACGACCTCACTTTTTCGGGCTCCGGCTCGTTCGAGCGCAGCCTGAAGATCTTTATTCCGCTCGTCACCCAGGTGATCCGGGACGAACGATTTCGCGTTCATAAGAAGAAACGAAAAGTTCTGAGACAAAACGCGCGGCAAACCGTCACCGGCGTGGTGGTGAATCGGAAAGTCAATATTTCACGTCCTGAATTTGACCGCCTCAAAGCCATTTTAACCAATTGCCTGCGTCACGGGCCGGATTCTCAAAACCGTCGGCAGCATCCCGATTTCGCCTCGCATCTCCGCGGCCGCATCGCTTATGTGCATCAATTAAATCCGTCCCGCGGCATGCGGCTCTGGACCTTATTTAATCAGATTCGCTGGTAACGTGTGATTTCATGCCGAATCTCATCAATACATTCGCGATTCGCCCGATGCTTCGACCGTTGACGCGGTTGATCGTCGGTTTTATCGCCGTTCCGCTGTTTCGCTTTTTCATGAAGCGGGTGTTGAAGGTCAACGCGATCGATGCCGAGCTCGAAAAAGATCTCGAACAGTGGGTTCGCGGTTCGCTGATTCTGCTCGTCGCCACGCGGAACATGGAAGAATTGTTGTTCGGCTGGGCGACGGTATTTCAAGGTGATGAATGGTCGTGGATTCTCGTCGGCATGCGCGTGATGCTGGCGATCGGCGTGATCGAAATGATGCCCGATCAGGAATTGTTCACGATCATTCATTCCGGTCCGCCGAAGCTGAAATTCCAGCGGAAAGAAAAGTGGTTCCCGCAACTCCGGCGATATTGTTTCCCGTTTTGCCGGGGTCTGCTGTGTAAGCATCTCAGCCGTTCGTCGCCGGTCTTTGCGATTCTCGCGGCGGCCGCTCCGGGCCGCCTGGGCTGGGCCTGTTATTTTCTGGCGATCACGCAGTATCTGATCATCGGTCTGGTGACGTCGCGCGACAAAGCCGCCGACGTGCTCAGCGAATTCGACCGCCAGGTCGCCCGCCGACGAAGGGAGCTCGAAAAGGAATTCATCGACGAGCCGCGCGAAGCCGAAGCCGAGCCGTTGCCGGTGCTGCCCGCGCTGGAACCGGTCGCACGGTTGGAGGCTTCTGAACGGTTTGGTTTCAATACGGAAGAATAGGCCATCTGTGAAGAGTTTTCGGGCATTGTCGATAAAACGGAGAATTCATCGATTTTTTGTTGGTACACCGAAATCAAGTGGATAAGATATGGGTTGATCACGTTGCATTTCTGCAATAGGCCATCGTCCGTAGAACACTTCAGGTCTTCATGAAGGGTATCAACATGGCAAAGCGATACTTTCACTGGGATCCGGTCCATGATTGTGTGATCCAGGAATCGGACGGCGACGGCAACACGCTGGTCACCTACACCCGCGAGCCAAGGCCATACGGTCCGCTGATCAGCGAGCATCGCAACGGTCAGGAGTATGTGCATCACTACGACGCGCAGGGTTCGACGACCATGCTGACCGACGAATCCGGCGAAGTGACCGACACGTTCACATACGATGCGTGGGGAAACCAAGTCGCTCGAACGGGGACGACAGAGACGCCATACCGCTGGAACGGACGATGGGGGTATCAGTACGACGAACCCACGGGAAGCTATTACGTCCGAGCGAGAACGTATGAGCCAGCAGTCGGACGATGGATGAGCGTGGATCCACTTTTTCACGAAAACTTCTATCGTTACGCAGAGAATATGCCCACTCTGCTAATTGATCCAAGCGGCCTGTGGATATGGTGTCGTGTCAGATGCCCTGTCCCACGTCCGGACGCCGACATAGTCACGCCACCTGCGTCGCAAACAAATTGTAGTGTAGTTGCTTCCGAAGAAGACTGTTCTGCTACCTGCTGTGGCGGCACCGTCGAAACAGAAGAAATCCCAAATGGTTACCGACACGGGCCCATTCATGGACTTGCAAGTGGAACGCGATGCCCCAACCTTGATGCCGCTATAGATCTGGTTAACGCTGCGATGAACGGGGGCGGCCAATGTCAGTCATGGTTTGATAGCAGACCGGGCCTTCCGTGCGGCCCTTATTACACGTCGGTTCCATCGTTTAGTCCGATGTGCTGGCTTGGATATCCTACGTATACGGTTCCGCTCAGTGACACTATTTACGTCTGCCCCAGCGCGTGCAGTCTTGCACCAGATCAACTGGCGAGCCTTCTAATTCATGAAATCGCGCATCACTACTGCCCCGTAACGACTGGGCGTGAAAGTTGCGCAATCGTTGCTCAAAACGAGTGCTCTGGCGAATTGTTTACTCCGGGCAGAACCAGGTCGAGTTTTCCAGCGTCTCCCGAGCCGCCAGCGCCGCCATATTATCCTCCCTCTTCCCCGGGACGAGGTGGACCAGGAACGACCAGACACCATTGATGCAACGTGCTGATGAATAATAAATGGACCCTATTTGTCTTATATTGTGCACTTGCGTTCGCATTGCTCAGTCTATTTCTTCGCATGTTCAGCCTGTTGTTGGCCCGAAAGGCCATGTTGGCGGCGATGGATGCCCAACTGGCAGAAGTCGCGTTTTCGTATGCAAAGGCTTCCGATTTCCACTTCCATTCTGCGATAGCATGTGCGAGCCTTGCTATTGTGGGTGCCATCGTGTGCAATCAGCAGCATCTTACCTCTTGGGGAAATCGCGCAGTGAAAAAATTATCCCTAGCCTTAGGCGTTATCGTAATCGCGTCTTGCTTGGTGCAGGTTTAGCGTTCAAATCGTCACAGCATGTACTGCGGCTTCGAAGATGCAATCGGTGATAAAAATTGGAACGCGGCTCCGCATACCGACGAACAAGAACAACTCGCCGGGCGGCTCATTCTGGTCCGCAACCGCGCTACACCTTCGCCCCCACCGTCAGTTCCTTCGCCGTCGTCTGGATTCCTTTGAGGTCGAGTTTCCCTGTTCCCAGAATCGGGATCTGTTCGACCTCGTAAAATGAGTCGCTCGACGGGAGCCACAGGTTCGGCAGGCCGCTTTCGTTGAGCTTTTTGAGAATCTGCTCGACGGGGATCGTCAGCTTTTTGTGCAGCACGATCAAGCGCTCCCCTTTCTTCTCGTCGGGGACCGACGTGACGGCGACTTTGAGGTCGGGCTCATCCGTGGGCTCGGCTTCGTCGATGATCTTCGCAATGATCTCTTCGATTCTCAAATGCGGCACCATCTCGCCGCCGATCTTTGAAAATCGGCTGAGCCGCCCCGTGATGCTGATGAAACCGTCGTCGTCGATCTTGGCGACGTCGCCGGTGTTGTACCAGCCGTCGCGAATCATCGCGGCGGTTTTCTCGGGCTGATTCAAATACCCGAGCATCACGTTCGGGCCTTTGATCCACAACAGCCCCTCCTTGTTATGGCCGAGATCGGCGAACGTATCGGGATCGACGATCTTGGCGGAGACGCCTGGGATCGGCCGGCCGATCGTTCCCAGTTTCTGCGTGAGCTGCGTCGTATTCCCCGCGCGGTTCGGCGGAATGTTCGCCGAGACGACCGGCGAGAGTTCGGTCGTGCCGAACCCTTCGGTCGGCAGGAACCCGTATTTTTCTTCCCAGCTTTTCGCCAGGTCGAGCGGCAGTTTCTCGGCGCCGACGATCACCAGATTAAGCGTCTGCAACTGCTCTTTGTCGCAACGTTTCAGATACGACCGCAAGAACGTGGGCGTCGCCATCAGAATGGTGATTTTATGATCGTGAATCAGCTTGCCGATTAACCGGGCGTCGAGCGGATTGACGTGCAACACCATTTTGGGATCGAGCGCGAGCCCCAGCCACAAATTGCCGGTGTACCCGAACGAATGAAAGAACGGCAGAATGCCGAGCAGGGTGTCTTCCTTCGAGATATGAAAAATCTCATTGACGGCTTCGACATTGGAGGCGATGTTGTACTGCGTCAGCATCACTCCCTTCGGTTCGCCGGTCGAACCCGAGGTGAAGATGATCGTCAGCAGATCGTCGGGCTGAATCGTATCGAGCTTGAGCATCTTCTGCAGCACAAACGTCGGCAGCAAGAACGCGCACAGCAGGCAGATGAGCTTGTCCCACAGCGTCACCTTCTCGCGCAGGTCTTCGAGGAAGACGAGTTCTCCTTCGACGTTCATCGGTTTCTTTTCGAGAAACCGCCGGCTCGTCAGTACGTGCGTGATGTCGGCGTTTTGAATGCAGTGATTGTTCACTTCGTCGGTTAACGTGTAATTGAGATTCACGGCGACTTTGCGCATCAGTGCCAGCGAACCGTTGACGACGGTCGCTCCGACCGACGGCGGCACGAGCACGCCGACGGATTTTTCGTCGTCGGTGACGACGTGCCGGCGCAGCAGCCGCCGCATCACGAGCATGCCGGTGAGCAGTTTCCCGCCGGTGAGTTTTGCGCCGGACGAATCGGCGACTTTTTCGCGGAACATGCTCCTGCGGCACGAGCGAATGAGAGAGACCGGTAAAAGTGGGTGACGTTTTTTCCGCTGCATAGCCGCTCCTGCTCCCAATTCTGAGACTGCTTGACGAACCTCGTCGATCGACAGCGCTTCGGCAATCGGTTTACCAAAAAAGATCGAAATGGTATAGGGCCAGCGCCGGGGGATCTTCCAAAGATAGCGGCCTCCGCGGAAACTGAAAATACTCCCCCACAATTCATCGAGATAAACGGGGATAATCGGTGCTCCCGTCCCCTGCACGATGCGGAGCGCTCCTTTCTGGAACGATTGCAACTGCCCCGACCGCGTCAGCGAACCTTCGGCGAAGATGCAGACCAGTTCGCCGTTCTGCACCGCTTCCTTCGCGGCCTGCAGCGCCTGCAAGATCGCCTTCGGGCCGGCGGAATCCTTGATCGGGATGACTTTGAAAATTCTCCCCAGCCAATTGAGGCCCCGCTTGTTGACATAGTCGGCGTAGACCAGCATGCGAATCGGACGGGGCGAGGCCAGCAGCAGGAGAATGCCGTCGATCCAACTGACGTGATTGGGCACAAGCAGCCCCCCGCCGCGCGGCGGAATCTGATTGATGCCGTGCACTTTCAGGCGATAAACGGTATGGCTCAGCAGCCAGACGAAGAAGCGAATCGTTGCATCGGGCAACAGGCAGACGACATAGATGATGACCGGCACAGTCCCCAGCCCGGCCATCAAAAAGACGGTGCTCGGCGAAAAATCCAACTGGACCCGCATCACAAAAAACAGCGCCGAGGCAAACAGCATGAACGAGAACGAAATGAAGTTGCTCGCGGCGAGAATCGTTCCGCGGTGATCGGGCGGGCTGCGATATTGCAAGTACGAATCGAGCGGAATCGAAAACAGTCCCGCGCTGATGCCGAGCAGAAACAGCATGGCCGATGAGAGAAAAAATGACCCCTGAGCGGTGACATTCAAATCGACGTTGACGTTGGTGCCGAACCAGTACAGCAGCAGCGAACTGACGGTGATGCCGAGCGCACCGAGCGGCACGATACCGAGTTCAACCTTGCCCCCCGACCAGATGCCGGCGAGCACGCTTCCCAATCCCGAGCCGACGACGAGTGCCGCCATCAGAATGCCGATTTCAGAGGCGTTTTTCGTCTTATCGAGGCTGAGGACTTCTTCGCCGAACGGATCGATGTTCATCTGCGCGAGCGAGGCCAGCATCCAGAAAAACGCGATCCCCAGCGTGGTTCGCAGCAAGGGAATATCGGATTTGAGCAGCGCCAGGCTCTGCCACGTTTCGTAAAACGGATTAAACGGAAACCGCCGCGAGACGTCGGCTGCCGGGAGACGTTGAATCATCAGGCTCGTCGTCCAGCCGACGAGCGCGACCCCGAGCAGAACGGCTGCGGGGAGCATCACCTGCGAGAAGGAAACCGACTGAGAAAAGTCGATCCCCGAATGAGAATACAGCATATAGCCGCCGATCCCTCCGAACGCCGATGCGGCGACGGTGACCAGTCCCATCCAGCCGTTGGCCTTCGAGAGAAATTTGGCCGAAACGATATCGGGCAAAGCCCCGTATTTCGACGGACTGAAAAGAGCGCTCTGCGCCCCCATCAAGGCAACGACGGCGAACAGCATCACCAGTTGCGACGTCAACAGGGCGATCACGCCCAGCAGCATCAGCACGATCTCGGCGACTTTGCAGTACACGATGACTTGCCGTTTGCTGAAGCGGTCGGCGAGAAACCCGGCATGGGTTGCCAGCAGCAGGTAGGGCAAAGTGAAGCAGGCGAGCCCCAGCGACAGCGAGACCGAAGGGTCGAGCTGTTTCTGCGCGATGGGGACCGCGAGCCAGCGAAAGAGATTATCGTTGAGCGCGCCGAGAAACTGCGTGATCAACAGACCGGTAAACGAAGCCGACCAGAGTCTGCCGTTGTTGTTGACTGTTACCGTGGGTGTCTCGCTGTGCATGGCCCGATATCTCAGAAGTTGAATGGACAATCGTTCGACGTTTTCTTTTTCGCGATAATCAGCACTTTACGTCGTTGCCTTACGTCCCCCCGCTATCGATTTGTTCCAGGCGTGTAAGCCATTCGCCGAAATGCGTGCATTGACTTCGCAGGCCATCGATTCCAATTTTATCGGCGATGATCGGGCCCTGTGCACGTTTTTTATATGCAGGAACGATTTTGGAGATCCGACGTGAAGGACAGGTTTCATATCCGTCGTCGATTGCTTCAGGATGACCCGCTTCCGCAAGAATATTCGTGAACTGATTGCGAAGATAAATAGCCGAATGTTTGCTCAGCGGTGAGACAACTTTTATCAATTGCTCGACATCGGCAAATAGCAGAGCCTCGAATTCATGCAGTTGAACGTAGGGAATGAAAAATTCCGGACGAAATCGATCTCCCATTGCAGAAGAGATCTCATAACCGATCTGCAATTCTACATGTTCGGCTCGTTTACTCCACGGAAGCGCGGCTGAGTTCGCTCGTCCCGGCCAATCATGCGGCATCCGGTAATAGTCGAACATCGTCGAGCAATAACGACCCTCTCTCAGCGTACGAATGATATCTTCTCGCGCCACTTGCCATTTCTTTACGCCGCCGTGGTTACGATGTCTTCCGGGAAGGACCGGCCAGACGTTTAAGTTGTGCAGGGCCAGATGTGCCGCGAGTTGAAGTCGCACAAACGTCTGTTCGGTTTCTCCCTCGACGATAACCACCAGATCATTCACGTGCGGGGCCTCCCTGCACGACGTTTTTTTGCCAGAGTTCGCCGACCGAGTAATCATCAATCCACTCTGCATAATCTTGCGGATTGAGCCGTTCGAATGTCGACCGTCCGTCTTTGCGGTTCACGACGACGATCTGGTTCGGATCGAAGTAATCGAGCAGCGTCGGTGATTGGGTGGAGATGATCACCTGTGTTCGTTCCGACGCCGATTTGATCAAATCCGCCAAGATGGAAATGGCATAAGGATGCAATCCCAGTTCCGGTTCGTCGATGACGATGGTTGCCGGAGGCGTCGGCTGTAATAAAGCCGTCGCGAGACAGATGAAGCGAATCGTTCCGTCCGAGAGTTGATTGGGTTGAAAGGGAAAATCGCTCCCCTTCTGTTGCCATTCCAAGCGTACGAGTTCGTTCGTGCCTTTTGTTTGTGGGCGGAGCAGGAAGTCGTCGAAGAACGGGGCGATTAAACGGACTGTGTCTCGGATGAGTTCGTAGCTGCCTCGATGGAGAGCGTTCAGTTTTCTCAGGAAAGGGGCGATATTGGATGCATCATGCCGAAATAGCTCATGGTCTCTAAGGGACTGATCACGACGCATTGGAGACAGTGGACTTGTGTCGTGAAAGTGGTATACAGTCCAACTTGAGACCGCCGCATAGACATATTGCGCAACTCCTGGTTGACGAGGGGTGCGAGTGCTTCTGTCATCCTTGCGTTTCTTCAGCGACGACTCAAGATTTGATGTTCCGAGTCGCTTGTCATATGGTCCATATCCGACGATTTCTGTTTCAATTTGCAGAGAACCATCCGCCGTGGGTGTTAATTTGAACTCGTAAGCATTGCTTCCGAACTCGATTCGAGACCAAATGGCGGATGTAACCTTCGGCCCGAGAAACAAGAATCCGTCGCCGCCTCCCGCTTCGTTCACGAACTGCTGAAATCGCTCATCGGCAAACGCACGCAACATGCGAAAATAATCGACGAAGTTGCTCTTGCCCGCGCCGTTGGCTCCGATCAGGACGTTGAGCTGATGCAATTCAAAATTTTCCAGGCTCTCAATGGACTTAAAGCCGTGGAGACTGATGCGATCTATTGGCTGTCCCATGAAGGATCTCCCACCCGAGCACGCGAAGTGGTTTTCTTTGATCATTTGTGCGTTGCAAAAGAAAAACTCTCACTCGAATAAATCATATCGATGTCCATAAAGGTATACCAAGATCAGACGCGGGTCTTACACGAAAACGATAAGAAATGGAATGTTCACCGGAGGTTTCGCCGTAATAAAAACTATGGCGACGTGGTGAGCAACGCTCGCGAGGCTGAAAATCGCGAGAAATCACAGAGATGGCTTCACGGGACGTAATGGTACTTCCCGGCGCTCTGTGCCGCGATTTGCTTCAAAAACTTCTCGCCGCTGCGATCGCTGAAGCAGAAGGTGTAGATCGGCGTCTTCTGTCGGTTCGCGGCGGCGACGTCTTTGACGACGCGATATTCGAATTCGCCGTCGGTCAGAAAGTAGATGATATCAGGATTCAGCCGCAGCGCCATTAACAAGGCTTCGCGCGGATCGGTTCGGCCGCCCGTCTTCGCCGTGGCGACCCATTCCAGCGACTTCATTTGATTGGCTCGCGTGGCCTGAATCAATCCCGGCGCCGGCATCGGAATGGCGCGGTCGTTGAAGAAGATGACGAAGAACTCCGTCTCTTCGGTCATGCGGCCGATGGTGTTGACCAGTTCGATCTTCAAACGGCCGAAGCGGGTTTTGGCATCGCTGTTGTGCGGATGATTCATGCTTGTGGAGGCATCGACGACGAAGACATGTTTTTTGCCGGCCCCGTTGATGCCGAAGAAGCCGCCGTCACCGTCGCCCGTTCCGGCACCCGTCCCGTCGCCATTGCCGTCGAGGTTGAGCACGCCGAAACCGGCGATTCCCACTTCTTCGTTCGCATTCTCAAAAACGGAGGATCGGCCCCAGGCATCCGACGGCATCTCCGTATTTACGTCGGCGACCTCGATTTCCTGAGACGCCCGGTCGGGACTCGGCGATAGCGCCGCCAGCGGATTGACGGCCTGTTGCCGGCCCCCGACGGTTTGCGTTTCAATCGTGACGGCGGAGAAGGCCTCCGCTTCGAGTTGTTCGATCGCCGATTCTTCGGTTTCTTCATTCCAGCGGGACTCGACCGCGGGGAGCGCCGATTCGTTGGAATCGACCGTGCGCGTCACGATGAACGCCAGCACGAGACACGCCGCCAGATGTAACGCCAGCGACGACCAGAGACTCGATTTCCACCGCGAATGCCACGCCGCAAGCCTCGGACAGCGATCGGCGATCCAGGAGATAAATCGGGGCGCGGCCGCAGGCGATGATCTCAAGGTCGATTTCGCCGACGATTTCTCGCTGCGGACTTTCGTCCAGCGTGTTTCATCCAGCCACGGAGGGCGAAATGTCGATTCCGTCGTCCCCTTAGGCATGACTCGCAACCTCACGATATCTTACGCATCCGAATGAACCGATGTGTGATATGATTCCACAAGACACGATTCCACTAGACGAGGAGCCGGCGCGGCCATTCGGCGACGTCACTCTTTCCCATCGGACAATCGCCTGCGGGCCATGCATGTATTTCGTCGACGAAACGCAATCGTGCCGTAGTATGATATCAACCGCGATACGATTGGGGAAAAGGAGATTTTGAGAATTCTCCCCCCGACCGCTAATATGTGGGCGTAACGATGAGCCCGTGCAGGAGTTCCAACGACCCGCTTTTCGGTGATTTTCCGGCGCGGTAACCGCGACTTCGCGCGCTTCGGCGTTAATCTCGCGCGCCGTTGGCGGTTGACTTCGTACGAGACCGCGGCTTTCCGGCTTTGAAGATCGGTTTCGGTCGTATAAAATTCCGCAAAACATCAACGGCCGGCAAGGCACAGACATCAGGAGATCAGCGTGACGACCCCGGACGGAGAAACGCCGACGAACGATCTCACTCATCGACCGATCCTGTTTTTCGACGGCGTGTGCGGTTTGTGCAATCATACGATCGATTTTCTGGTTCGCCGCGACCGTCAGCGTCTGTTTCGGTATGCTCCTCTGCAAGGGGAGACGGCGAAAAAACTGCTCGATCCTGCTGCGATCCGCGATTTGAAAACGTTCGTTTATCTTTCCGAAAAGGGGGAGTATCGCCGCTCCGCCGCTATTGTGCGGATGCTGTGGAAACTCGGCGGCATCTGGAAGCTCGCGGCGGTGGCGCTGTGGATCATTCCGCTGCCGATTCGCGATCTCGGTTATCGCTGCATCTCGGCGTCGCGGTATCGCCTTTTCGGCAAAAAGGAAGTTTGTCGAATCCCGGCGCCCGACGAACGAGTATTATTTTTGGACTGAGTTTTTCTTCGCGCTTTGAGGATCCATCGTTTCATGCCATCACAACCTGCCGTAGCGACGGTTTCGTCTACAAATTCAGCGTCCGACGTTACAAGGCCTCGCCGATTTCGCTGGAAAACCGGGCTCGTCATTCTATTGTTGGGAGTGATTGCCGGTGTGGCGGCGTGGTTTTATTTCGCCTCCAACCGAACCGACCAGAACGTCGCCCAGCTTATCACGATCATGTCGACGATGCTCTTGCTGACGATCTGGTGGACGTTCTTCAGCGGCGTGCGCTGGCGCGTCCGGATGGCGGGTTGGCTGGTGGTTGTGCTCATGTGCATCGGGCTTCGGTATTCCGTTCGCATCGAAGGATTTCGCGGCGAGGCGTTTCCCATCCTCGTGTTCCGCTGGCAGGAGACCTCTGAAGAGCGTGCGGCAAAGTATTGGGAAAAGCAGAAACTCATCTCAGAGAATATTCCTAACGACGCGAAAACTGCCGTCAATTCGGACGGGGACGAGTCCGTAGAATCAACCATCGACATGACCGCCGATGGTTGGTCGCAGTACCGCGGAAACCGTCGAATGGGCATGGAATATACCGGGACGAGATTCATGCATTGGCGTGATGGCGGTGTGACGACCCCGCCGAAAGAACTGTGGCGACATCCTGTTGGTCCCGCGTGGTCGTCGTTCGCTGTTTCGCAGAATCTGGCGATCACGCAGGAACAACAACAAGAAAACGAAGCCGTCGTCTGTTATGATCTCAACACCGGCGAACCGATCTGGGTGCACACCGACGAAGCGCGGTTTTACGAATTCTTTGGCGGCGTCGGGCCGCGGGCGACGCCGACGATTCACGATGGTCGTGTTTATGCTCTCGGTGCGACGGGACTGCTGAATTGCCTCGACCTCCGCACCGGTGAAAAAATCTGGCAGACGAATATTCTGACCGATGCCGAGGCGGAGAACATCATGTGGGGTATGTCGGCGTCGCCTTTGATCGTCGACGACATGGTGATCGTTAACCCCGGCGGGAAAGCGGGAAAAAGCGTCGCGGCCTACGATCGCATAACCGGTGCGATCATCTGGGCGCAGGGAGATCACCCCGCGAGTTACTCGTCGCCGATTCTGGCGACGATCGCCGGTGTGCGGCAGATTCTGTTGCACGATGGACACGGTGCGACGGGTATCAATCCCGAGGATGGCCGCGAATTGTGGCGGTTTCCGTGGACGACACAGCCTAAAGTCAACGTCGCCATGCCGACGCTGGTCCCCAAAGATCGCGTGCTGATCGGCTCGGGCTACGGAGTGGGCAGCGCACTGCTCGACATCAAGCATGAAGGAGACAATTGGACGGCGACAACCGACTGGTCGCAGCGAGAATCGCGGTTTCTCAAACCGAAATTCAACGATTTCATCGTCGTCGGCAAGTACGCGTATGGTCTGGATGAAGGCATCATGGTCTGCGTCGATCTCGAAGAACGCAAGCAGATGTGGAAGAAAGGGCGGTACGGATACGGGCAATTCTTAATGGTTCCAGGCATGTTCATCGTGCTGACCGAATCGGGCGAAGTGGTGTATGTTAAGCAGAACCCGAAGGAACACGAAGAACTTTACCGCTGGCAGGCGATCGAAGGCAAAACATGGAATCACCCGGCACTCGCCTACGGAAAATTGCTCGTCCGCAACGCGGAAGAGGCAGCATGTTTTGAGCTGCCGGTGACGTACGGCTCGGACTATTGAACGCCCCCGCCGGACGGCGAATGTCGAAATCCGAATGTCGAATCAATGACGAAGTCCGAATGACCAGATGTCGAAACTCTTACATCAGTGAGTCGGCAGGCGAATGTCAAACCTTCGACATTTGGACATTCGTCATTCGAGCTTGATTCGACATTCGGATTTCGACATTCGACATTCAATCCCCCCGCGTGCTATCATCGGCGTCCCATAAGGAACACAGATGCACGCGGCGATGCGGACAAACTGGTTTATTCTCAAGACCTGCCTGCAAGAACGGCTCGTTTACCGCGGCGATTTTCTGTTCTCGATGTTCATTCGCTTTTTGCCCGTCGTCACGCAGGTGTTTCTCTGGCGGGCGATTTATTCCGGGCCGGGGAGCGGCGGGCTCTCGCAGAAAATCAACGGCTACGATTTCGCCGAGATGGTCTCGTACACGATGCTGGCGATGGTGGCGCGGGCATTTTCGAGCATGCCGGGGCTGACGACGGGAATCGCCCGCGAAATTCGCGACGGGTCGGTGAAAAAATATCTCACGCAGCCGATCGATATGCTGCAGTATTTTTTCCTGCATCGCGTGGCCCATAAACTCGTGTATTACTTTGTGGCGACGCTGCCGTTCGCCTTTATGTTTTGGGTGCTCGGGGATTATTTTCAAATCTCGCCCAGCGTCGCCACGTGGTGCGGCTTTGTGATATCGCTGCTGTTCGCGTTTCTGATCGGCTTTCTGCTCGAATCGCTGATGGGGCTGGTCGCCTTCTGGTTTCTCGAAGTCAGTTCGCTCGTGTTCATCTTCACGATGCTCAACTTTTTTCTCTCCGGTCATATGCTCCCGCTCGACTGGATGGGAACCTTCGGCGAGGCGTTGCAATACCTGCCGTTTCAATACCTCGCCTATTTCCCCGCTTCTATTCTGTTGGGGAAATGCACCGGCGACCAAATGGTGCAAAGTTTGATCGTCGAAGCAATGTGGATCATCGGCCTGCTCGCCGCGAACCGCTGGGCGTTTCAGCGCGGGGTGAGGCATTACAGTGCATTCGGGGGGTGAGGACGAAGAAGACGGGGAGACTTGGAGACACGGAGACTGGGAGACCCGAAATAAAGCATTCGGATTTCGACATTCGTCATTCTCAGCCCGGCGGGCTGATTTTTTCTTAGACTTCCGATTGCCTGACTTTGAAAAATTTGCTATCACCCGTCTCCCCTTCACGGGAACCTATCGAAAACCCCGCCGAAACAGGATGTTTCGCGTCTACGCAAGGAGTGCGTTTTGAATTCTTCCGCCAATAAATTGCGCGTGTTGTTTGTCGACGACGAATCGGCCATTCGCGATGTCATGAAGATCGAACTCCGCCGGATGGGGCACGACGCCTGCATCTGCGAAGATGGAGCCGCCGCTCTTAAAGCCTTGGAAACACAGACCTTCGACGCGGCAATCGTCGATTTGCGGATGCCCGGCCTCAGCGGCTGGGACGTCATCGACCACATCAAACAGGTCTCGCCCGAAACCGAAGTGATCATCAGCACCGGCCACGGCAGCATGCAGGAAGCGATTCAGGCGGTCCGCAAGGGTGCCTACGATTTCCTCCCCAAGCCCTGCCAGCTTTTTGAGATTTCGAGCGTCCTCAACCGCATCGCCGAGAAGCGGTCGCTAGTGCACAAAACGATTGCCCTCGAAAATCGTTTGAAGGCCGTCGAAGGAACGACCGATCTCATCGGGCATACCCCCACCATGCAGCAGGTCAAACGGTTGATCGAACGGATCGCCCCCACGAATTCGACCGTGCTGATTCTCGGTGAAACGGGGACCGGAAAAGAACTCGTCGCCCGGCGTATTCACGAACTCAGTCAACGGACCAACATGCCCTTCGTTGCCGTCAACTGCGGAGCGCTGCCGGATAATCTCGTCGAAAGCGAACTCTTCGGCCACCGCAAGGGAGCTTTCACCGGAGCCGAAACGACGCGAAAAGGCTTGCTGGAAGTCTCCAACGGCGGGACTTTATTTCTGGACGAACTCGGCGAGCTCGACAAAGCGATGCAGGTGAAATTGCTGCGGTTTCTCGAATCGGGCGAAGTCCGCCGGGTCGGTGAGAACGAGGCGTTTCACGTCGACGTCCGCGTCGTCTGTGCCACGAACCGCTCGCTGGAAGACATGGTCGCCTCGGGGGAATTCCGCGAGGATTTGTTCTTCCGTGTGAACACCTTCGAAATTCGTCTCCCTTCGCTGCGCGATCGGGCCGACGACATTCCCGAATTGGCAATGACCTTGCTGGCCCGTCACATGCACCGGCAGCATGTCCCTGTGGATATTCTGGCCGACGAGACGGTTGAAATCCTCAAGGGGCATGCCTGGTCGGGGAACGTGCGGGAACTTTCGAACGCGCTGCAGCATGCCTTTATCATGTCTAACGGCAAGGCGATTCAGCCCGAAGACTTGCCGGCGAGTTTGTCGTCCCCGAAAACGGTCAAGCCGCGAGCGACGATTCCGGTCGGCGAATACAGCGAGAACAAGACGCTTCGCGAAATCGAAATGGAAGTGATTTACCAGGTGCTCGCCAAACACAACGGCGACAAGCCCAAGACGGCGAACGAACTCGGCATCGCTCTGAAGACGCTGTACAACAAGCTGAATCAATACCAGGGGCACTCGGCCGCGGGGTAGTGGAAGAAAGCTGATAGGGAGATACGTCGGATCGGATTTTTTGACTCCCTATCACCCCATCCCCCTATCAATCCCTTCGCGGTGATGAGCTACTTGCGCCTCAAGACGCCATTTTCATCTGCAGCTCCTGGGCGTTGAGCGAAACGACGGCGATGCGGAAACGTTCGGCTAGTTCTATAAATTCCGGCTGATCGAGCAAAATCGTCATGCCGCTTTCGATCGCTAGCACACGGCCGCCCGATTCGTGCATGCTGTGCAGCGTTTGCACGCCGATGGTCGGCATGTCGAACCGCAAGTCTTGTTGCGGCTTGGCGACTTTGACGACCGTAAAGCCGCCGCGCTTGCAGAGTAAACCGGCGCGTTTAATCGCCTGGTCGGTTCCTTCAATCGCTTCGACGGCGATGACCGCTTTGTCGTTGACGATGACGGTCTGACCGATGTCGAGCCGGCCGACTTCCTTGGCGATTTCCCACCCGAAGTGAATGTCGTCCCATTGTGCCGGGGTCGGGCGGCGCTGCGTTAAAAAACCATGTTTCACGAGAATCTCCGGACAATATTCGACTGCGGAAACGAACTCGATGTTGTCTCGAGCGAATTCTTTAATGACGGCGAGTAACAGCGTGTCATCTTTACGGTCGCGGCGGGCGTAGCCCCACCACATGTGTAATGTGCGCCAGTCGGGGAGCAAACGGAGCCAGCGCCACTTGCGGAACAGCACCGTTTTTTCGATCTTGCCCGCCATGATCACCTGCTGAATGCCGGCCCGCCTGAACGTGCGGATCGCTTTGCCCAGCCTCGCGATCGGTGCTTCGGAGTAGCGGTCGCAGTGCGCCGCCAGCCCGGGGTCGGCCATTCCCATCACCCCCTGGCCGTGCACGAAATAGCCCTGACGGCGCAGCGAATCGGCGACCGTCATGGGAAAACGGCCGGAACCGGCCAACAATCCCATGCGCGGCGCATGTTGCGGCAATGTCGACGTCATCGGTATCAACATGGCTGACACGGTTATCTTTCTTCCTCTCCCTCCGGGAGAAGGTGCCTTTCAGTTGAAGGATGAATTATGAAGGATGAAGGATGAGTCAGAAAAAATGCAATGAACGTCCCCTCTGACTCATCCTTCATCCTTCCGCCTTCATCCTTTTCTTCAAAGACACCCTCATCCTACGCCACTTTTTCCACTTCGGGTTCACTGGCGTCTGACACCAGCGCACTCAATTGCGCCGTCAACTTTTCGACCTGATTTTGCAATTCGCGAATTTGTTTCCGCATTTCGGGGACGCGGCGAATCGACATCACCGCTTTAATCTGTTCGGCTTCGGGCCCCGCGGGATAACCTTGATACGATTCCCCGGCAGGAACGTCCTTGTGCACTCCCGCTTTCGGTCCGAGCAGCGAGCGTTCTCCGAGATGAATGTGATCGGCGATGCCGACCTGGCCGGCGCAGCGGACGTAATCGCCGGTCGTCACCGAGCCGGCGAGCCCGACTTGTGAGGCGAAGGCGTTGTGTTTTCCGAGTTCGCAGTTATGGGCGATCATCACCTGATTGTCGAGTTTGGTTCCTTCGCCGATGACGGTCATGCCGATCATCGCGCGGTCGATCGTGGTCCCCGCACCGATTTCGGCATCGCATTCGATGCGAACCCCGCCGCGATGCGGAATCTTGCGGTAACGGCCTTCATGGAACCGATATCCGAAACCGTCCGATCCGATCACCGCGCCGGCATGAATGATCGCCCGCTCGCCGACCGTCACGTCGCCATACAGCACGGCGTTGGGATAGAGCACGACGTTCGCACCGATGCGGCAGCCGGGGCCGACGAACACGCCCGGATAGACGTCGCAGCCGTCGCCGATGACGACGTCGCCGGCGATGTAGGCACCGGGAAAGATGTTGCAGTTCTCTCCCAGTTGAACCGACGGATCGATGGAGGCTTGCGGAGAGATGCCGATTTGCGGACGAGGCCGAGCCGGGCGAAATTCTTCGAGGATGTTCAGAAAGGCGAACAGCGGATCGGCGACGAAGAGCAGCGATTGCGACATCGGCTGGGTAATCGCTTTTCGTAGCGAACTCGGCAGCAGCACGGTCCCCGCTAGCGACGTTTTCAGTCGCCGCAGATTTTTTTCGTTCTCGATGAACGTGATATCAAAGCTGCCGGCACGGTCGATCGAGTTCGCCCCGCGGATTTCGCGAGCGGCGTCGCCGACGATTTCTCCATGCAGACGTTGGGCCAGCTCCCCAGCGGTGATCACCATCGTCGAAGTCCTTTTCTCGGATGCGGTGAAGCCATGCGGTGTATGTAAACGGTTGCACAATCTTGTGTTATTGATGACTCGCGGCCTGCGGTATCGGCCGAGGAGTGAAACCGTTCGAGAGACCATCCCGATCTCCGGTGGAATTTGTACCCGAAATCTCGTTTTGAACGCAACCCCTTTTCCCGGTTGGGAATAGTTTGTGTCGGCCGATTCTCCGGCTCCCCTCATCGTTGCCGCGGGAATGAATCATCTCGCTGCGGATGAAGGAATTGCATCAACGTCATACTGTGATTCGGGATAGGAAATTGTTACTGTAGCGGCATCCGACCGGCCGATGGATTCTACAATTCAATAACATTTTAGCGGTCTGCCGTGAGGTGCTGGAGTTACAGGCTTCAGCCTGCTCTTCAAATCAAAAGACAGCAGCCTAAAGGCTGTACTCCGACAAAAGGTGACTCTTGAGTATGGCGGTACGTGGGATTCGCGGAGCGATTACGGTCACGATTGACCAACCGGCAGACATTCTCGCCGCCACGCGCGAATTGCTGGAAGAGCTGCTCCGCGCCAATCAGATTACGCACTTCGAGGACGTCGTCTCGGCGATTTTCACGACGACGTCGGACCTGACGTCGACATTCCCGGCGGAGGCGGCGCGGCTGCTCGGCATGAAACAGGTGCCGCTGTTGTGCGCCTGCGAGATTCCCGTCCCGGGAGCGATGCCCCAATGCATCCGCGTGCTGTTACACGTCAATACCGAGAAGCCTCAGTCCGATATCGTGCATGTTTACCTGCGCGACGCGAAAAAACTTCGCCCCGACATGCAGAGCGCGCAGTAAATTGTGGATCGATCGCGAACGTTTCTGACACATTCCTCCGCCTTCATCCTTCGCTGTTCGTCGGCTCGGCCGGCGCGGCGGGGACTGTGGGGACCGCCGGTTTCGACGCCTCAACGGGAGTTTGCTCGATCGATGCGGGTTCGGGAAGCGATTCCACCGATGGCGGCGGATTCTTCAAGTCGCTCTCATTCACGGCCGACAATTCCACATCGGGAGTGTCGTAACCGACGATGGCGTCGGCGGGATCCCAAGTGATGTCGTCTTCGTGCGGCGAACCGTCGATGATGTCGAACGGCAATCCCTTTTCCAACAGCAGGTCGGCGATATCGTCGAGCGGGTTCATCAGAAATTGCGGCGGCAGGGCTTTTTTCAGTTCCTCCTGGTAACGATGCACCAACTGCACGTTCTCGAGGGGAACCAGAATGAGCTGCTCGGCCCGGTTTTGACGGGTCAGCCAGGCCGCTTGCTTGAGCTTGCTGTATTTTTCGTCATCCCTGAGATTGGCGAACGGAGTATCGACCTTGTCGAGCTGACCGATTTCCCGGGCGCCGTTGTCGATGATGGTCTTCAGTTCCTGGTCGTCGCGCAGCATGGCCCGCCCATAGGCGGCGCCCAGCGCAAGAGTGAGACCGGCGAACTGCTGCGGCGTCATGCGGGCCTCGTTGAGGCTTCGGCTCAGGGCTTTGTCCTTTTCCAGCTTTTGGGCAAGGTAATCGACGTCCCAACGCTCGCGGATTTGTTTGAGCTCGTCCAGAACCAGATCGCGCACGGGAAGCTGCCGCGTGTGCAGCCAGTCGGCCGGAGGGGTGTAAACTTGAGGGAATTCGGGGGGGAGTTCGTTCGGCAGACTTTTGATGAATTCGAGATAATTGCGCAGCTCATGCTCGGTGATTTGCTCGTCGATTCGCCGGACCTCGGTGTATTCCAGCGGCGCATCGTGGCAGCCCGACGTCGCGCCGACAAGTCCTCCGCAGCAAATTGACATCCAGACAACGGTTCGCATCACGGG
The DNA here is from genome assembly GCA_040881995.1 of Planctomycetaceae bacterium. Classification (GTDB taxonomy): domain Bacteria; phylum Planctomycetota; class Planctomycetia; order Planctomycetales; family Planctomycetaceae; genus JAQCEJ01. The sequence continues at coordinate 29,120 of JBBECD010000035.1, forward strand.
CGCTTCCTACGGGTCGGCCTTCGAGTCCCTTATTCATTCTAACACAACCTCTGTGCGTCACCGTGGTCCGTGGAATCGGAGCGATTTTTAACAAGCACAACCGGTTGTGTTAGAGTCTCGTATAATGCTATCGGGAATTCGTACGGGCGATGTTGATCGGCAAACGGCCGCGGGAACGGGAAACCGGTGATGCAGAATCGGCACAATCGTTACAACCGCATTAACCGCTGAGATCGGCGTCCGCGGGATGGTTTCAGAACGGCGGATCGTATCAGAACTGCAGAAAGTGAAACCCGCTGACGCCGGTGACCGTGACGATTGTCGCCAGCATTTGAGCGATGATCAGCCACAGATAGTCGCGCTGCGAGTTGGCGGCGGTGCGGTCACGAACCCGCGGAGCAAGTATCCACAGTCCCCAGGGGAGCAGAAAAATCCAGAGCCGCGCGGCTTCACCCATGTTCTTTCCCGACAGCCACAACAGCCCCCACACCGCCGGACAGCAGACGAGCGGTCCCCACGCGGCATAAGGCAGACGACTGAAGTTCGCCCGCGCTCGGCCGTAAAACGCGGCGGCCGCGAACGTCACCGGCAGCCCGAAGGCGAACGCCGATTCGAGCGGATTGACCAGCAGCCATTTCCAGTACGTCCGCGAATAGTGCGCGTAAAATCCGGCGTGATTCTGCAGATTCAGCCGCCAGCAGTTCCACAAGTTCAAGTCGGCGAGCCACCAGACGGCGGTCACGAGAAATACGAACGTCGCTCCCATCGCCGCGAGCAGAGCGATTCGCCGTTTCGCGTCAGGCATCGTCGCCGCTGGTTCATGTGCCCGATTCGGCCCGCTACGATACGCGAGCAACACTTCCCAGGCGATGAGCAGCGTCGTCAAAACGAAGCCGGGGAGGAGCGCTAATGACATCGTCAACCCCGTCCATAAGACGAAACCGGCACAACAGCCCCACAGCCATGAATTACGCCGGACCGCTTGCAACGCACACCAGATGAGCAACAGCGTCACGAACGGATACAGCGTATCCGACTTGGGCAGGAACACGTTGAGGGCGGGGATCAACGGCCACAGCGTCGCCGCCTGCCACGCCGTTTGGCTGGAGAAGTGATATCTCACCAGCCCGTACAGCGGAAAAACAGCCGCGAGCGCAACGGCCTGGGTGAATAAGATCATGCCCCACAACGCGGCACGGTCGCTCGGCCGCAGTTCCCGCGGCGACGCGCGGAGATGGCGGTTGACGTCGTCGAGCCCGCGCTCAATTTCGCCCGGAGTGCTCGCGATAAGCGCGTCGGTTAAGACAGGCGAGCGTTCGCAGAGCCGGAGAACCGCAAAATTCAGCAGATACAATCCGGGGGGATGGGTGCCGACGTGTAATACGTCTCCTTCGCGCATCCATGCTTCGTATTCCGCCAGAAACGACGACGGTTCGGCGATGCGATAGCGAGCGTGGAAATAATATCCCGACGTCGACGGGTAATACGTGACCCACGCCGCTTTCGTCAGATTGTATGGCTCGGGCGGCGATTGTTGCAGTGCGAGCACCCAACCGTTTGCGATGATCCATAAGCCGCACAGCCAGAGACCGGCACGAACTCGGCGCTGCTTCGTTCCGTGCAAGGCGTCGCTTGACGGGAAATACTCCGTTCCCCAGAAAGCGAAGCCTACGTAGAGGGCGCCGGCGATGAGCGCCAGACAAATGCCCCACAGCGCCTCGGCGCGGTTTTGATCGTTCCAGAGAATGCGTTCCCAAGTCCATTCACCGGCGATACCAAGAGGCAGCGCCGTCCATCCCCGGAAAAGAATGACGGTGAACAGCAGCGCCAGAACAGGGCTCCAGGGGAATCGTCGCACGCGTTTTCAGAAACTTCGTATTAGGGGACTTGAAAAGAGAAATGCCACACGGTCGATATCCTTCTCCCTCTGGGAGAAGGTGGCCGCAGGCCGGATGAGGGTGCCTTTGAAAAAAGGGATGAAGGCGCCCTCACCCGGCCGCTTTGCGGCCACCCTCTCCCCGTCTTTCGTATGAAAGACGGGGAGAGGGTGGAAATAGCAACTTCAAAACTTACGCTTCGGGCAATCGTTCCGTCACACTAACAGAAAATCGGCGCGTCCGGCCAGTACAAAAAAATTCCCGCAAGCCAGGTTTGTGGCCTGACCTGCGGGAATGGGGATTCAAAAGAAGCTATTTTTGTTCCGCACCAAACAACCGAATGATGCCGCCGCCAAATCCGCCGCCGGCGGGAACGACGAGATCGGCTTCCAGTGCTTTACGGATCCGTTCGCGGGAATCGAGCAGATGGGCTTTGGTGTAGTCGTCGAGTTCCGATTCCGGCTTATCGAGCACCGCGGTCGCCTTCTGTTCGAGTTGTTGCAGATGCATCCGCGTCAACGTCCGGGCGTCTTCCGGTACGCCCTGACCCTGCACCAGCAGATCGTTCATCTTCTGCATCGTCATTCGCTGCAAGATGCGGCGATGGCTGTTGATGTACGGCGACCGGGCCGATGATTTGATCGGCTGTTCCGGTGCCGTCCATTCGCTGAAAATCGAATCCGAAATGCGACGCAGATGCTCGGCGAGAGTGTACACGTCGGCGTCCGCAGCGACTTTCAGTTCGTTGTCCTGCAGACGTTCCAACGTCAGCGGGCTGAGCAGCCGGCTGACAATCTGTAATTGAGCCGAACTGATCGAATCGTGAATCGGATAATCGAGCCGCGACGGTTCGTTCACGCCCCAGTGACTCCAGCGCGTCGCCGCCAGTTGATTGAGCATCTGGGGATCGTAACTCGGCGCCGCGAACGCATACTTCGCCAGCAGGTCCATCGCTTCGCGCTGTTTGGCGGCATCGACGACTTTGAATGGAACGCGCCCGTTCGGATCACCCTTATGATCGCGGTGAATGTGCACGCCCCCCGGAAACCGCGCGGCGAGCGCCACCGAATGCCAGTATTCGCGGCTCAACAGACCGAACGCCTGTCGCGCTCGCTGATAACCGTCCCCGTCTTTCACGGCGCGATCGACGACCAGCGGGAGCAGATCCTGCGAGACCTGAATCTGCCGCGTGGCATACTGCAGCGGATCGCTGCCGAGGTCGAACCGGTTCGAATACGGATCGGAATCGGAGCTTCGCGTATCTTCATCGGTCGCATAATCGAGTCCCGGTTCGGCCGAACGCGCGGCGATCGCCTTCAGCTCTTTGCTTTCATCACCCTCGGCCGGTTTGTAACCGTATTCGATCGCCCAGTAATCGTACGGGCCGATCGTCTGCGAGTAATACAGACCCTGTGTCGCTCCTTTGGGAACGATGTTCGCGGGGGAGTAATCCATCACGCTGGCCACGGTTCCTTCCGAAGGTCCGGCCACGGGGTCGTCGATCCCCTGCATCCCCTTCCAGGCGCTCGCCTTGAAGTTGTGACGCAGTCCCAGCGTATGGCCGACTTCGTGCATCACCACTTCCTTGAGTCCCTGTTGGATCAGATCCTCGGGAAGGCCGCCGTCGGTTCCCAATTCATTCCGGCCGAGCAGGACCATTCCGGCGTAGCCGAGTTGATTCTGCATGCCGCGGCTCAACAGGCAGTTGTGCGACGAATGATCGCCATGAGCATGACCGTCGTCGACGCGGTCCGCGCTATTGGCCGGTGGAGTGAGATACAACATCTGCTCGAACGACTGCGGTTTGTACGTTTCGTATTCCGTCTTCCAGAACCGCAAAAAACTGGCGTCGAAAATGATGTCGGCGTCGAGAATCTGCCCCGTCATCGGGTTGACGCGCGACGGACCCATCGCAAAACCGGCTTCGGCAGTGATCCAGCGGAACGTGTTATAACGAATGTCCTCCGGATCCCAATCGTCGTCGTCGCGCTGCTGGCGGACTTCGATCGCATTGGCGAAACCGATCTTTTCGTACGCCTTGTTCCATTCTTCGATCCCTTCGCGGACGACCGGCCGCAAATGAATCGGCACGGTTTTCTCGAGATAGAAAATGATCGGTTCTTTCGGCGGAGAAAGCTTCGCCTTCGGATCGGCCTTTTGCAGGTTCCAGCGATTGAGGTAGCGGACGAAGTGCTCGTCGTCGTCGTTATTCGAGAAATTCTTCAGCACCGTCAAGAAGTAACCGACGCGGTCGTCGGCCATCCGCGACTTGTAAGTATTTTCGGGAAGCATGCTGATGCTGTAATGCACGTTGACCTGCACGCCCCGCGGATCGGAAACGGTATCGAGCGAGCCGGTTCCCGAATAGATGGCCGCGACCTGAATTTCGACGTTATGCGGATAACTCTTCAATGTCATCCAGGTGGACCGGTCGTTCATGAAACGGAAGCCCGGGCCGATGCTGCGGCCGATTTGCTGATCGTCGCTCATGAAGATCGACGACATGTCGACCAACTGTCCACCCGGCGTCGGAGTGATAATGGGAAGCGCGTAGAGCACGCTGTCGCTGTAAGCGAGCTTGACGGCGTTCGATTCGGGAGTTCCCGGATCGGCCTTGAAGCGGACGTTGCGGCGGACGACATGAATCTTTTCGCCGACTTTGTTGAACGACCAGATCACGTCGTCGCCGAAGCCCCAGCTCATGCCGCCGAGCACGTCGCCGCTGCTGATGCCGCGCGCGATCGACGTGAGCACGATGAAGTTTTTGCCGAGATGCGCGGAAGGGAGATCGACGAGCAGTTTCTGGTCGTCGTGGTACATCTTCCACAACATGTCGCCTTTATCTTCGACCTTTTTAAGCTCTTTGATAGCGGCGTCGAATTTGGATGGCTGGGGAGTGTTCTCCTGACCGAACGACGGAGCCGCCGCGGTGCCGACGAGAATTGCCGAACAGGCGAGCGCCAACAGACGCGTCGCGGTCCACGACCGGGAAGAATTGAATTTGCGCATTGAATGCTCCATGAGAAAGAAACGCGTCGCGGATGATCCGACGGGAAACCATCGGGTCATGGGAATGGAGTGAGGTCGGTGTGGCGACTGTAACGGCGTCGGTACTTCCCAAGTCTACACCCCAAGGGAATCCCGCACGCCTGTCGCTTTAGTTATTTTATACCCGGTCGGCCGAAAGTTGAGTATTTTATTTCAACTTTATGAATTTTACCGTTTGAAGGGAATGCTCGTATAGAGAGATTGTTCCCGTGCGAGTGGTCGTTTGTCAAGGGGGAGGAAAGGAGGGATGAGGGATGAGGGATGAAGGATGAGGGATGAGGGAGTTTAGTGCGTCGCACGCAAAGCGCCGGCACCGCTTTCGCGCCTGAAAAAACGAGCAATGAGTGACGTGAAGTTCGTGGACGGCCCTCTTCTGACTCATCCCTCATCCTTCATCCCTCATCCTTCTCTTCAACCGCAGTGCACCACGATGCACGTGATGTTGTCCTTCGAGCCGCCGGACAGGGCGCCGTCGACGATCACGTCGGCGGCTTCCTGCGGATCGTCGTACTGCCGCAGAATGTCGGCGAGGTCGTCGTCGTTCGAGCCGTCGAGGACGCCGTCGGAGCAGATGAGGAACCGGTCGCCTGCCTGGGGTTGAATCTGGCGGGTTTGCACGCCGGTCCCCCCTTCTTTGGTTCCGAGGTAACGGTACAGCACGTTACGGTAACGGTGGCCGACCGCCTCCTCGGGGGTCAGCGTCCCCGCGTCGATCAGGGCCTGAGTGAGCGAATGGTCGGTCGTCAATTGCATGAAATTGCCGTTGCGCAGCATGTACACCCGGCTGTCTCCGACGCCGCCGACGTACAACGTCTCGCCGTAATGGACGATAAATGCGATCGTCGTTCCCATGCTGCGGGTGTCGGAATCGACTTCGCCCAGCGCCATGATTTCGGTATTGGCGTGACTGACGGCCTCGTCGATCGATTTGAGAATGACGTCGCCGGTGACGGGGGAGGCTTGGGAGAGTTTTTGTTCCAATCGCTTGGGGAACAATTCCACCGCCATGGCGCTCGCCTTTTCGCCGGCGTTTTGTCCTCCCATGCCGTCGGCGACGATAAACATGCGGCCGGCGCCGTGAACGGTACAGCTATCTTCGTTATTTTCACGAAAATTGCCGGTGATGCTTTTCAGGCCCCAGTTCAACTGCACCATCTCAATTCGATCCTGTGGCGACGAAGGGATTTTTGGTTTCAAACGGTAAAAGCGTCTGGACGAGGTCGATCACCCCCAGCGGGTTGTTGGAGATAAGCAGTTCCCCCGTCTCGAATCCGGCGGCTGCTCCGTAAAAACGATTCTGGCTTTCGAGCAATCCGAAGACGTGTTCTTTGGCGGGAGGAAACTGCGTCAGATAGGCCCGCACCGACTGTAATTTTATCGCGAACGTCTGGGAAATATCCATGATAAAATGATGGCCCCCCGCCGGTAATTTCAAGTTCGAAATCCCCAGCGGATACCAGATCTGCTTCGAAATGATATGCGGCGGACAGCCATCGAACTGGTCGTCCCATTTCGTCAGCCGCGAATAAAACACCGCGGCATCGGTGATCTGCATCGCCTGCCAATGATCGGGCGAGGCCAGCGGCGTCTTATCGGCGATGCCCATCACGATCCGCGGCCGGTAACGCCGAAAGACTGTGGCGAGCGCTACGCGCGATTCGAAATCGTCGAACAGCCGGCGATTCGTCAGTTCCAGCGTTTGTCGCATCTGGACGCCGAGAATCTTCGCGGACTGCCGGGCTTCTTCGAGACGGACGTGCGGCCCTGCCGAGCCGGGGGTCGGTTCGCCGTCGGTGAGGTCGACGATCCCAACCCGATAACCCTGACGAACGAGCTGAGCCAGCGTCCCGCCACAAGCAATCTCCACGTCGTCGGGATGGGCGCCGACGGCGATGACGTCGAGAGGCTCTGGAAGTTCTTTGGTTTGAGTCGTCATCGAATCTTTTTCGGTCTGTCGCTCAGTGAGGATTGTTTTTTTCGGCGCGTGAAGAGTGCGCAATGCTCATCAGCAACTCTTCACAGGTTAAAAACGGCCGCATCATCTTCTTCAGCCGGTGAGGATGCGTCAAGAAGGGGACGAGCCCCGTCGTGTCGAGCAGTTCGGTCCGGGAGAACGGCAGAGCCTGTTCCAGCGCCTGCCGTTGTGCCGCCAGCCGCGGCCCTTCTCCTTCGGTGCCGATGATCAACACCGGTTGCGAGAGTTGCCCGGCCACGTGTCTTAAATCGGTCTGATGCATCAGCGAGAGGCGATGCGCCAGCGTCTTGAGTGCGACGTCGCCCGTGACGTCGGCGAAAAAGTTCCACCGAGAAAAATCGAACGGCGGAAACCACGCCCGATGATTCTGCTTCCAGATCGTCTCACGTCCCGGCAGATGCCGCAACTTTCCCGGGAGCAGGCGGCCGCACCGGAGCATCAAACGTTCCAGACCGGTTAACGGCAAACGGATTCGTCCCCCCTGCACGATGGCGCGGCCAATGCGCTCCGGATGTCGCTGCATCGCCGTTAATAGCACCGGGACTCCCAGCGACACCGCGTACGCCACGATCTGTTCGTCGTGCTGATCTTCGATGACGGCGAGCAGGTCGTCCGCGTAATCGTCGATCGTCAGCGGCCGGCCTTTGTGGTTCCGCGCGGAGTGATCGGGATAGTCGTACAACACGCAGCGGAACTCGTCTTTCAGCAGCCACGCCGTCAAGGCGAACAGATCGCTGTCGCCCGTCGCCCCGCCGAGGAAGTAGAGCGGTTTGCCGGTCCCGATGGTTCGGCCCGCGATGGAATAGCTTCCGCACGAAATCTCCCACGGTGCGGAGTCGGTTCGCAGACGCTGCACCACGTCGACCCACGACATCGGGGAAGGGCAGGGCTCGACGGCCTCGGTAGAGTTCGCCGTGCAGTTCCCCGCCGTGTGTTCCGCATGCGAATCCCGCGCATCGGCTGGCATCGCTCCGGACCCGAAACACGACAGACCGCAGCCGGTTTCGTCGGCGGCAGATGGCGGAGGCGTGATGCGGGTCTCGGTCGACATGAATGATCCCAACACAACGGGAGCTAACGACGAAAATGGCGGGTAGTTCAGCGAATTTTCTCCGCTGAAACACATCGTACAGGTCAGCGGCACGGATTGAAACCGTCGGCTGCCGTTCCGGCGATTTCGGCAAGGCCCGGTCCCGGAGCCAACAGGCATCGACACACCTTCATCGACCGCGGTTACGAAAGTCATTCTAACGGCGGCCGCGGCGATGGGAATGGACAATTGTGCCGAGAACAGCCTCGGGGAACGGACAACGACGGCCGTCGATTTCGGCGGTTCGCTCCCGTCGCTCACGGGCGGACAGCCGTCTGGCCGCGACAACCGTTAAAGTCGGTCGCGGGGGCGGCCCGACTGGACGGAAATCGCAGCGCCGCGGCCGAGTGCCACGCCGGACAACCTAAGTTTTGAAAGTGGTCGTTAGGCAAGACGATCATGTCGTTATTCTTGAAAGGCAGGTTCGCGAGATGGCTTACCACAACGGCTTCATACGCAAACGGGTTTGGGTCAACGGCCTGATCCAGGGGCGGATTCTGACTTACATCAGCATCTATTGGGTGCTGTACCATTTCCTGCTGTTGCACGCCACCTTTATCTACGGCGTTTTTCAGAATCGCGAGGCGGTATTGGTCGGTGAGGATGCATTGCCCATCACCGTGGTTTACGGCCAGTTCCTGTCGGAACACGCCGGGTTCGTCTGTTGCGCGCTGTTCGTGCTGCCGGTCATCTTGTTCGATGCCCTGTGGTTTTCGCATCGAATCGTCGGACCGTTGTACCGCATCCGCGTCGCGCTGCAGCAATTGGCGGCGGGGGTCGAATTGAACCCGATCCGTCTGCGCACCGGCGATTACCTCAACGACGTCGCCGATGCCGTCAATCGCGTCCGCGATCGTATGGAACATCTGCAGGGAGGGCCGGCGGATGGCGAAGCCGAACCGGCACATGGCCGATCGGGAGAAAATCAGAACATCCTGATCGATCGCCGCGAACTCGCCCGGTTGCGGGCCGCGGCCGAGCGGAATCAGACGCATCCATCGACTTCTCGGACGGCGGAACTTCTCGACGACGTCGATTTCGAACCAGAACTTCACGGCGAGCGCGAAACCACCTTTGCGCAAGACAGCCTCGAAGCCGATTTGATCGAACGGACGCTCGAAATCGAGGAACTAGTTAACGCGCAGCGCGCCAAAGACCTCGCCGAACAGGCGAGCGGGAACTGAGCGGGTCGCGATTCGAAAATAGGGAAACGGGGGAGTGGCGTATCACGAGAGTGCCGCGTCGGCGTCGATGATGACGCGGTAACTGCTTGCGCTGTCGGGTGCGTTCCGCAGGTCGTCGAGAAATTCAGGCAACTGGATGAGCCGTCCCAGCCGGGCCAGCGTCAGCAAGTGAGTCTTCGAATCCTTGCAGAGCACCAGAAAAAAAATGTCGGTGAGCGAGCGGCCTGGTCCGCCGTACGGAATGCCGGAGAGCGTGCGTCCGTATGCGAGAATCGATTCACCCAGCGCGCCCGAGACGGGGTTTCGCGGGTGGGGGATGGCGACGCCGTTTTCGAAGGCGGTCGACATCACCTCTTCGCGCTCGCGGACCGCCTTCAAGACGGTCGCCGGCTGCCACACCTGCCACGTCCGGCCTGCGATTTCGATCAGGCTCTCCATCACCGAGCGCTTGGTGCGGGCTTCGAGCGGAACCTGCACGGTTTCCGGATGCAGTATTTCTGAAATCGGCGAGCTCGACGGTTCGTCCGACGGTTCGGACGACAATTGAGACGCTTCGACCGCGGCGAGCTCGCGGTCGGTGTATTCGCGCATCTCCTGTTCGAGCCAGTGCGTAATCTCTGCGGTATGAAACTGCCAGTCGCCGCTCACCTTGTGGCCGGGGAGGCGGCCGCGCTGCACCAGTCGTTCGATTTCGCGGCGGTCGCGCCCCAATTGGCGGGCGAGCTCTTCGAGCGTCATCCATTCGTGCGACATGTTTTCACCACCCTGGGGCTCAACATCAAAGCGTAAGCGAATCATTCGGGTATCCAACGGTCTTTATCAACATCAACGAACTTTCGATCCGGCGCGGGCACCCCACGCGGAGTTTCGATGCCGGCACGATGTAATGCCGACGAACGAATCGCCCGCGCGTGGCAGCGCGTTCTCTTGTCAGGTATGAAGCCGGTCGGCGGCAAAGGACCAACCACGATTCGTGGCGACTCCGCATTTTCAGGGGATTCGTCCACGTGGCCGCCGGCGCGGTTATGAATTCTGATGATCGATAAACGGGAATGATTCGGCGACTCGAGCACCAGCTCGTATTCGACGGATGAATGCCTACACGCGGTATCATCACCCGGCGGACATGGGCGGTCTCGCAAAAGAGCGAGGGCCGGCTCGGTCGCGCCGCGGATGTTGAGACCAGTTTTCAGGGAATGAATTCGTCGAGGACTTCGTTGTTCGCGGAAGAGGAACGTTACTCAATTCGACCCAATGACAGTCTATCAAATTGACTTCGATAAACCAGCCCGCCGAGCAGACTTTGTGTTCATCAGTTCGCGCAAATTGGTTTCACGTTCCACCGTTGGGAGAGTGCGGGGAGCCAGCTTTCGTATGCCGATTGCCAGATTGTTTCCGACCAGAATTCGATTTCGACGTATCCGGAAAAACCGGCGAGCTGCAGGGCAAGCACGCGGTCGGAGGGCGCCGCCGCCAGGCTCGCAGCCGCGGTGCGCGACACCCCCGCGCTCGATTGGGCTGAAAGCCCGTCTCGTCCCGCCAGCGGCGGACTGCCGGCGGGCGGCCGCAAAATTCGCGAACCGAAGTGCGGAAGCGGTTCGGCATGAGGAATCTGCACCTGTCCCAGAAAGGGGACGACTTCGTTCAGCCGCGGTTGCGGCATATTGCCGGGCAGCAGGCGATCGAGATCGACGGCGAGCTTCACGTGCGGATGACGGCATTCGGCGACAAGCTCGAGCGCCGCTTCCCAGTTACCGAAGATCGACCAGGGACGACATAACGCACGCGATTCGGGCTGCAGCAAGACGTTCAATCCCGCTTCGGCGGCGGCGTCTCCCAATTCGATTAACGCCGTGCGAACGCAACGCTGCGCATGACTCGTAATATGTCGGCCGCGGGCGCCGCTCACCACGACGACCGAGCGGGCGCCGAGACGGCCGGCGATTTGAATCGCTGCGATCGCTTCATCGACGGCCTCTTGATGCGACATCCCCTCCGTGCCGGTGAATCCGCCGAGCCAGGAAAGACTCGAGACTCCCAGTCCGCTTTCCGCGATTGCGTCGACGGCTTGTTCTTCGCCCGCCTCCTGGATCTTGCGGTGCCACAAACCGATCGCCGGGATGCCGGCGGCGCGGTAGCGTTCGATGTCTTCTATCAGCGACCAGCGGTACGTGCTGATCTGATGCAGCGACCAGCGGCAGGTCGCCGGAAGCGACCGTTGCAGCGGGCCGAGTGCGGCGAAGCGTTTTTCGTCGTGAATGGGGGGAATAGGAACGATTCGAGATGAAAGAGCGTGTTGGCTCACGAACGGCTCCTTCCTGCACGTTCTGACAATCGGTCGAACAGTGTCATGACGTATCTTTCATACCGTCAAATGACGGATCGCTGGTGGAGTATCTTACGCAGATGTGATCTTATGGCGGGTGGCTGGGCCGGTCGCTTCGACCCCCCGCAGTGATTGCGCGGAACGCTGGGGACTCTACGACTCGGCCCCAGCCGCTCCGGTTTCCGCACATAAGTTTGTTTAACATGGCGACACCACGTTGGTGGAGGCGATTTGATTTTAAAAGACTCTAAAATAACCGGTTGTGCTTCTCAAAAGCGTCTGAATGTTTGCAATAAATCGCGAGGCACAGAGGTTATGTTAGGATTTCTAAAGATGGCCGCCTACTTGTGTTTTCGTCTTTATCCCGCCAACGATTCGCCGTCACGCCGAGTTTTGCATGGCCACGTTCGCCGGAAACTCGTGTATAACGGCCCTGAATTGAAATCGGGCCGGAAGTCTTGATGTCAATTGATGTGAAATCTTCGGATCGGAAATCGTGCCGCACAAAGGCTGCGTCAGGATTTTTTTAACTGACGGGGCGGTACGAAACAATGAGAAGGGGAGATACCATCTCACCGTCGAGACGACAAGTCCAAATGATCTCATGGACGTGGCATTTCGACAGAAACGCCGGACCGCCGCGGCACACGGCGTCTCAGCCGGCGGTGCTGATCTTGACGTCTCGGCTGTCGGCGATATTGACCCAGACGTGGACGTGCGGGCTGCCGCGGAAATGCCAGACGAACGACGGGCCTTCGAGACGCCACACGTCCCACACGCCGTCGTTGCCGGTGTCGCCTTCTTTGTAGAAGGAGAGGGCGCAGCGATCGAGACCTCCCTGAGTCTGCAAGCACGCCAGCGCTTCCTCCTGATCGCTGGTACGGTACGGCGCCAGTAACGAATCGAGCACCTTTTGCAGATGTTCTTTCTGGTCGGACGACAGTTCGGTCACCGCGATTCCCGGAGGCTGTTTTCCTTCCGCGCGGAAACCGACGTCCGATTCGTCCGGCTGCACTTCAATAAGGGCGGCGTCGCGCTGCTTGCCGTCGAGCATCTGATAGAGCGCGTTGGCCTTCAGCGCCTGCTCCCAATAGACGTTGCCGGGATGATCGGCGGCTTCGTTGAATCCCTGCGCCGCGTGGCCGTAAAAAATCGGGCCGCCGAACGCCGTATGTTCGGTGCTGTTGCCGTCGCAGCGAATCGTCAAATGCCGGCCGGTCATCACGAATTCGAACTTGTCTTTGCCCGGCTCGCCGAAGAGGGCGATCGACTGCTGCTTGCCGTAGCCCCCGGCGTCGTCCTGCAACTGCTTTCTAAGGTTCGCATGCCAATCGGGTTGATACAGCCCGAAGAACAGCGCTTCGATGATGTCGCGCTGGTCGGCGGTGAAAAAATCGGAATTGACTTTCGGTTCGGTGATATGCCAGTTATTGCTGACGTGCATGCGGAGCAATCCCCGTTCGTCGGTGTAATCCCACGGAAAGGCGATCGACTTGCGCTGCGTCTCCGACAGCGAATGATACAATTTTTCGACGAGATTCTCGGGCGACTTGGCGTCCTCAGTCTCTTTTTCGCCGGCGGAGAGCACGCGCGGCAGCGATGCGGCGACGGCCGCGGCTCCGACGGTCTGCACGAAGCGGCGGCGATTCAATCGGCTGGTCTCTGCGGCATGATGATTTTCCTCTGCTTGACAATCGCGACAGGCTGGCTCGAATTTCATCATTTTTCTCCTGCGTTGTGAGAGAGGATAAGAAATGGTGTGACTGCCGATTGCCAATCGAGCGGCCCGAATGAGACTCTTTGGCGATCGGCCGGACCGGCTCCGAAACAATTTTAATCGGACGTCAAGGGACGGTTAAGACACGTGTCGCGTCCCTTGACCGTCGTGACGCCGATGATGATTGCCGCCGGAGCCGACGTTGAACGACGATCGATGATCGACGTTCAACACGGTTTTCAGTATGCGTTCGCTTCGATCAAAACGCAATGGCATCCGATGCAGAATTCAGAAGAGAAAATTATCGCGGCGAAGAAAATTTTGCAGCGAAATTTTCTGGCGAATTCGGTTGACAGAATTGATGTCGCGCGTTCGACAACGTTTTTGTCGAAGTAAAGACCGGGCCTGTTTCCTCGCGCACACGTCTTCAGAATTTCGAGCCGGCTAAATAATCCTAACGCAACCTCTGTGCGTCACCGTTGTCCCTGGAATGTGAGCCATTTTTAACAAGCACAACCGGTTGTGTTAGAGTCTCTAAAGCGGGAACTCTAAAAAATTCCGAGCTGGTCGCGGGCAGCGTCGGTCATGCGCGCGGGAGTCCACGGCGGGGAAAGCGTCAAGCGAATCTCCGCTTCGTCGACGTCTTTCAATTTCTCGAGGGCCATCTTCGCCTGCTGCACGATCTGCGGACCGGCGGGACACGCGGGACTCGTCAGCGTCATCAGCACGTTCACCTTGTTCGCTTCCTGACTGACTTCGTAGATCAAACCGAGATCGACGATATTAATCATCAACTCGGGATCGATCACCTGCTGCAGCGCCTCGATCAACTTCGCGTCGTCGATTTTTTCACCGTAACGCTCGGAATCGCCGGGACCGTTTTCGCCTGCGTCGGCATTGGCAGTCGGTGTCGCCGTCGGTGACGCTGTCGCACCGCCGACGTTCGCCTCGGTAAACGTCTCGTTGGCCGAACGGCGTCGCGCATAAATCTCGCCGTCGCGAATTTCGACGGCGAAGGTCGCGATCGGCTGCGTGGCGGGCATGCAGGTCGCCTGGCCGGTCTTCAGATCGAATCGCGCCCCATGACGCGGGCAGACAATCTGTCCCTCAATGATCGGTCCCTCCGTGAGCGGCTGACCGTCGTGCGTGCAGACGTCTTCGATGCCGTAAATCGTATCGCCGAGACGAATCAAGAGCGCCGGTTCGTCGTCGATGAAGACGGATAATCGCCCCTCGGCGGGGAGATCGCTTAAACTCGCAACTCGTTCAAATTCTGCCATGACGGTTCTGCTCTATTCTTTCACCCTCTCCCAAAGGCTGCACTTTACGAGAAAGTTTTGAGAAAGAGGGCTTGTGAATTTATGC
>JBBECD010000036.1:0-10963 GCA_040881995.1 Planctomycetaceae bacterium
CTCTTTGAGGGGGAGGTTTTTTGAGAAGGGCTATGCCAAGCAATCGAAAAATCCACATAAAATCACACTGGCCGCAGCAACCGACTTCGCTATCGCCGCATTCGCGGAACACCTAGATAGAGCGCCCCGATTCCGTGGGCTCGCGCCCCTGGCTATAGGAACTGCTGGCCCTTTGGGCCGGAAGAGAAAAACCGTTTCGTCAATTGAGAATTGTGACATGATTAACCTGAGGCTCAATAGCCGCGACGCGGAGGGTTTCCGCAGCGGAGCGTTTCTTGATCAATCACAACAACCGCTGAAATTCTTCAACCGATAGTCGTGCACTCTTGAGGATATGCGACAGCGTGGACCGTTTGACCGGCCGATGAGCCGGCACGGTGATTTTTAAAGTTTCGGCTGTCGTGCGCTTCTGAAGCCGAACGTGGCTGCCGCGTTGTCTGACGACGACCCAGCCATCCCGCTGCAGCGCGCGGATGACTTCGTCATAGTTCAAGCTGGGAACTTTGCTCATACGGCGATTTCGAGGAGTTCGGCATTCGGGCTGAAGGACGCATCGTCATCGACGGCTTCGAGATAAATCTCGATCGCCTCGCGAATATTCGCCAAGGCTTCTTCGCGCGTCTCTCCCTCGCTGATGCACCCCGGCAGCACCGGCACTGTGACGGTGTATCCCCCCTCGTCACTCGGCTCCAGGACGATTTTAAGTTTCATGGAAATCTCTCTTGTGATATGTCAGGCCGATTCGAGCTTAGGGCGGTGATTCGTCATTTTTCCCCCTCGTTCCCAAGCTCCGCTTGGGAACGCAAGTCTTCGAAGCTCCCGCTTCGCCAACCGTCTTTCGACTTACAGTTGCACGCGCCGAATCATTCAGTCGCACGCGCCGAATCATTTCCGCACCCGCCGCGCAGCGATGATGAGCCCGATCGTCCCGCCGATGTAGATGCCGAGATGCACGAACCAGACGACCGTCATGTGATGTGCCTCGGGGGAATCCAGCAGTTCGCTTGCCAGCGGCAGCGTGTAAAACGGAGAGACTGCAAGGACGCCACCGGCGAGCGTTCCACACACGGCGGCGAACAGAATCGGCCAGGCGATCACTTGAAAAAGCCCGAGTGCTTTCGCCGGTTGATGATTGACGAGCAGCAACACGCCGCCGCCGATGATCCCGCCGGCGAATCCCGCCTGGGCACCCAGCTCGGCGACGCGGAGGGCAAACCCGTCACCCTCGGCGATCCCCTTGCCGATGATGAAATACTCGGGAGAAATCCGCGACGTGACGGCATCAACACTCATGCCGAACAACGCCGTGATGGCTCCGCAGCCGAGCAGAAACAGATACTCGCGCCAGCGATGTCTCTGACCCGGCGGGTTTCGCAGGTCGAGTGCGAGGAACAACACAACGACGGTGAAGAGAGCAAGCAGCCGCCAGGTGTACGGGATGTTGGGCATGGGAGAAGGTTCATCTCACCTTTGGGTCTCGCGTCAGGCAGCAAGATAGAAGGGTCGGAACTGCGGTCGGAACTGCGGTCGTCCGAACTCGCGTAGTTCCGCTTCTTCATCTTTCTCCCAGTGAATTTCTTCGATGTTGGATTCTTTAATGAGAGTGTCATACGCCTGGCGATTCCGCTGGAGCCTTTCGCTATGTGGGGATAATTGCAGAGCACGGTCGAAATAGGTTCGAACGTTAACCGGCGACGATCGGAGCATTGCTTCGCTAATCGCCATCCACTCGTAACAATGGGCGCGAACTTTGTCTGTGGTGGGAAACTTTAGCACTTCACGACAGAGTTGGAGGCAGACATCGAATCTGTTTTGCAGAAGGAAATGATGGGCAAGAAAAAAAAATGGCCATTCCGTTGACGATTCAATTGCAATGGCTTTCTTGAAATCATCAACCGCCGTGTCGGTGTCGCGACCGTAAAGCAACATCCCGCGTGCCGTGAATAATTCAGCATTGTACTTGTCCAACATCAACGCCTGATCGAAACATCGACGTGCTTCGGGGAACATTTCTTCGTCCTGAAAACAAAAACCGCATAGTGAATAAGCCATTGGGAGCAAATCGGGTGAGTACTTCGTACTACCTTCGGCTTCAAAATCAGAAATGACTCGCTCGATAAGCGGTAGCAACTTTCGATTAACATCGCCTCTCGTCTTTGGGTCATCATTTCGACTCGAATCTATTCGTATTTCTATCGCTTTTAAGAGGATCATCGGGGCGTAACTCTCAGGTTTGCAAAGAATCTCTTTTGCACGTTCATCGGCGTTTGCAGGATCGAAGTTATGAAGCGCATCCAGCTCCACGAAAACATGCGAATCGTTCTCTGGTTCACGTTCTGCCGCGAATTTATAGAACCGCCATGCAACGTCATGTAAACCCGCCTCCGAGAAGATGGTACCCCGCAATCGAGCTAGGATGGGCGAAGCGACCGAAAACCGGAACTTTCGGAGAATTGCGAGAGCGGAAATATAGTCACCAGAGCGTTGAAGGCTTTTCGCAAGAACTAATTCTTTGCGGGCATCGTCACTGAGTTGCGTTGGCTCGATGCTCGGCAATGACAGGAAGTAAATGTCGCCTGAAATGCCGTTAAGGCTGACGACCTCCTCGTCTGTGAAATCCTTACTGCAAAGATCCATCTCGTCGCGAAGGCGGTCACCTTCTTCACTTTCGTCCTTTTTTTGGATGATCAGGTCGTGTAGACGGACGAGAAGTCGCACGTATTCACAGTATTCCGGATTCTTAAAGAATGCTGGACGCAACATTATTGAAGGTCTTCCTCAATCCAGTCTGGCCGAGTAGAAGCCAAACTCTCAAGATAAATTTCAACTTTCTCGCGATGAATCGGCGTTATGTGACCGTGATCTGTACCGAGACGTGGTATGTCCAAGAAAAGCTTGCCGCTTATTGGACCCGATGTAAATTCCCCAGAGCCGTATCGAAAAATCGATAGGAAGTCACGACCGGTCGGTGCATCCCCCGTCGCCAAATAAAACGATTCCATAAATCGTGTCGGAACCTGGTGGGGTTTCAGGTATCGCCAATGCGATACAACCGACATGCCATTCCGATTCAGCGCCACACAGCCCTCCTGATCCACGACAACATCCGCATACTCGTTCGGCGGGATCCGTACCCCAAGCTGGTTAGACGACGTTCCCGTTTGCGGCAATCCATCGGCGTCTTTTCGCATCGATCGGTAGAACAGCGGCATTCCTGCTCCAGAAATTGTACCATTCGTCACGGCCTGAGCGAATCGCAAAACTCATCAATCGCGAACAGGCGACTCAAACGCTCGTTCATTCATATCAAAATACTTTAGGCATGGGAATGAATTTCCACTGCTTTTTCGCGTGGGAACCGTAACTCCCCCCAACTCGCATTCCCCCCTCTCGCAACGTACATTGTATCAATGAACCCGTTCCCCTCACTCCACGTCCGAAACCTCCTCTGGCCCGCGGTGATTGCCATCGCGGCGTTCTTCGCGATCGTCTCGTCCATCGACCCGGCGGGAAGTTATCCGCGCTCTCGAACCGGGCCGGGGCTGACGATTGATGAAGTCTTTAACGTCGAGCAGGGGGCGTATCTGGTCGAGGGGATGCGCGGGTATGGCTGGGGAGCGATGCATCCAGCGAGTTTGATGGAAATTTTTGGGCATCCGATTTACCTGCCGGACCATCCGCCGCTCGGGCGGTTGATGCTCGGGCTTTCGCACGAAACGGTGCGGGTGATGTTTCCACCCGTCGACGTCGGCTCGCGGTTCACCACGGCGGCGGCCCGGCCCGCTTCGGCTCTCGCGTTCGCACTGCTCGTGCTGCTCGTCGGCGGCGTGACCGCGAACTGGTTCGGGCGAAACGCCGGCGTCATCGCGGCGATTTCGCTGGTTCTTATGCCGCGGCTGTTCGGGCATGCCCATCTGGCGGCACTCGAATCGTGGCTCAATCTCACGTATCTCGCGTGCGTGCTCGGCACGATTCATTTCTGGACGCGGCAACCGGCAGATGAGCCTGCGACGGTCGCGATTCCGACTCACAAAATCGCGTTCTGGACCGGCACATTGTGGGGACTGGCGCTGCTCACGAAAATTCAAGCGGTGCTGATACCGATACCGTTCATCATCTGGACTCTGTGGCGCTGGCGGCTCAAAGGAATCGTTCCACTCGCGATCTGGGGAGCCGCGGGGTTTATCGTGTTCTTCCTCGGCTGGCCGTGGTTGTGGATTGATCCCTGGAATCATCTGGCCGCTTACTTCGGCCGGGCGTCGGAGCGCGTGTCGCTCAACGCGTGGTACTTCGGTGAGCGGTTCGCCGATAAAAACGTGCCGTGGCATTATTCGTTCGTGATGTTCTTCACGACGATTCCGCTGGCGTTTCATCTGCTCGCGGGGTGGGGATGCTGGCACGCCGGGCGAGCGGATGAGAAGCAGAGCGTCATACGGCAACGATCGATGCTCGTCATCGCCTCGGCGCTCTGGCCTCTCGTGATGTTCGCGCTCCCCGGCATCGCCGTGTATGACGGCGAACGGCTGTTCTTGTGCAGTTTTCCACTGTGGAGCGTGATGATCGGCCGCGGGGGCGTGTTCCTCTGGGAAGCATTGCGGCTGCGGATGAGTTCTCGCCGGGCGACGATGATTTTTGCGTTCGCGTTGGCGGCACAAAGTGTCGCGTTGATCGCGTCGGCTCCCACATTTCTTGGATATTACAACGTGCTGGTGGGAGGGCCGCGCGTGGCGAACGCGCTCGGCCTCGAAACGAGTTACTGGGGGGAAGGGTTGACGCGCGAGTTTTTCGACGCGGTCGCCGAGACTGTTCCGCAGGGGGCCGAAGTCTACATCGGGCCGATCATGCATCCGCTGCAGATTCCCGATTGGGAACGGCAGATCGTCAGTCTGAAACGGCGCGGCGTGCAACTGATACCGTGGG
Organism: Planctomycetaceae bacterium; assembly: GCA_040881995.1. Lineage (GTDB taxonomy): Bacteria > Planctomycetota > Planctomycetia > Planctomycetales > Planctomycetaceae > JAQCEJ01. The sequence goes on from JBBECD010000036.1 coordinate 4,921, forward strand.
ATCCCGCGCACACGCGACCGAAATTTTTGATTCTCTATTCGCGCCGAGCCGATCTTCCCCCAGATTGGCGAACGTCCGCACCGGCGAATGTCAAGTTACTCGTCGCCGAGCGGGAACAGGAAGTCATCCTCGCGGCCCTTTACGAGTTACCATCGGAATGAGCGGATGCTAGAATTGAGCTATTGAAATGTCGCGCAAAGGCGCGAAGGCGCAAAGGTAAGAATTGATTCGCCTACAGGATGTTTTCTTCGCGCCTTTGCGCCTTCGCGCGACACCTGCCATGAGGATTTTCCACGATGACGTCCCTCTCGCATTTCGATGAATCCGGGGCCAGCCGCATGGTCGACGTGACGGCGAAAGCGGTCACGCCGCGGATGGCCCGCGCGGAAGGGTTTGTGACGATGCTTCCCCAAACGCTGAAATTGATTCTCGATCGCCAATTCAGCAAGGGAGACGTGATCGAAGTCGCCCGGCTGGCGGGGATTCAAGGGGCGAAGCGGACGTCCGATTTGATTCCGCTCTGTCATCCGCTGTCGATCGAAGGAATCAAACTGCTGATCGAACCGGTCGATGACCGCCGCTTGCGGATTGAGGCCGAGGTTTCATTGCATGGCCGAACCGGCGTCGAGATGGAAGCCTTGACGGCCGTCAGCGTCGCCGCACTGACGGTCTACGACATGTGCAAAGCGGTCGACCGCGCGATGGAACTGGGGCCGGTCCGGCTGGTAGAAAAGACCGGCGGCAAGAGCGGCCATTTTCACCGGGCGGAGGACGCTTCCCTATGATAAACACCAGAACATATCTTCCGGTTCCGAGGCGGCGCGAAGCGATCGCGGAAGAGGTGTCATATCGGCGGGGCTCACGCGGCGGTGCCCCGTCTCGATCTCATCACATCAAGTCAAGCGGTGGAAATAAGTTACGCGAATGAGTATCGGTGTGAGCTTGTCACACTCCGGCACGGTCACTAGAATTCGGTCGCACGACGAAAACCGTTGAGAGTATAAGAGGCCGGCTGATTTCAACGATTTTGACTATTTTCACAACTGAGAGGCTCTTCCTTCACAACTGAAAGGCTCTTCTCAAGATTGGGATCGTGACACCGCCTCCCCGGGAGAAGGCCGGCAACTCGACAATTCCACCAGCAAAATCAGGAGTTATGAACTACCCTTAACATGTTCCGCCCGACGCCGGTGCCGAACAAACGACAACCGAACAACAGCCAAACGAACACGCGACAAACATCGGTGTCATACCGAGAGTCGACAGACACATTCACCACCACACAAAGGGGGACCAGGGCATGTACGAGCGATTTACCGATCGAGCCCGTAAGGTCATGCAGCTCGCCAATCAAGAGGCGCAGCGTTTCAATCACGAATACATCGGCACCGAACACATCCTGTTGGGACTGGTGAAAGAAGGCTCGGGGGTCGCAGCCAATGTGCTGAAAAACCTCGACATCGATCTCCGCAAAATCCGCATGGAAGTCGAACGGATTGTGCAGTCGGGACCGGATATGGTCACGATGGGGAAACTGCCGCAGACGCCGCGGGCCAAAAAAGTCATCGAATACGCGATGGAGGAGGCCCGCAACCTCAACCACAATTACGTCGGCACCGAACATCTGCTGCTCGGACTGCTCCGCGAACAGGAAGGGGTCGCCGCCCAGGTGCTCATGAACCTCGGCCTGAAACTCGAAGACGTTCGCGAAGAAGTGCTCAACCTGCTCGGTCACGGCACCGAAACCGGTGAAGGGGGCGAACGCGCCACGTCCACCGGAACCAAGTCGAGCAAGAGTAAAACCCCCGCGCTCGACAGCTTCGGCCGCGATCTGACGGAACTCGCTCGGCAAGGGAAACTCGATCCCGTCATCGGCCGCGAAGACGAGATCGAACGCGTGATTCAGATTCTCAGCCGGCGTCAGAAAAACAACCCCGTGCTGCTCGGTGAAGCGGGCGTCGGTAAAACGGCGATCGTCGAAGGCTTCGCCCAGATGGTCATCGAAGGGAGCGTTCCCGAATTGCTCCGCGACAAACGCATCGTCGTGCTCGACCTCGCCATGATGGTCGCCGGCACGAAATACCGCGGCCAGTTCGAAGAACGCATTAAAGCGGTGATGAACGAAGTCCGCCGCGCCAAGAACACGATTTTGTTCATCGATGAATTGCACACCCTGGTGGGTGCCGGCGGAGCCGAAGGGGCGATCGACGCCTCGAACGTGCTCAAGCCCGCGCTCAGCCGCGGCGAGTTGCAGTGCATCGGCGCGACGACGCTCGATGAATACCGCAAGTACATCGAAAAAGACGGTGCTCTCGAGCGCCGCTTCCAGACGGTGATGGTCGAACCCCCCAGCGCCGTCGAAACGGTTGCGATTCTCAAGGGGCTTCGCGACCGGTACGAACAGCATCACCGCGTGCAGATCACCGACGACGCTCTCGCGAGCGCCGTCGAACTCTCGACGCGGTACATCACCGGCCGTTGCCTCCCCGATAAGGCGATCGACGTGATTGACGAAGCGGGCGCCCGCATCCGCCTCAAGTCGATGGTCCGCCCGCCCGATCTGAAAGAGCTCGAAGAAGAAATCGAACGGCTCAATCAGGCGAAGGAAGAAGCGGTCGCCAATCAGGACTTCGAAAAAGCCGCCAGCCTGCGCGATCAGGCCGACAAGCTCAAGAAGAAAAAAGAATCGCTGACCCGCGAATGGCGCGACAAAGCCCGCGAGACCGACGGCGTCGTCGACGCCGAAGTGATCGCCGAAGTCGTCGCCAAGATGACCGGCATTCCGCTGACGCGGCTGTCGAGTGAAGACAAAGTCCGCCTGTTGCAGATGGAAGTCGAATTGCACAAGCGGGTCATCAGCCAGGACGAAGCGATCAAGCAGGTCTGCAAAGCCGTGCGCCGCAGCCGCAGCGGATTGAAAGATCCCAAGCGTCCCACGGGTGTCTTCCTGTTCGCCGGCCCCACCGGCGTCGGCAAGACGCTGCTTGCGAAGACGCTCGCCGAGTTCATGTTCGGCGACGAGGACGCCCTCATTCAGATCGACATGAGCGAATACATGGAGAAGCACAACGTCAGCCGGCTGATCGGGGCTCCTCCGGGATACGTCGGCTACGAAGAAGGGGGCCAGCTCACCGAGAAGATTCGCCGGCGTCCGTACGCCGTCGTGCTGCTCGATGAAATTGAAAAGGCCCACCCCGACGTGTTCAACATGCTCTTGCAGATCATGGAAGAAGGGCACCTCACCGACAGTTTCGGCCGCAAGGTCGACTTCAAGAACGTCGTGCTCATCATGACCACCAACGCCGGTGCCGAGGTGATTCATCAGGGGAACGTGTTCGGCTTCAGCAAGCAGGATGCCGACACGAGTTATCTGGGTATGAAGGAACGCCTGATGCACGCCATCGAGCGGGAATTCAAGCCTGAATTTCTCGGCCGTCTCGACGAAGTGGTCGTCTTCCGCTCGCTGACGAAGGAAGACATGAAGCAGATTATCGAGATCGAACTGGGCAAGGTCCGCGAACGCCTGTCGGACCGGGGTCTCAAGCTCGAACTGTCGGACGAAGCGAAAGAGTTCATCATCAGCAAGGGGAGCGATTTCGATTACGGCGCCCGGCCGCTGCGTCGCTCGGTCGAGAACTTTATCGAAGACCCGCTCTCCGAAGAACTCCTCCGCGGAGCGTTCGAAGGTCAGAACCTGATCACCGTCGGCGTGAAAGAAATCGGCAACGAAAAACGTCTCGATTTTGTCGGCTCGGTCAGCGAACCCGAACCCGAACTCGCGGGAGTCGGTTCGGGTGAGTCGAATTCCGAAGCGAGCGACAACGCCGGCAACGGATGACGCGCCCGGCTCGTTCCATCGTTAATCAAAGCAGCACAGGAACAACCGCCTGTGTCACCCGAAGCACTCTTTGACGTATATTTCGACGCGTCGATCAACCAAGTATATTTCACTACCCTCCGCTAAGATTTCGTTACCGATGGCGTCGAATCGAGCCGCCGCCGTTTCGTCTGCCAACGTATCAATCCACGGATCGATACCACGAAAATCGACTTCTGTGATACCGTTTCGTCCTCCTGTATAGAGGAACTTTGCTTCGGCAAATTGCGTCGCGAGTTTTTGAAGGCCGAGCTTCTTGAGACAGTCCTCAACAATGTCACAATCTCGAAGGCTGTAAAGCTGGTAAAACAAGTCGATAAACCCTTCCATTTCGATATCGAGAAGCAAGGTCAATACCAGCCAAGCTTCCTCCTCAATGGGACTCATTGCGCTTTCCTGTGACTTCCGCTCTGTCAGATAGTCGTAGAACGCGATGTTAAAATCCGTGCCCGAGAGCTGCAGAATTCGATCAAGGGGCAAAGAGTTTGACATTGACTGATCCCACAATACGACCTGACGACAGAGGGCGATTCAGCGCGGTCAACACTTAGAGGCTATCCGGAAAGTTGGCTCGGACACAATTCATGGTATCGAGGCGGTGCAATGGGCACAACATCTCGTAGGACTGCCAACATTTCCGGATAGATTCTTAGGTCGCAAACCCGATCGAATCATCGCCTCCGATACACAAACCCGCCGAGTGAGAATTGCAGGCGTTCGCCGTCCTGCTCAAAGCAAATTGTCTCGCCCGAACCTCGTCCGCCGCGGACGATGAATACTCTCTCGCCGACGGGTTCCAGCGTTGCCGGGGTGTGCAGCGGATACTCGGAAAGGCCGGAGGGTTCGATGCGGAGTTGGCTGTTTCTCCAGGCGACATGTAGCGTAATCTGCGGAAAGGCGATGTATAGACCTAGGAGCGGGTGATATTCCATCGGCACCGGTTTTTCGCTTCGCGGCTTCGTTGTCTCTTGCTGCGAAATTTGTTTCTGCACCTCCACGGCGTGCAACAGCAGATCGCTCGCCAGCGGCAACACGCCGGGGTGGGGCCAGATGTTGGCGAGGGTGACGACGCCTAGTCTATGTTTCTTCGAGAACGAGACTTGCGAGGCGAAGCCGTGGATGCCGCCGCCGTGGCCGTGAAAGACTTCGTTGCCGTAACGATTCGCCCGCCAGCCGAGGCAATACGCGATGCTCCAATCGGGTTCGAGAAACTGTGGCCGATGGATTTCGTTGAGCGTGGTTCCTTTCAGAATGTATTGGCCCTCTCGTTTCGGCGCGTCGGTGCGAAACTGGGCCGCGATCCATTTCGCCAGATCGCCGACGCTCGAATGCAACTGTCCGCACGCGGCGACACCGTTAAGTTGCGAATACGGCGCGGCAATATACCGGTCGCTGTAGAGATCGGCCATGTAACCGACGGCGAAGTTTTTTCGCGAATCGTCGTCGAGGGTGAAGACGCTGTGCGTCATGCCGAGCGGTTCAAGCAGGTTTTTGTGGATGTATTCGAAATACGACATCCCCGAGACGCGGGCAATCACTTCGCCTAACAATCCGAACGCGAGATTCGAATACTTGAACGCCGAATCTTGCGGTATGACGACTTCCGTCTGCGGCAACGCCGCGATGATCTCGTCGATCGGCGGAAAATCGAGGGCCTCCCACGTCGGCAGCGGCGTCTCGCTCATCAAACCCGAGTGATGGCACAACAATTTTCTTAATGTCACGCCGGCGAGTGTCCCCGCTTTGACGGCTACCCGTTCGAACTCGGGAATGAAGTTCGTCAGCGGGTCGTCGAGCTGGAGTTTGCCTTCGTCGCGCAATTGCAGAATCGCCGTCGTAGTGAAGGTTTTTGTGACCGAGGCGACGCGGTGCAGTGTGTCGACGTCGGCGCCGGCGCCGGTGAGAAAGTTCGCTGTGCCGAAGCCTTTGAACCAGACGAGTTCCTGATCGCGGACCACACCGACGGCGAGCGAGGGAATTTTTCCTTTGGCCATCTCGATAGCGATGCGGGTTTCGATACCGGGTTGAAGTTGTTCGATGAAGTCGTCGGGCATAGTTATCGTGTCCGCAGAAGATGAAAAGAGGTAGAGCCTGCAGAATAGCCGAAGCGTTCCGCGACGGAAACCCTTTGCGTCGCCCGTTCGCGCCCAAAGAGCGGCGGGGTTT
>JBBECD010000036.1:10973-43370 GCA_040881995.1 Planctomycetaceae bacterium
AAACCCCCGCCGCTCGAAACCTGGGAGAGTTCAATCTTGCTGTAGACCTGCTGAAAGCGGATACTGTAGGGGTCTGAAACAGCAGCGTAACGCGAAAGGATCAGGTTGCCCATGCATCGAAATGACGATCAACATGCGCGCGGACTCTGCACCGGCACCCGGCGGGAGTTTTTGTGGGAGATGGGGGCCGGGTTCGGCGGGCTCGCGCTCACCGACTCCCTCAGCCGCGATGGGTTTTTCTCGCAGCATGCCAAAGCCGCCGATGGCCGGCCAGCTGTCGGGAATCCGTTGTCTCTGTTGCCGCCGCATCTTGCGGGGAAGGCGAAGCATTGTATCTTCCTCTTTATGTACGGCGGGCCGTCGCAGGTCGATACGTGGGACTACAAACCCGAATTGCAAGCCCGCGACGGGCAGACGGTCGACATCGAAATCCGCCGGCATTCGATTCAGCAGCAGAAACTCCTCGCGTCGCGGCGGTCGTTCAAGCAATGCGGCGAATCGGGGCTGTGGTGCTCTGATGCGTTCCCTTATATCGCGCAGCAGATGGACGAACTCTGCGTCATCAAGAGTTTGTACGCCGACACGTTCGCGCACGGTTCGGCGATGATTCAGATGAATACGGGGCGGATCATCCAAGGTTCGCCCTCGATCGGGTCGTGGATGTCGTACGGCCTGGGGAGCGAGAACGAAAACCTGCCGTCGTACGTCGTGATGATCGACCCGCGCGGCGGACCAATCTCCGGGGCGGCGAACTGGTCGAGCGGTTTCATGCCGGCTGCCTATCAGGGGACGCATCTGCGGAATAAAGGGGAGCCGATTCTCGATCTCACCGGGCGTCCGTCACAAACTCCGCAGATGCAACGCGATCTCATCGATACGCTCTCGCAGTTCAACGCCGAGCATCTGCGCGACCGCCCCGGTTACTCGGAGCTGCCCGCGCGAATCGCCAGTTACGAGCTGGCGTTTCAATTGCAGCGAACGGCTCCCGAGGTGATGGATATCTCATCAGAGACCCGAGCCACGCAAGAGATGTACGGCCTGTTCGACCCGAAGCCCGATCACAAAATCTCGGTCGGCCCCGAACCGTTCGGCCGGCAATGCCTGATCGCCCGCCGGCTCGTCGAGCGCGGCGTGCGGTTCGTGCAGATTTACTCCGGCGGTGGCCACCAGCAAGAGAACTGGGACGCACACAACGACATGGAAGAGAACCTCGTCATCCATGCCCCCGAAATCGACCGCCCCATCGCCGGCCTGATCGCCGACCTCAAACAGCGCGGCCTGCTCGACGAAACCCTGATCGTCTGGGGCGGCGAGTTCGGCCGCCAACCGGTCTCACAAGGCAACGGCGGCCGCGACCACAACCCCAAAGGTTTTTTGTACTGGCTAGCCGGCGGCGGAGTAAAACCCGGCCACAGCCACGGCGAGACCGACCCGTTAGGCCACGAAGCCGCAGTAGACCGCCACCACATCCGCGACCTGCACGCCACGATTCTGCATCTGATGGGCCTCGATCCGGAGTTGTTGACGTATTTTTATGGCGGGTTGGATCACAAGCTGACGGGGGTGTTGCCGGCGGAAGTGATATATGACGTTATTGCATGACGAGTCGAGGGTCGAGAGACAAGAGTCAAGAGCCAGAAAGAACGTTTAGCCGCGACGCGAAGGGTCTCCGTAGCGGAGCGCTAGCCTTGGAGAAGCGAAGCAATGACATCAACATCAAATTGGACCGAAGCTGATTCGGCCAAAGCCGAGCAGATTTGGGCGGAGTACCAGCGGGAGCACGATCTGAAATCGAGCATCGGCAAGACGGCGGGAATCGATCCCAAGTCAGGCCGAGTCTGGATCGGCAATTCGATTCAGGACGTTCTCGCGAAGCGAGATGCATCCGGCGTCGATTCGCTGCTGTTCTTCGAACGGATTGGTTCGAAGACGTATTATCGCAAGGGAGGCCGGCGGTGATTACTGGTACGGTCACCGATGACGGCATTCCCGTGATCCAATTGAAAGTCGCCGGACGCGATTGGCGTGCCACCGTCGACACCGGATTCAACGGCGATTTAGAATTGCCGGAAGAGTTGAAAGGAAAATTAAACGACCGTCCTGCGGGGCGCGTGAAATCCGCGTTGGCGGGAGGGCAAATCATCGAAGAAGACACGTACGCGGTTGAGTTTCCGTTCGATGGGAAGGTAGTCGATGCCGTCGCGACATATGTTTCAGACTCGCAAATTCTCATCGGCACGAACTTGCTTCGCGAATACGAACTTCGCATAGGGTTCGTGAGCAAGTCGCTGAGACTCAAGCGAGAACAGACAGCAGGGTAGCTCCGGTTGCTTGCAACCGGAGTTGCGCAGCAACGAAAGGCACCCGGCGCGCCACGAACAATAAAGCAGCTTTTACCAGGAACACGAGATGAAATTTTCAAGAATCACTCACGACCCCTCCGTCATGGGCGGGAAACCGTGCATTCGCGGCCTGCGGGTCACGGTCGGCACGATTGTCGGCCTATTGGCAACCGGCGAGTCCCGCGAACGCATATTGCAAGCCTATCCTTATCTCGAACCTGAGGACATTGATGAAGCTCTCTCCTACGCGGCATGGCGATTGGAAGAGCGCGAAGAAGAATTTGTGGCAAATTGATCATGAAGATCATCGTCGACATGAACCTGTCGGTGGAATGGGCGGCGATTTTGGAAGACGCCGGACACGTTGCCGCTCATCGCCGTAAGATGAAAGGTGTCAAGCGAAGCCAGACCTACACGACTGACCTACACTCTCGGAGGCCAAATTATGCGTTTCTTCATTCTTCTAACCGTCGCGATTATTGCGTCTGCGTTTGCACCGATAAAGCAAACCCTTTCGAACGCCGATCGGCACACTGATGTTGACCAGCTCGCCAAGGTCCGCCTTTATCGGGCTCGTAATTGCTACGATGCAGTGTGGGACGACTTTCAACCGTTCCAGATCGGCAAGAGCGATCCCGAAAAGGTCTATCGCTGGTCTCGCCGGTGGATGGAAGCTGAGTTGTCGACGGTGCAGTCTAAGACGGACCGAATCGCCGCCACCCAATCACATCTCGAGCGCATGAAAAGCCTCGAGTTGAAAGTGCGGGGTGATGGAGCGCGGTCGACAATCCCCGTGTACGAACTTCCGGCGACCCAATATTATTGCGCCGAAGCCGAGATTCAGAGCGAATGACGCCCGACGGCAACGCATACGAGGTAACGCCGCTTTATTAATGGAGCAAAGTAGGTCAGGCTATGCCTGACGATCAGGCGATTCGAAAGGAAATGAGTCAGGCGAAGCCTGACCTACATGCCTGCCGCAAAAATCACAACAGAAGGCGGGGTAAAATGTTCAGAAGAACTCACGGAAGTGGCGTTGCCGGGGTTTTCGTATTCCTGACCATCTTCGCAGTGCCATCCGTCGGTCAAGAGGAACGAGGTGATCGAGCATTGGCGACCGAATCATTGCCCGTCGAACCAGTTCCAGTTCAATCCCCGGTGACGCAAAAGGCGCACGTGGATGTTTTGATCAATAAGATCAACAATGAACTGAAGACGTCCCGTCGCAAACTCTTAATGAAAGATTTCATCCGCACGCATACCGGCATCGCAACGCTCATCGGAGAATTACGTAAGGTATGTCCGGATGACCCTCACGTCGCGAAGTTTTTGCCAGAGCGTTGGCATTCGCTGAAATTCCTCGCGGGATTTCCTTCGACGAATGCCAAAGGCACCGTTCATCGCATGCGCGAACTGAACGCTGAGATCGACGAGGTTCTCAAAACAACGACGAATTCCGAACTGAAATGCGATGCCACATTTTGGCAAACCGTCTTCAAACTCGACGAACCAATCGACGGCCCCGCGGCAGTTTCGTTAGCCGAAGAGTTTGTCAGTGAGTGGCCCGAAGACAACCGATCTGCCGAGATCCTCCACATCGCCATGACGAAACTTGATTCCGCGTGGTATGCGCGAATGGCGGTCATCACCCTATTGGTCGTGATCAGCACGCTGACTGTAAGCACCTCATTCAGACCGAAGACCAGAACACAGAAATGGCTGAGACTCGGTATCATCGTCGGACTCCTCGGGACTGCGACATTCGTCGTCTTGATTGCCGCGTTGCCTATCTACCCGGTCTTGAGAAAGATCGAGGCCGCTACTTCAGGGATAATTCCCTTAAGAGTGATTGTGGCAATGAATCATATGTTTGGGCCAAACCTCATTAGCCTCTTCTGCGCTTACCGTTTTTGGCTCGTCGTTGTGATCGCCGGCGCAACAACTCTATCATGGGTTGCCAGTCGCCAACGTTCGGAGGCAACGATCTTCGAGCGCTTCACCAAAGTCCGCCGATTGATTCTCGGTTTCTCATTGAGCGCTGCGTTGTGCTTTGCTGTGGATGCTTACCTCATCAGTGGTCAAAGCGCCGAGGTCATGCGGCGCGTCGCTCAAGATTACCCCAATTCTTTCCGTGGTCGATTGGCGCAGGGTCAAATCAGAAAGCGTGAGCGAATCGGCGAGCCGTTTGAGCTTGAGTTTATTGACGAGATCTCTGGTCGAGAAGTCTCGATGAAGACCTTGCGAGGCAAGGTCGTGGTCGTCGTTTTCTGGGCGACCTGGTGCGGTCCCTGCGTTTATGAATTCCCCGAATTAAAGCGACTGTACGCCAAATACCATGAACAGGGGGTTGAATTCATCGGAGTCAGTCACGATGCACCTGAAAGCGATGGAGGAATGGAAGAACTAAAGTCCTTCGTTAAGAAAGAGCAAATTCCGTGGCCGCAGTATTATCAGGGACACGATAATCATGCTGTGAGGACAGGTTCGGCTGTGAACGATTTTTCAGAATATTGGGGCATTGATGGAATCCCAACCATCTTCTTGATCGACCCAAGCGGCAATCTCTATTCGACCGAGGCACGTGGCAGGCTTGATGCCCTGATTCCACTGCTTTTAGAACAGCGGGGCAATCGGATGATAGACAGTGATGTAGGTCAGGCAATGTCTGACGATCAGTCGCTTTGAGATGCTAAACGAAAACCAATGAGGCACCAGATGAGCTTAAAACATTTTCCATTCGCCGGAATCGGCGTGCTCCTGATCGCGGTATCGACTTCGCCAACGGTGGTCGGAATGATACGGGCCTTCAATCAACTTCCCGGAGAGGGTGCCGCGACACTGGACCGCACCGTCGCGCTCGCGTTCCATCCGGCAATGATCGCGTGCGTTAACGTCGGTATGCTATTCGTCGTTATCGGCATTGTGCGATCGTGCTGCTGTAAAGCGACGTCGAGTCACGTCCTCGGTAAAGCTATGCCTGACGAAAATTCTGACCTGCACGACTCTCGTCGGGGGAACTTTGAATGAGACGCCCCACGGCCGCGAAGGCGGCCAAAGCATGTAGCCGTGGGCGTGAGCCCACGGATGGTTGAGAACGATGACGGGCGAGCCGCGAACGCGGCGGCAGCGCTCGAGGGCGCGAATTGGAAATCCGAGTTGCTATCGCCGCGTTCGCGGCTCAATATGAACGACGAAAAACATTCCGTGGGCTGACGCCTCACGGCTACATGCTGGCGCGGCGTTCGCCGCTGAAGACATCACCGTGGGTCGGCGTGACGTATCGCATTGCTCGACCCCGCTCCATCTCTATGATAATTCCGAGGTCACCGTATTATGAACTGGAAGAAAAACGTGTCATTTCAACCGCATGGTCCTCCTCAAACCGACGAGTCCATTGAATTGCTCGAAAACGCAATCGGCGTTCGGTTGCCGGAAGACTACCGGTCGTATCTCCAGACTGACGGCGGCGGATACGTTGACGATGCCTTCGCAAGCTGTACCTGTCCGACTCCATTCGGCGAAATGAACATTACGGAACTCCACACGGTCAGCGAAGTGACGGAACTGCTCAACTCCACGGTCACTCCGCGCAACATGGTCTGCATCGGCTATGGTCACTTCGGCATGACAACCTGTCTGTCGATCGCAGGACTCGACCATGGACAGGTATTTGCGCTCGACACCGAAATGCGATACTATTGGGATGAAGACACCCTATCCCGATATCCGCATTTAGATGATTCGATTAAAGAATTCTTCCGCCAACGCGATGCGGGCGAACTGCCGGAACGTCCTTGGGGCTACGAAAATTGCTATCATGTCGCCGACAACTTCGAAGAGTTCTTGGCGAAGCTCGTCTCGGCGTCGTCGGAGAGCTAAGTTATCTCATGGATGAAGAAAGCTCGGACAAACTCCGCTCAAACAGGTTGACTATGCAATTCACTCCGCTTCAAGGCCAATATCTGGCATTCATTCACGCCTACATGAAAATGTACCGTCGGCCGCCGGCGGAGCGCGACTTGCAGCGGCATTTTCGGGTCACGCCGCCGACGGTGCATCAGATGATTCTGAAGCTCGAAAAAAACGGCCTGATCACCAGAGTGCCGGGCCAAGCCCGATCGATAGGCCTTTGCGTTTCGCCTGCGGACTTGCCGCCGTTGGAGTGATGTTGCCTCACGGCCAACAAAAAATGATGCGAAAGAACAAAGTCGTAGGCGCCAACATGACCGTTTCGCTCCGCCATGCAACCCCGTCTGACCGAGACTTCCTATGGCAGCTTCACATCGCCACGATGAAGTGCTACGTCGAACAAACATGGGGCTGGGATCACCAGTGGCAACAGCAGGAGTTCGAGCGAAAATTCGATCCTCAGGGGCTTCAAGTGATTCAAAGCTGTGAAACGCCGATCGGTTGTCTGTCGGTGCGGCATGAACCGGATCACGTCTTCCTCGCGTCGATCGAGATTGATCCCGATCATCAGAATCGAGGCATGGGCACGCAACTCATCAAGCAGATCATCGAAGAAGCCGAAGAGGAAGGCCGGCCGGTTCGATTGCGCGTGTTGAAAGTGAATCCCGCCCGGGCATTGTATGAACGGCTCGGCTTTCGGCGTGTGGACGAGACGGAAACGCACTATAGAATGGTTCGCGACATTGGGAATCCCCACCGATGACGAGTGAACCCACTGAACCTCCCGCCGTCGACATGTCCCCCGAGGCGATCGACCGGCGATTTCGCATGGTGGAGGCGTTGCGTAAACTTTGCGTTTCGCTGAAGGAGGCGGGGGAGCGCGCGGCGATGGATGTGAGTCAAGAGTTAGAACGAGACGGAGCGATACGGCGACGCACATGACTTATGGCTATGCGGTCTGCGCGGCTCGGCGGTCGTCTTTCATTTCCCAACACCGCCCCGGATTTCAAAACGCCGCCCGAGTTCGCGAACGCTGGTCGCATTCCCAAACACCGGTTCGATTCCGAACGCCGAGCACCACATGGTCTACAGGAATCGGCAGCACACGGCGGGTCGCCGGCTGACGGAGTCGCGTCACGATACCCGGCCACTGACCACTGACGACGGTCCACTGACCCCGAATCCCGAAAACGTTCGCACTCGCGTCTTTCTCCCAAAGTGTTGTTTGGAATGGTACGCAGATCCGCGCAAAGTCCTGCATTTGCGCTCGCGAGTGGCGCTTTTGAGCGCGCGAGTGATGCTTTTGCGCGCGCAAGACGCGCTTTTGCGCGCATTTCGTGCGCGCAAATTGCATTTCAAACAACTTTTTGACATGTTGTTTACCGACCTGTATTTCCCAATTTCTCCATATTTCGACCCAGTCTGTTGGGGAATCGCCGTGTTTGGCATCGGCGGGTGATTTTGCGTTGCCTGGTTTGCCTCGGCTACCTGGATTGGTGGGTTGGAGGGGGCTTCCTCGACAAAAGTCGCCGGTTTACATGCACGCGATGACATGCGTGCGCAACGCGCATTTGCGAGTACCGGTGCAGGATTCGTAAGGGCTGACGGAGTCATGAGTTCGATTTCGGACACGATGTCGATTTCGGTACGCTTTTTGCGCTGAATTGCGCTGAATTGCGCGCAAAGTGTCGATTTTCACCGTTTTTTGCGCTTTTGGGGCACTTTTACGTGCCAAAATGCGCCCTCATCCGGCCTTCGGCCACCTTCTCCTAGGGGGAGAAGGAGTTACGACGCGCGCAAAGTGCGCAAAAAGTGCGCTGAAGTGCGCATTTCGCTGCATTTTTGGTCGATTTTCGCCTTGTGATTCTCAGACTGCTTGTTTCACGTGAAACGGGGCTTGGTTGTGGGGGATGGGTGGCCTGTCACGCCGCGCGGGTGAAGTGCTGGTCGCCCCATTCCAGGAGGTTCCAGATCGGCCAGGCACGCATGCCGATTTGGTCGATTTGCTCTCCGGCGGCGTGCAGGACGTCTTCGCGGAATAGCCAGCGGCCAAAGGGGCTCGATTGGAACTTCTCGCGGAGGACATCGCGCCAGGGATGCGCCATCCAGCCTGGCACCGGCGTGGGGAAGCTGGCTTTGGGGCGGCGGGCCAGCGACTTCGGTAGCAGGCGGCCGGCGAGCGTCCGCAGGATGCGTTTCGAACGCAGGCTGCCGCGTTCTTGCAGTTCTCCGGCGGCGAGATATGGCGTCGATTCGTGCGGATCGACATCGATGCGGTACTGCTGCGGCAGGCGGAAAATCGCTTCGACGAGCCGATGATCGGTGAACGGCACGCGGCCCTCGAGTCCCGCCGACATCGTGGCCGAGTCGAGCCGGGCGAGCAGGGCTTCGAGATTGACGCGGTGCAAGACGCGATGCAGCTTTTCCGACGTCGGACGATCGCCCCATTGAGAAAATGCCGTCGCGTAGCGGTCGAACATCGGCCGGTCGCCATCGAGTTGTTGCCAGATTTCTGGGCGGAAGAGTCCCGCTTTCATCGGCGTCGGAATCAGGCTATTGAGATCGAAATACTGCTCGACGGGCGAGGCGAAGTGCGGCTTGCCGTAATGCCGCGTCAGGCTCTCGGCGTAGCGTGTGCGGGTCGAGGTATCGACCCGCCAAGTGCCGCGGTGGAGATTTTGGGCGAGGTCGTAATCGTTACCGCTCCAGTGCTGGACGGCGTAGCCGCAGAGGAGTTCGTCGGCTCCTTCGCCGCCGAGGACGACGCCGACGGACGGTTTGATGTGCCGGGCCATGTGCGCGATGATGACGTCGCTGGGGGTCGAGACGGGGGTGGCATAGCCTTCGATCAATTCGCGCCAGCCTTCGAGATAGTTTTCGGGCGAGAGGCGGGCTTCGTCGTAATCGAGCCGTAAATGGCCGGCACATTGCCGGGCGAAGGGAAAGTCGAAAGCATCGTCGGTTTCGCCGCCACCACACACAACGGCGAACCCCTCGCCACGCTGCTGTTTCATCAGCCCGGCGAGGGTGTTGGAGTCGACGCCGCCGCTGAGAAACATGCCGACGGGGACGTCGCTGAGGAGTTGTCCCGCGACCGCTTGGGCGAGCAATGTGTTCAACCGCTCGACCGCTTCGGTGTAGGTGATGCCGCTTTCCGTCGGCTCGGGGTAATCCCAATAGAGTTCGATGTGAAGTTGAGTTCCTTCCAGGGTGAGGCGTTCGCCGGGGAGGAGTTGCCAGATCCCCTCGAACATGGTGTCGCGTCCGAGAGTCAGGCGAAGAGTCGTCAGATAGTGGCTGATGGTCGGCAGATGCGGACGTTTGACGAATTTCGGATGAGCAATCAACGCCGCGATGCTGCTGGCGAAGAGGAAATGTCCGTCGACCTCGGTGAGAAACAACGGCTTGATGCCGAAGCGGTCGCGGGCGCAGAACAGTTTCTGTCGTTCGAGGTCGTACACGCCGAGCGCGAACATGCCGCGGAAGTGATCGACGCAGGTTTTGCCCCATTCGCGGTATGCCGCGAGGACGACCTCGGTGTCGCAGTGAGTGGTGAAGCGGTGTCCCCGCGCGGTGAGTTGTCGGCGGAGTTCGCCGTCGTTGTACAGTTCGCCGTTGTAAAGCAGCACGAATCGTCCGTCGTCGCTGACCCACGGTTGAGCCCCATGCTCGATATCGCGAATGGCAAGCCGGCGGTGAGCGAAGGCGATGTTTCGCGTCTGTAACAGGCCGGCACCATCGGGGCCTCGGCTGGTCATCGTATCGCGCATGCGGATGAGTTCGGCCGCGGCGAGTTCGCAGGGCCGATCATGCGGATTCACAACTCCCAGGATGCCGCACATAAGAGCTCCAGGTCGGGACGTGATGGTCGGGACGTCCGGGGCAGGCTGAAGCCTGTACTCCAACGTCCGTAAGACGTATCGGCAGAATGAGATAAGAGTGTCGGCCCTCGATCGGATATTTCCCGCTCCGGGTGGGAGAGTTCTAAAAACTGTAACGATTGTAGGGGCTGCCCGAGTCCGAACATGACGCATCAAAGGAATTTACGGCGTGGATTCAACAGATTTTCGGACGGCAACGGTTGTATGACCTGTGAAAACGGCGTCCATTTGGTACGATTCAGAGTTCACGCTCGATTCACAGCCGGCGGTGAACATCGGCACTCATCGGAGATGCGGGCGTTGCCGTCATCCGTGGACGTTTTCCGACCTGCGGCGAGCGCAACAGTCATCGATCAAATAGCTCTCAAAATAAAAACCTCACGATCAAGACCGTGTTCTGATCGGTTTGTTAGAAGGAAGCGGCGACATGGCGACCGACGTTTATCAGCCCTGTCCGTGCAGGAGCGGAAAGAAGTTCAAGTTCTGCTGTCATCCCGTCAGCGACGACATGGCGAAAATCTATCACAGCGTCGAAAACGGACAATTACGCTCGGCCATTCAGGCGCTGGAAAAACTGGAAACCGGCCCGACGTTGTATCCCCAGGTAGTGATCGAACACGCCAATCTGCTGATGCGGGAAAACGATTATCAGGGGGCGAAAACGCTCTTGCAAAAGCTGTTGATTCAAGAACCGAATCATCCGCTGGCGATCGCGCTATTCGGAATGACGGCCCTGCTCGCCGACGGAATTGACAAAGCCCGTCCTGCGGTTTATCGCGCCTATCTGCACGGCGGCGCCGCGGGAAGCGACGTCACCAGCAACATGGCGATGTTTCTGGCGACGTATCATTTGCTCAATCGCCGGTTTCTCGCCTCCCGCGAACATCTCGCGCTGTCGATGAGGCTGGCCCCCGAGAACAAACGGCAGGAAATCTTCGTCAAGCTGCTGCAATTCGACGGCGATCGCCGCGTTCCGTACGCATACCGCAGCGTGCATCCGCTCGTGGATTGCAAAATGAGCGGCGAATACGAGAAGGCCTATCGCCGGGCGCGCCGTTTTTGCGAAACGGGTTGTTTCGCCGAAGCCCACAGAACTTTCACCACGCTGGCCGAACAGCAGTCGGAGCCCGAGGTCGCGGCTCCGTTGTGGCATAACGCCGGTTATGCGCTGGCGTGGGACGGACAGGATGAAGCCGCCGCCGATGCCCTTCACAAAGCGGCGAAATTTTATACCGACGCCGCGGCGGCGATCGAATGCGAAATGCTGGCGCAACTGCTCGATCAGTTTGACACGAAAGACGTCGTTCAAATCAAGTCGATCTGGTATCCGGTCGAATCGGTCTCGCGTCTGTTGACTGTCCTGGGCGATCGCCCTCAATTTCGCAAGACAATGGATCTGGACGACGAGCAGAACGACTCGGCGGACGATAACCCGGTCGCCGAGTTCGACGTCGCCGACCGGCCCGCATCGGCGTACTCCGCCGAGAAGACTTACACGCTTGACGACCTTCCCATCGTGCTGGCGCGGCTGCGGGTTTACGACCGCGACGATCGACGCCAGCTTCCGGGCCGGGTTTATCTCACCGGTTACGAAGGAGATCGCTGGGACGCCGCGAACGAAGTCCTCCAGGAAGTGACCGATGGCGGAATCGACTTCAACGCGGCAAATCCACAAGAGATCGCACAGGCCGAAGAATTCCCGCGCGAGGCTCTTTTGTTCGAACGGGACTGGATGATCCCCCACGGGACTCCCGGAAAAATCGTTCTCGAATTCGAGCAGGAGCACTGGCGACGCGTGATCGGCGACAAATGGCCCAATAGCGCGCTCAACGCATTGGGGGGCGCCGCGCCCCACAGCGTCGCCGGCGATGCCGCCTTTCGCCTTCCTTTAACCGCGGCGATTTATGTGCTCGATGCGCACTGCGATAGCCGCAGTTTTCATCTTCCCATCGAAGAAGTCGCGGCTCGCCTGCAGGTGGAACTGCTTCCCGCGCTCGACGTCACCGAAGAGACGCCTCTGCAATCGATCACGGCGTTCGGCTTGCTGCGGCTGCCGCTCGAGAAACTTTCGGACAAGCAGATGTCGTATGCTCTTAATCGCATCTTGCTGGTGCATCACGGACGGTTGCTGTACGAGGTCTTCAGACAAATTCTCGAAAGGCCGGCGTGCCTCGTCAATCTCGATCTCAACCGGCTGTACATGACGATGCTCGAACTGTCGCGCGAACGGTTCGCGAAAGAGGAACGGCTTTCGTGGATCAAAAAAGGAAAAGAAGAAGCCAAGAACGACGAGAAACCGTTCGAACGCAGCCTCGAATGGTCGATGCGCGAAGTGGTCGTCCGCGTGGAAGACCCGCACGATCCCGAACTCAATCCGCTGTTGATGCACATGTGGGACTATTACGGCACGAAGATTCCCGATCTCCGGCAGTATCTCGCGGCCATGTTGAACACCTTGAAAATCGCGCCCCCGTGGGAACAAGGAAGCCGATTCGTCACCGGCGAAACGGGAACGAACCCGGGCGTCTGGACCCCGCAATCGCAGCAGACGCCGGCGCCGGGAACATCGAAACTGTGGGTGCCGGGGCAGGATTGATGGAAGAGTTGAGGGTCCAGAGTCGAGGGTCCAGAGCCAGAAAAAACATTTGCCGGCGGGTGCCACTGGCTTTGCCAGTGTTCTTCTTAATGATCCTAACACAACCTCTGTGCGTAGCGATTTTCCGCTGAATTTGAGGCATTTTTAACAGGCACAACCGGTTGTGTTAGATTCTCTCATGCAATTGATGTAACGATGGTATCTTTTCCCCATCCCGAAGCCGTGATGCAGTCGGCGCTGGAACTCGCCCGTCAGGGGTTGGGGGGGGTGGAACCGAATCCTCCCGTCGGCGCGGTGATTGTCGATGAGGGGCTCAACGAGATCGCCTCGGGCTTTCACGCTCGCTTCGGCGGACCGCATGCCGAGATTGTCGCCCTCGCGAAGGCCGGCGAACGCGCCCGCGGACAGATGATGTTCGTGACGCTCGAACCGTGTTGTCATCACGGCAAGACAGGCCCCTGTACCGAGGCGATTATCGCGGCAGGAATTCAGAAAGTGATCGTCGCCCGCATCGATCCGGCGGCTCATGCGGCGGGGCAGGGGATCGCTCGTCTGCGAGAAGCGGGCATCGACGTCGAAACCGGTCTCCTCGAACACGCCGCCCGCAAGCTAACCGCACCGTTCGCTAAATGGATCACGCAACAGCTTCCCTACGTGCATGCCAAGTGGGCGATGTCGCTCGACGGCAAGATTGCCACGCAGACGGGGCATTCGCAGTGGATTTCCAACGAAGCCTCTCGCGCGAGAGTTCACGTTCTCCGCGGCCGGATGGACGCGATTATGATCGGCATCGGCACCGTTCTCGCCGATGATCCACTCCTGACGGCGCGCCCCGCCGGTCCGCGCGTCGCCACGCGGATTGTCGTTGATGCTCACGCTCGACTGCCGCTCACATCGCAACTTGTGCAGACCGCCGCTGAGGCGCCTCTCATCGTCGCCTGCACATCGGTCGCATCGGCCGAACGAGTCGCCGCATTGAAGGCCGTCGGTGTCGAAGTGCTCGAATTGCCTCTGACCCTTCTCCCTTCGGGAGAAGGTGGCCGCAGGCCGGATGAGGGTGCCTTTGAAGAAAAGGATGAAGGCGGAGGGATGAGGGATGAGTCAGAACGCGAGATGCCGCACGTTTCGCTGCCCCATCTATTACAAGAACTCGGCTGCCGGGGGATGACGAATCTGCTCCTCGAAGGAGGGGGCGAATTGCTCGGCTCGGCGTTCGACGACAATCTTATCGACGAATATCACATCTTCATCGCGCCGAAAGTCATCGGCGGAGCCGCCGCGGTTTCGCCGATCGGCGGACGAGGACTACTCCACGTTCCCGCAAACGCAGCGCTCGAACCGCTGGAGGTCGAACACATAGACGGCGACCTCTACCTCCACGCGCAGACCATCGCCGCGGTCATGCGTTAAATCCTTCTCCCTCTGGGAGAAGGTGGCCGAAGGCCGGATGAGGCTGTGTTTCGAAGGATGAGCTAAAACCCGACGAACGATGAACACATCAGAAGCGCTCCGCTACGGAGACCCTCCGCGTCGCGGCTAACCGCAGAACGTCTTCCAGTCTCCGACCCGACTCTGGACTCTCGACTCTCAACGGAGTATCGTGGCGGTAACAAATTCTCATCCGCAGACGTCAGCCACGAGATCATGTTCCTATGTCGCAGCCCCCTGACGCACAACCGCACGACTCATCCAACGAAACCGAGCAAACGACTCTCGAACCGCCGCGCGATTTTTTTGGCATCATCCGCCGGCTTGGCCCCGGCATGATCATCGCCGGCAGCATCGTCGGCTCAGGGGAATTAATCGCGACCACCAAAACCGGCGCCCAGGCGGGAATGACGCTGCTCTGGCTGATCATCGCGGGCTGCGTCATCAAGGTCTTCGTGCAGATCGAACTCGGCCGGCATGCCATCACGCACGGCGAAACGACGCTCACCGCACTCAACGGCGTTCCCGGTCCGCGGCTGGGCATCAACTGGATCGTCTGGTGCTGGCTGGCGATGATGGTCTTCATTATGGCTCAGCTCGGCGGCATCGTCGGCGGCGTGGGACAATCGCTGGCCCTCACGTTTCCCATCACCGAGGATTACGTCTCCGCCGTAATGGTCCCCTCGCAACGGGAACTCGTGCCATATGTGGCATGGGACGATGTGATTCAGAATAACGCCGAACCGTTCGCCGACCTCGATCCCAAAGAGCGGGAACGCATTCTCACCGCGCACGGCCGCATCGGCACGGCCCTTACCAAAGCGGGAGAAAAAGGCCAGCAGGCCCTCGCCGCCGCCCGCGATCAAACCGGCTGGATCGACCCTTACACGTACGACGACAAAATCTGGGCGGCGCTCGTCACGGTCGCCACGTCGGCGCTGTTGTTCGCCGGGCGCTACGGCATCATTCAATCGATCTCCACGTTTCTCGTCGTGACGTTCACGTTCATCACCATCGGCAACGTCTGCGCCTTGCAGACGACCGAGAAGTGGAGCATCTCCGCCGCCGACGTGCTGCATGGTCTTTCGTTCCAACGGCCGGTCGTCACCGGCGGCGTCGACCCGCTGGCGATGGCTTTGGCGGCGTTCGGCATTATCGGCGTCGGCGCGTCCGAACTCGTCGCCTATCCATATTGGTGCCTCGAAAAAGGCTATGGGAAATTCATCGGCCCGCGCGACGAGAGCACCGCCTGGTCGACCCGCGCCAAAGGCTGGATGCGAATTATGCTCTACGATTCGTTCTCGTCGATGGTCCTCTACACCATCGCCACCATCGCGTTTTATCTGATGGGTGCCGTCGTGCTCTATCAACTCGGCGGCGACCCTTCCGACATGCGGATGGTCTCGACGCTGGCAATGTCCTACGGCCCTGTGTTTGGCGAATATGCGACGTGGCTGTTTTTGATCGGCGCGATCGCCGTGCTATATTCGACGTTCCTCGTCGCCAACGCCGGCAACGCCCGCATGTTGGCCGACGTGCTCAAAGTGATGAAGATCATCAAGCCCGAGCAGAAAGAGTTATCGCGGCACGTCGTCCAGGCGTTGTCGGTCGGGCTGCCGATGATTTCATTGATCATTTACTGGTTCCATCCCGACCCGCCGAAGATGGTCCGCGTGGCGGGGATCATGCAGGGCGCGATGCTGCCGATTCTGGGTTTCGCCGCCCTCTTCTTCCGCTACAAACGAACGGACGCCCGGCTCGCCCCGCGGCTGATCTGGGACGTCGCCCTCATCGTGTCGTGCATCGGCATGACGGTCTCCGGCGTGTGGGGGGTGTATTCGGAAGTGAAGAAGATTACAGGGTGACCGGCTAGTTGCGACGCGAAGGCATTGCGCGCAAACCGTTTCAAACGCGACACGCAATCATACCGCGTCGGATCCAGTTTCCGGAGGAACAACAATCATGCGAATGCTTTTCGCGCGGACAAGAAACCGGCGTTGTTGCTCATCCTCGAGAATAACCATGCCGTTCAATTCATAGGGGAGATGAGTTTTTAAGGTTTCAGAATTCGTAAATCCAACGAACCTCACCCGGTCGAATTGTTCGTTTCCCCCGAGGTAGACTGTCGCATATGTTTCTTTGCTGAGAACTCCACGAATCGAAATGGTGTCGGGCTTCGCACCAGCATCGGTCATCCAATAAAGAATTCGATAAAACAACGTGAGGACGATTACAACTCCAACCACGGCCGCTGCAATACCGCCGGCGACACTGACCGTTTCTTCAAATGGATGCATGAAACGTCTCCTCGAAAGTAGTTTCAATTCATCGTCGAAGTGTGTTCTCGCTCCAAAGTAGAGCACGGACAAGATCCAACGGCAGCTAGACTTGCACTTCGGGCTAGAAAAGACGAGTCACATCGTCACCGTCGGGGCTTCGCGGATAATCGCGTCTTCGACCTCGAAATACTCTTCCTTCTGGAAGTTGAACAGGCTCGCAATGATGTTCGACGGCACGACTTCGATGCGGGTGTTCA
Organism: Planctomycetaceae bacterium; assembly: GCA_040881995.1. GTDB lineage: Bacteria > Planctomycetota > Planctomycetia > Planctomycetales > Planctomycetaceae > JAQCEJ01. The sequence goes on from JBBECD010000036.1 coordinate 27,666, forward strand.
AATCGCGGACGTTGGCGTTGTAGAATCGTCTCGCGCGCTGGATGCGGTCTTCGGTATGAGAGAGTTCTTCCTGCAGCGCGAGGAAGTTCTTGCTCGCCTTGAGGTCGGGATAACTCTCGGCGACGGCGAAGAGCTGGCGCACGCCGCGGACGAGCACGTTTTCATCCGCCGCTTGTGACGCCGGCGAGCCGTGGCTTTGCTGAGCGGCGTTACGCGCTTGCGTCACCCGTTCGAAGAGCTCTTGCTCGTGGGCGGCGTAACCTTTGACGGTGTTCACGAGATTGGGAATCAGGTCGTAGCGCCGCTTGAGTTCGGTGTCGATGTTCGACCACGACTCGCGGCAATGGTTCCGCAGCCGCACGAGCGCGTTGAACCCGGCGATAAACCAGATCAGTCCGATTAAGGGAACGACCAGAATCACGAGCAAGGCAGGTTCCATCAGGAGGTCTCTTTCAATTCGCGGACGACCGAACTCGGGAGCCGTTCGATCAGGCCGATGACGACGTCGAGCGCTTGTTCATACTCATCGATGGAAAACGTTCCCGCGCGATAGGCCATCACGCGGCCGTGCTGCATGTCCAGCGTGAACCGCGGTGAGGCGAGCAGAAATTCCATCGACTCCTGATGCAGCACGTCGAACGCCCAGCGGCGATCGGGGCTTTTCACGTGAAACTCGCGGCTGAATTCGGCGAGTTCGAAGTCGATATCGTCGAAGCCGAAGAACTCGGTGACTTTATCGAAAAACCCTTCGCTACGAATGAACAACGGCTTGAGCGGCAGTCCTGCTTCAACGATGGCGGCGGTGAAGTAATGATGATGAGTTTGCCGGCGGCCTTTGGAATCGGTGGAGTGCGTCTCGTAGTGGTAATCGAACGCCGTGAACGTGAAATTGTTGTAGCGTCCTTCGATGATGTTGTAGGCGTAGCGACTGCTCCCCTGCCTGAGATGCGAAAACTCGGAGAAATCGTCGTCGAAGCCGCGGTCTTTATCGGGGTGGAAGACAAGGCCGCGCGAGGCCGCCCATGCACTCAGTTCCTCCCAGCGTTTTTTCGCCTGCTGATGGCTGAAGATCCCGCCGACGAGGAGCAGGACCACGACGACGATGATGATAATGATTTCCAACGCGCGGCTCCGATGGTCGTCTCAGTGGCTGCAGGTAATGTCGTCGGGGAACGTTTCGCTTAGGACTTACCGATGCGGTTCGGACGACTTGACCTTTAACTGGGCAATCAGCGTAATTCCCTGTTCCGATAACTGATCTCCGGTCAATTCTTCGTAGTACCGATAATTCAGACTGGCGAAGAGGGGGTTGATACCGATCATCGGCATGAATTCGGCGAGGTTATGTTCCGCGAATATGCTTTTTTTGGAGAGAACATTCAGAACATCCTCTTCGGCAGTCTCGGACGAAAGCAGAGGCCGAACGGCGTTGAAGTGTACGGCCTGTTTCTCTCGAAACGTACTTTCATCTTCCGGGATCGAGAATTTATTCTCGAAGACGTCGTCGACGGACCCCATGAATTTCTGGACAAGTGATTTTGCATATTCACCATATTGCAAAAGATCGTCCTGACTCGCCGTTCCTCTCTCGATTCGATCGCGTATGGCCTGTATTTCTGCGGGCATGTTGTGCAGCATCTCCATACCCATGTCGACTTTGAGCTGATCGATCTGAGAGGAAAAACCCGGCGACATTTCGGACAACGGTGGTAGACTGTCATCGAACGAGTCTTCAAATTCCATGTCGCCGCTCATAGCACCCGACGAATCAAATTCATCGATTACCGTTCCCTGATGAAGGAGCCGATAATGCCAGGAATCGCTGTCATTGACCATCACATTGATAGCATACGTTTTAAACTTCTGCGACAAATCATGAGCGAGCGACATCGTACTCATCAGATCGGTGTCGAGCAGGCTCATCCAATCGTTACCGGAGCGGCAGATTCGAATCGCACGAATTGCCGAGCCGAATCCCCACAAGGCCGATTCGTCGAACTCCTCGTCGGTCGGGCGATATCCTTCGTTGGCAAGCAGGTTGTTAACGGCATCGACGAACTCGACTTCGTTGGAGCATTTGACGTGCAGGCTACTGGCGAAACTTCCCATCTTCGATTCTCCTGATGTGGGCCGACCTTTCACCGCGGTCAACTGTCAACACTGAAACGAGAATAACCGTGCCTCGGTTCACGGTCAATTCGCGGGAAGTGCGTCAACGAAAAAACCCCTGACTGAAGGAGCTTCAATCAGGGGCCAAGTATCATTCCGGCTGAACGGCGCGTTCAACCGGAGAAACCCGCATTGATCAAACCGTGGCGGTTAAGCCATGAGGAAGATCAACTGATTACGGGGTTTCCGCCGAAGCAGGGAACGAGAAGGTGATACAGGCGGCGGGGGTCGCCGTCGGATCGCTGTCTTCTTCGCAGTAGTCGAGAGCGTCCGAGAAGATCGAGCCGGCAACCGACGAGGTGTGGCCGGTGACGCCCGAGTACGAGTAGCTCTCGTTGACGCTGCCGATCGAGATCGCCAGGTCGGCCAATTCCTGCACGACTTGGTCGCGCAGCGTGGACAATCCGACCGTGACGCCGATCACGAGGATCGTGCCGATCAGAACCAATTCACTGGAAACGACGAAACCCGCTTCGTCGCTCCAGAGCTTCTTAATCAAGCTCATATTAGTCTCCCAAAAGTTTCTGTTGTTATGTACGTTGAACATACACCTCCCCCATACCACACGTTCGCTCCCTTCAGGGAAGCATGAACTTCCCCGAATGGGCGTGCAGAGACGGTCCTACAAGCGGAGCTTGTGGAGGCTTACTGAGAGAAACTTGGCAGATTCCGGCGAGCAGATTAGCATTTCGCATACCCAAGACCGAAAAGGTCGTCGCGATTGCAGTTTTAATTGCCAAAAACCGGCTGATGAGCGAATGCAACGTCGCGATATAACCGATTCAAGACAAAATCTTCGAATGCGCCGTCGCCGCCCCGCCAAAATGCGGAACGTAGCGGATATCAATACCACGGAAGATCTTGTGACGTCTGTATCCGGCCATTAACGTTCTGTAAACGAAAGAAGACGCGGTGAGCAGGTTCCGGTATGAGCCGGAGCGGCGAGAAGGACCGGGGTCCAAAGAGTTGTGCGGACATGCGGACGAGAGTCGACGGAGTCCTCCGGTCACACGGCGCAAAAAAAGAACCGGGAGACAAATCGTCTCCCGGTTCCGCATTTTTCAAGCGAACGAAACATCCGTAACTGATTACGGGGCTTCGGCACTGGCGGCAACGCCGTCGATGTCGATGCAAGCCGGTTCGGCGGTCGGCGGATCGATGCCGTCGCAGTAGTCGGAAGCATCCTGGAAGATCGAGCCGGCCGAGCTGCCGGAGTGACCTGTCACGGCCGAATACGAGTAGGACTGATTGATACTGGCAATCGCCAACGCCAAATCGCCCAGTTCCTGGGTCACTTGATCGCGCAAGCTGGTCAAGCCGGCGACGAGACCGATCACCAGAATGGTGCCAATCAACACTAATTCGCTGGAAACGACGAAACCAGCTTCGTCGTTCCAAATGCGAGAGACGAGACTCTTCATGTTAACTCCTTGATTGTTATTTAACGAGCAAAATGGGCAACCTGTTGGTTGTTTCGGGATGGCCTCCTCAATGGAAAACCAAACCCTGGCCGCTCGAAATTAAGCGAATTCATTCAAGCGGATCATCTGAGCCAATAGAACCTGCCAGCTCTGCTCGCTCGCCCATCAATGCAGCCCTTATGCCATAATCGGGAAAATTCCCATTATCGACCCGTTTTCTGAAAAAAACGGAGACCGCCGATTTGACTTCCGAGCCGCCGTCGTTTCGACTCATGCGGCGCATGCCGCAAATCTGGTGTTTTGCCGTGAAATCAAGCCCCGAAAAACAATTCCAGGGGCGCGCGAACGCACATCGCGATCGGCGGAGCGGGAGCGAATTGCCGCTGACGTTTTCATGCCGTAGGAGGGGTCGTGTTCACGCAGGTTAACAGCCTTGCGACCGTTTTGTATGCGAACGGAAACATCACGCGCAGACGCGAGCGGACACGATTCGGCCGCCGTTTCATCGACGATTCGGTCACGATTCAGTCGGCGAAAATGTCTGACGGAACGGTTTACCTGCTTGATAGAGCTGATGCCGCTGTTCGATTTCCTGCGCCAGTTTCTCGTTGTTCGCCCGACGGGCGATGTCGCGGGCTTTCTCGGAAATCTTTAACGCTTCGTCGAAGTTCCCCGCCTCCGCATGCGCCGCCGCGAGGGTGTCGAGCGCGACGGGACTTTTCTCGCCGTACAACTGGTTCAGCTTGTTCGCGAGTTCGAGCGCCTGTTGCGAGTTGCGGACGTCATCGTCGGTCGACGTCGCCAGCGCCCAGGCGATGCGTTCGAGCGCATCGAACCGCCGAGGGTTCAACGCGTAAATCTTGCGGTCGTATTCGAGCGCCTTTCCTTCCTGATGCAGGCAGCGGTAACAGTAGGCGAGCTTGACCCAGGCGAGCTCCTTCTCAAAGTCGGCGATGTTCGCCTGCCGTTTGTCGACTTCCAGCAGAGTGGCGACGGCCTGTTCGTAGTCCTTCTTGCGGACGTACATGTTGGCGATATGCTGGTACGCCAGAACATAATCGGGCGAGATCTTCAGCGTGGTGCGAAACGCTTCGTATGCCTCGTCATCGCGGCCCAACGCCAGGAGCGACAGCGCAATATTGTTATGAATCCGCGAATACCCCGGCAAAATCCGCCGGGCTTTCTCTAAATATTCCAATGAAACCCCGGCGTTGCGTTTTTTCTCTTCCTCATTCGCGGCATCGCGCTGACGAAACGAATGGCCGAGATTGATGTACGCGGCATAGTTGTTCTCGTCGACCTTCAAGGCGTGAATGCACATCGCTTCGGTGTTTTTCCACGACTTCGCTTGCGGAATGGCGACCGCGCTCAAACCGGCGATCACCAGCAAGCCGGTCAAAGCCGCGAGCGGTCGGCGGGCCGGCATCCGCGAGAAAATTTCTTCGAGAGCCTGCACAAACACGATCGTCAGGCCCATCATCGGAATGTACATATACCGGTCGGCGCGCGCGGCCGTGCCGACCTGAATCAAACCGATCGCCGGAACGAGAATCCCCAAAAACCAGCACCAGCCGACAAACAGATACGGCCGCTTGCGAAACTGCTGCACGGCGATGAGCGAGACCGACAGCACGATCGCCAGCGAAATGCCCCAATGCGAGAAGGGAATCCCTTTGCCGTGATTCAACAGATGATAATGCGGATAGAAAAACTGCAGATCGCCGGGCCAGAACATCTGCCGCGCGTAAATCGCATACGCATCGACGGCGTTGGCAACGCGGACGTTGAGCGGAAAGATTTCCTCCGAGACGACGGCATCCGACACCGTCTTGAAGTGCCACGTCAGCCCCATGAAGAACACGCACAGCGCAATCAGCGGAATCTTTTCGACGAACAATCCCGCCAGACTCCGCTGCGAGAATCCCGTCGTCAATTTCTCGTCGACTGCGGTGCTCTTTTTCCAACGATACAACGGCCAGAGATCGAGCAGCAGCATCGCGAACGGGAACGTCGCTGCCTGCGGTTTCGACATCACCGACAGCGACATCAGCGCGGCGAGCAACAGGTATTTGCCGAAACTGCGCGTGCGGCAATACGACAGGTACATCAGCATCGCCAGCATCCAGAACAAGCCGCACACGAGATCGTTGCGGTCGTTCACCCAGCAGACCGATTCGGCATGTATCGGATGAACGGCGAAGATCGCCGCGATGAAGAACGACTTCCACACCCCGCCGAACATCGCCCGGCAGACGGAGGAGCAGAGAATCGTATTGATGATGTGCAGCATCAAGTTGGTGAGATGAAACCCCGCGGGATGCATCTTCCACATCTGCCCGTCGAGCAAAAATGAAAGCCGGGTCGTGGGAATCCAAAATCCTTGTTCGCTACTGGTGAGCGCCCACCAGACGGTCTCTTTCGTGAGCCCTTGTGGATAATAGATGTTCTTGACGATGAACCGGTCGTCGTCCCAGTTCACGAATTCAAACGTGAGAACCCGCGCGTAGACGAACAGCGTGAGCGCGATCAGCCCCAGCGTGAGCGCGATCATGAGTCGCTCCGACGGCTTGGCGTCAATCGCGTTTTCAACGGCATTCAAGGCGGTGTCGTTCGTCATGGTTTTCGTCTCGGTCATTTCTGATCGGTTTCTTTCGTCAACGATGCCGGCGCGTCGACAATCGCGGGGCAGAGTCCTTCGGGAAAAACTTCGTACGGAAATTTCCCGCGCCACAAGGCGAGAGCCCGGCCGGCGTGCGACAGAAACGTGTAATTCAATTCGATCTCGCGATCGCTCATTGTCGCGACGGTGTCGATGATCCATCTCGCCGCGCGGACGCGGACTTCCAGCGGCGGGAGCACTTCGTCCGGGGCCATCGCCCACCATTCGAGAGCATGCCCCGTCGCGAGAATCTTGCGGGAAACCGGATTTCGAATGCCGGGCGACTCGGTCGGCACGCTGCCGTCCCAGTCGCGTTCCCAAAAACCATCGGCGTGCTGAGTCTTCATGAGCGTGGCGGTGACCATTTTCAGATGCGCGATGATTTTGCCGCGCATTTCATCCGAGAGAATCCGCGATCGCTCATCGACGCGCACCAGCATGGCGAGGGTGAAGAGGCGATGGTTGCCGAAGCAGACGCCCTGCGTTAGTTTCTGCCGCAGCAGCCGTTCGGCCATGCGGTCGAAACTCATCTTTTGTCCCTCTTGCGTCACCCAGTGCGTCGTGTTCGGGAGATACAAGGCATACGCGAGGATCGACCATTCGTACTCCAGTTGATTGACGCTGAATTCGTACAGCGACTGATCGAGCAAAGCCCGCACGCGGGTTTCGCCGTCGGCGGTGATGATCGGGTAATCGAGCGGCGTGCCGACCTCGGCAAGCGTGCCGAGTGTGTGGTCGACGTGGCTGGTGGTGGCGTCCCCCTGCTGCAAACGCGGCTTGACTCCTTTTTTCGATTCCACGAACAACGGCCGCGTCCCCGGCCGCGTCCACGCCGTGCTGAATTTGCGGTGATCGAGCAGCAACTCGCGCATTTCAACGCCGGAATAACAGTGCGGATCGTCGAACTGCGCCGGCACCCCCCAGAATCGCAGCGCATGATCGACGTGATTGACTTTCGGATTCGGTGCGCGCAGTCGCGGCCGGAGTTTCCATAAGACGTAGCGGAGTTCTTCGTCCGAGACAATTTCGGGGACGTCGTGCACCGGCCGGATGACGAGCGGATCGCGCTGCGGTTTCGGCAGCGCTTTAACCGATTTAATATCCTGCCACCGCACCGCCGCCCAGAGCAGTCCGCCGGTGGCGATGGTCAGATGCAGCAGCAGCCAGCCGACGACGGGCCAGGGGGTGATGAGGGTGCGGTTGTAGGACGTCGTCATGATGTTTCGTCTTTCTCCCTCTCCCTCTGGGAGAGGGCCGGGGTGAGGGTGTCTTTATTTCGAAGCTCTGCTTCGTCGATTGATTAATTAAACGCTCCGCGACGCAAAGCCTTTGCGTCGCGGCTAACCGAAGACGACGTTACCGGCGTGATTTTCTTCAACTCCTCCTCGCGCGTCACCACCAGCGCCTGGTCGTCTTCGTAGATCATCTTCCATTCGCCGGAGAGCTTGTGGATGCCGTCGGCGAGGGGTTGTTGATCGACTTTGCTCACGATCACCGTTTGCACGTTGTAACGGTCGAGCGTCGCCGGCCAGCCTTGATAGGCGGTCGCGATTCGCATGTAGTCTTTCCAGACGCGGTGCGGGACGACGTGCACGGCATTGGTCGTCATGAAGACATTGATGTTCTTCGGTCCGCGGGCCGCCAGCCAGTCACCCCACCATTGCGGGTTCCAGACCGCTTCCTTTGGCGGATGTTCGTGCAGAAATTCCGTCAACGCCAGAGGCGTCTCTTTGCTGTAAAGCTGAGTGGCCTTGCGCGGCGTGCCTCCGAGCAGCGGAGTCGCGATGGGGGATAACGCGAAACCGTACCAGAGCAGCATGATGCTGAGAGCCGTCCACAGGTACGAGCGTTTTCGCAAGAGCGCTTTGATGTTCGTCCCGTCGTTCGGTTTCCAGAAACCGCCGGCGGGCCAGACGCGGTCGACGATGTCTTGCAGATGCGGGGCGATCGCATACGCAAAAACCACGGCGTACCACCAGATCATGCGCACGCTCGACGTCACCGAATACGCCAAGAGGCCGATGACCAACAGTTGAAACGGATGCACGCGGCGTCGGCTGAAACGCATCATCACGAGCAGAATGACGATCGACAGCGCGAAGTAAATCGCTTCGAAGTCGCCGAAGCTCATCGCATACCATTCGGTGATATCCTTGAGATTCGGGTTTCGCGGAAACGTCAAGGCGTTGATCAACAGGTCCATGCCGTACGGGTTGATCAGCGATGCACCGACCGCCAGTTCGGTCCACATCACCCAGCGGCGGAACCAGCGGTCCCCTATGATGCTCCACAACGAACGCGTGCGCCAGCCGACTTCGAGGAACCGGCCGATGAGATGGCAACCGATAACCGCGAGTCCCACGACGAACGAGCCGTGTGCGTTCGCCCAGACGAGAAAGAGGAGCGGAATTCCCAGCGTCGCCGTCCAGAACGTCCGCCGGCTCAGCGAGCGTTCGGCTTCGGTTTCGTCGAGATACGACCGGTGAATCGTCGTCAGCAGAAATAGCAGCATCGCCATAAACAACTCGCCGAACGTCTCGGTGCGGAAGACGGCGATGCGCGTCGAACCGATCAACACCGTGACGAACAAAGCCAACGTACAAACGCCCGGCCGCGGCATGTATTGATAGAAGATGCCCCACAAACAGAGGATGATCGTCAGCGAGATCATCGCGAAACAGGCGGAGAGCGCTTCGTCGCCGCCGGCTTGCTCCACCGCACCGAGCAGCACTTGCGACAGCCACGCCGAGGCGATGATGTCGACCCCTTCGGCGTGTTTGAGGAACGGATCCTCTTGCGGCAACTGCCGATGTTCGAGCATCCATTGCCCGTAACTCACATGTCCCCACAAATCGGTGTGAAACAGCGGCATGTAGTTCATGTACAAGAACCACGCCGCAAAAACCGCCGCCGCGAACACGTGCGGCAGCCCCAGCGCAAACCGCTGCGTCGAAGCGGCGGTGAACGTCAGGTTGTCATGCACCGTGGATTTATCGGCTGAGATCGACATGGCGTTGGTTCTCTCGTGTCGAAGGGAGCGATTAATTCTTCGTCTGACTGACCGAACGGCTCTCCCGTTCCATCGCGGGATTCATCGCCGGTGTTCGCGTCACGTAAATCGTTTTCTGAAAGATGCCGAAGGGCGAGGCGTACGGATATTCGGCGACGTTCAAACTCGGATCAGCCGCGGGTTCGAATCGGAGCGTGTATTGATCGTGCCTCTTCCAGTAGTCGGGATCGGTCGGTTTGCCGGGGACGTCGAATTTCAAGCCGGTTTCTTTGGGGGCGGCGAGCATGCCGTGGATGCCGTTGTATTCGTAGCCGCCGTCGATGACCCACACCTCGATTCCCTTCTGCTCCAGCTCCGCGACGGCCTGCCAGCGGACGGCGTTCCAGCGCCAATAATCGACGACGCCGATTAGCGAAAACATCGCTAACCCGAATCCGCAAATCCACGTCCCGGCGATGAGCACGCGCGACGGATTGACCGGGATCACCATCAGCAGCGAAAACGGAATCAGACAGAGCAGATAACGATCCATCGGCGGGCGGCCGATGAGAGCCGAGACCATCACGATGCTGCCGAGTTGAATCAGCCAGATCCAGCGCAAGAGTCCTGAGGGGGAGGTCAATCTTTTCAGCGGTGCGGCGAGGTCGAGTAGATAGTCTCCCCACGTCGACCAGCACCAGAACACCGCGGCGACGATCGCCAGACCCGTCAACAGCGACGTCAACATGCCGACCGTCGACGGTGCGGAGCCGCCCCCCGGCGGAATTGCCAATGTCGCCGGTCCCACGCCGCTGTGCGTGCCGAAGTAGAGATAATTCCCGAGAAAAATCGTCCGTTGACTGTTGGCATCCAGCAGCCACATCCCCGCGAACAGCGCCAGACCGAGCGACAACAGCCACTTCGATTTTTTCGGAATCCCGGCGAGCAGAATAATCGGCGCGGCGAAGAGCGCCAGCAAACCGACGATGTGGCAGGCCTCGTACAGGCAATAGATCAGCTTCGACGCCGAGAGCTCCATCAGCGATTCTTTCACCAATCCCTTGGTGTAAGGGAGAAAATGCAGATCGCTTTGCTTCACGAAAAATCGTTCGGCGAACATCGTGAGCGGAATCAGCATCCAGTACAGCAGCGTCGATTTCCAGTCTTTCCTCAGCAGAAACCAGATGCCGAACGCGGCGGCGACGAAGATCCCGCTCTGCCGAGTGAGACACGCCGTCAATAACCAGAGCGCGCCGAAAAGATGGTGTCTCCACGGGTTCGCCGTTTCGTTCATTTGATCCGACGCGAGCACCGCCGAGAAGGCTCCCAACAGGCAGGCGACGTACACGACGTCGGTCTGATAGCTCCAGGTCATCGAGACCATCAGCGGGTTGGCCATGAACAAGACGGTCGCCGCGAGGGAGGCTCGCTGGTCGATGCCGAACTGGCGAAAGATCTTCCAACAGTACCAGACCGGCACGATGCCGAACACGACCATCGCACCGCGGAGCAAGCTGTAACTGAACGAGCCGGTCAGCGTGCAAAGCCCCCACCCGGCGACGAGTTGAGGCAGCGCCAGGGCGGCGGACATGGGATGCAGGCGAAACGATTCTCCGGCGGCGAGGCGTTCGATTGTGTAAACGTAAACCCAGTCGTCGTTGTGGATCGCCGGCTCGAACGACGGAATGAGCCAGCCGATGCTTCCGTGCAACATCACGTAGAGCAAAAGCACCACGCCGATCGGCTTCAAGTGATGATGAAGAGTCTTCTGCATCCGCCGTGGTCCGGTTCGATTGAAAGAGGTAAACCCCGGATTATTCATGACTCATGACTAGCCCGAAGCGCAAGCGAGGGACAGCAAAAGAGTTACCCTCGCTTGCGCTTCGGGCTAGTATGACCACACACTGCGCGGGGATATCCCTGGTCATGAATAATCCGGGATAATCAACGAGCAATTGATATACCACCTTCTCTTCCTGTTCACCCCATAATTTGTATTCTTTGTATTCTAGCCATATCGTCAAGACATCTAATCTATCCGTGTGAGTTGCTCTCGGCCCCATAAATCCTTGTCTCTGCATTCGTCCGCTACTTCCGCTCCTCCATTGTGGGTATAATTTCACCAGCAGTTGGCATCGGGATTGCGATTCTGAGGGCCGATGCCCGTCTTGCTCCCTCAACGAGGACTCAATCATGTTTCGCCACGATTTCGTAAGTTCTGATCAGCATTTGACTTCATCGCAAAGAACTGCCGCTGGTGCCTTCACCGCCGTACTGGCCGTGACCGTCGTGGCTGGCGGTTTCTTCGCCGCGCCGGCGAAATCGGCGTCAGCTCAGGAGAAGTCGAAACCCGCGACGAGCGGACCGTCTGCGAAGGAACTCAAAAAATCGCGTCAGCAGGCGATCGAATTCCTGAAGAACAGTCAGGATGAAGACGGCAGTTGGACGTCTGCCAAATCGCCCGGCATCACGGCGCTTGCCGTTTATAGTTTGCTGGAGAACGGCGCGGCCGCCGATGATCCCGCCGTGCAGAAGGCGTTCGACCATCTGAAATCGTATCAACAGGAGGATGGCGGGATTTATTACCCCGAGACTTCGCACAAGAATTACGAAACCTGCATCGGCCTGATGGCCTTCAAATCGGGCAATGCCGACGGGAAATACGACGACGTCCTGGCCGGTGCCGAGAAGTATCTCCGCGGCCTGCAATGGGACGAGGGCGAAGGGATAGAAACGTCGGACACGTTTTTCGGCGGTGCGGGTTACGGCAGCCACAAACGGCCCGATTTGTCGAACACGCAGTTTTTAGTCGAAGCTCTGAAGCAGGCGGGTGCCGGTGAAGACGATCCGGCGATTCAAAAAGCTCTCGTGTTTGTCTCACGTTCGCAAAATCTCGAAACTGAAAACAATACCACCGAATTCGCTGCCAAGGTGAACGACGGCGGCTTCTATTACACCCCCGCCGCGGGGGGAACATCGCAAGCTGGGATGACCGACAACGGAGGCTTGCGTTCGTATGCGAGCATGACCTACGCGGGACTCAAGAGCATGATCTACGCCGGTCTGACGGAAGACGATCCCCGCGTCAAGGCGGCGCAAGAATGGATTGCCCGGCATTATTCGCTCGACGAAAATCCCGGCATGGGAAATCAGGGACAGTTCTATTACTACCACACCTTCGCCAAGACGATGTCGGTGCTCGGCGTCGATGAATTCGAAGACGCTGCGGGCAACAAACACGACTGGCGAAAAGACCTCGCCGAAAAATTGTTCTCGCTGCAACAGGAGAACGGCAGTTGGGTCAACCCCGCCGAACGCTGGGGTGAAGGGGATCCGCACCTGACAACCGCCTATGTGTTGCTGGCCCTCTCGCACTGCGACGCGAAATAATGATGTCTTCGGGTTAGCCGCGACGTGAAGGGTTTCCGTAGCGGAGCGTTTAGCTGTTGTTATCCAAACAGGCTACAACTTCCACTTCGGTTCGCGTTTCTCGCGGAACGCCGAGAGACCCTCGCGGGCTTCATCCGTTTCGCGGGCGTCGGCGGAGACTTGCATGCCCAGTCCGAGTTGATCCCACAGCGGATCGTGCGTGAACTCGCGGAGCAGCGATTTCGTCTGCCGTAATGCCGACGGTCCTCCTTTGAGGATCGAAGCCGTCCATTCCGCCGCGCGGATTTCGAGTTCCGTCGCCGGGACGACGCGATGACAGATGCCGATGTCCTCCCCCTCCGCCGCCGTCACCGACTGCCCCGAGATTAGCAGGAATTCGGCCCACCGCGAACCGACGCGGTGCAACAGCAGCGGTGCGACCACGGCGGCGGTGATGCCTCGCTGCGGCTCGGGGAGCGCGAACCAGGCGGTCTCAGCCGCCAACACCAGATCGCACGCCAGCACCAGTCCCAGTCCGCCGGCGAGAGCCGGGCCGGGGAGCACAGCCAGCGTCGGCACCGGCAAGTTGAACAGCGACCAGACGACGTCGCGGTACACTTCGGTGTCGCGCTGCCACAGTTCCTGTGCATCGGGCCGATCGGCCCGGTCGAGCATCTGCGCCAAATCCATCCCCGCGCAGAACACCGTTCCTTCAGCGGTCAGCACCATCAACCGCAACTCGTCCGATGCGCTCAATCGACGAATCGCGTCTCGCAGCTCCTCGAGCAGTTCGAACGTCAGCGCGTTTCGCTTCTCTGCGCGGCGCAGAGTGACAGTCGCAACCTGCTCCCGAATCTCAACAGTAACGAATCGCTCACCCATTATCGCACATCCGCTCGGTTAGCAGCGACGTAACGCGGAGCGCTAGCCGTTGCCAACACACTTTCATTTGCTAAACAGTTTCGACTAACCCGTTCGGCTGAGGGCAAGCGCTCCGCTGCGCAAAGCCTCCGCGTCGCGGCTAACCGCAGATTCCCTTCATCCTTCATCCCTAACTCCCAGCCACGCCGTCGCCGTCTGATTCAGCAAATCGTCGTAATTCTCGTTCAGCGCGTTAAACCGCTGTTCGTTCCGCAGCGCCGCCTGATGGATATAGAACATCCCCGTATGAATCGACTGCATCCGCTGCGCACTGGTATTGGATTTTAGCGCCATCTTCCCCAGCCGGGCGTACACGCAACTCGACATGAACAATTCGGTAGCGATATCGCCGATGCGCGCCTGAATCAACTGCTGATCGATGATTTTCTGACGATGCTTGATCAGCACGTTGCGGCAGACCTTGCCGAACTTCCCGATCTGCCAGCTCAGCGTTCGCGTGGCGTCGGCGATCAGGCTGTGCAGCACGGGGATCGAGGGCGCCGAACGCCACAGTCGATTCACCGTCCACGGTTTTTTCAGCGTCGCTTCGAGTTCCTTCCCCACATGGCGCAGGCCGACCATCGCGATGAAGCAGCGGAGCACATCGTTCGCTCCTTCGCCGATGAGATTCAATCGCGAATCGCGCATCATTCGTTCGAAAGGTAGATCGGTAAAGAACCCCGCTCCGCCGTAGATTTGCAGCGTGTCGTTGACGCTCTTCCACAACGAATCGCTGGCGAACACCTTGAGCATCGCCGTTTCGAGCATGTAGTCGTGGGCGCCGCTGTCGATGAGGGACGCCGTGTAATACGTCGCCGATTCCATAGCGAACGTCTCCGCCGCGATGTTGGCGATTTTTTCGCGGACGAGTTCGAATTCGCCGAGCGTGCGTCCGAATTGTTTTCGCCGATTGGCGTGTTCAACCGCTTTTTCAAGGCAGAATTTTGAAGCTCCCGTGCAGCTTGCCCCGAACGTGGTGCGACCGAAGTCGAGCACGGTGAGGGCGACCTTCAGGCCTTTGCCGATCGGTCCGAGAATGTTTTCTTTAGGGACGAACATCTCTTCGAAGGCGAGCCGGCCGGTCGCCGTCCCGCGGATGCCGACTTTCTCCATCCGGGCTTCGACGACTTTGAAGCCGGGCATGTCGGGCGTCACCAGAAACGCCGTGATTTTTCCGTCGGGGTCATGCGGATCGGGCGTGCGGGCCATCACCGTCAACACGTCCGCGATCGCCCCGTTGGTGATGTAACGCTTCTCACCGGTGAGCTTGTAACCGCGGCCGTCATCCGTCGGCACGGCTCGCGTCTGCACGTTCGAGGCGTCGGATCCCGCTTCGGGTTCGGTGAGCGCGAACGCGGCGATCTTGCTGCCGCTGGCGAGCGGTTTCATCCAGCGTTCTTTCTGTTCGGGCGTGCCGAATAGTTCCAGCCCGCGCAAACCGATCGAATGATGCGCGTTCACAAACACCGCCGTCGAGCCGCAGCGCCCGCCGATGATTTCCATGATCCGACAGTAATTCTGCTGCGAGAGACCCATTCCGCCATGTTCCGGTGAAACCGTCGCCCCGAGCACGCCGAGCTTGCCGAGGCCTTCAATCACCGACTTCGGAATATCGGCTTGCCGGTCGATTGCATCGGGATCGATCTCGCGCTCGGCGAACTGTTTCACCGCGTCGACGATCGGATCGCCCTGCTCGTGTTCTTCGGGTGACAACTCCGGAGCCGGAATAATCGCCGAACTTTTGAATCGCCCGAAATACAATTCGTGCGCGAACCCCGCCCGGGTGGGTCCGGAGAACAACAGCTCTTCCGCCTGCTGCAACTGTTTTTGCACCTCGGCATCGGAGAGGGTCATATGGATTTCCTTTCGACGGAAAAAAACGGCAAGCAAGAGAGTCCGCAGATTTTCGCAGAGGGGCGCAGATTATTTAAAACAAAAGATAAAGCGCGGAGAGTCCGGAGATCGCTGCGAACAAACTCTTAGCTCAACTGCTCACGGATTCGTTCGAGCAGTTTCTTCGTCGCCAGAATGCCGGCGGGTTCTTCGAGTTTCGAGCCTTCATACTCGATGCCGACGTAACCGCGGTAATCGGCGTCGAGGACGATTTTCATCATGCGGACATAATCGGTGTTGATCTCGTTGCCGTTTTCGTCGAAGTCGTGCGATTTGGCGCTTAC
>JBBECD010000037.1:0-7476 GCA_040881995.1 Planctomycetaceae bacterium
ACTCTACCCCAAGATTAAAGCCTGACAGAGCACTAGCCCGAAGCGCAAGCGAGGGGGGCTTTAATCCTTCTCCCTCTGGGAGAAGGTGGCCGCAGGCCGGATGAGGGTGCCTTTGAAGAAAAGGATGACGGATGAAGGATGAGTCAGAAAAAAGACAATGAGTCAACGTCCCCTTCTGACTCATCCCTCATAATTCATCCCTCATCCTTTGGTTAGGAGTGCATCGTGGAATCGCAGATCGAACTTGCTCCTGCACGACGCTACCTCGTGCCGTTTCATCCGAAGCGGATTCCGCACGCCTTTACCGACGTGCTGATTATCGGCGGGGGGATCGCCGGCTTAAGGGCGGCGATGGAGATCGATCCCGCGCTGCAGGCGATCGTGATCACCAAAGATCAGCTCACGCAATCGAACTCGGCCTACGCGCAAGGGGGCATCGCCGGCGTGTTCGATCCCGCCGACGACATCAGGCAGCACGCCGCCGATACACTTGCGGCGGGCAAGGGGCTCTGCGACGAAAAAATCGTCGACATGGTGGTCGGCGAAGCGGCCGAACGGATCCGCGAACTCTGCGAACTGGGAGCGAAATTCGACCGGGTCGATGGCGAAATCGCCCTCACCCAAGAAGGAGGCCACAGTCACCGCCGGGTCGTGCATGCCCTGGGTGATGCCACCGGCAAAGAGGTGATTCGGGCGCTCGTCGAAACCGTGCGGGCGCTCGCCGGAGTGCAAATCTGGGAGCAGACGTTTACGATCGACTTGCTGACCTACGAAGGCGTCTGCCGCGGCGCGCTGGTCTGGAATCCGTATCATGGTAAGACGCTTGTCTGGGCCAAGCAGACGATTCTGGCGACCGGCGGAGCCGGGCGGTTGTATCGCGAGACGACCAACCCCGAAATCGCCACGGCCGACGGTCATGCGATCGCCTTTCGCGCCGGGGCCGAGCTGCGCGACATGGAGTTCATGCAGTTTCATCCGACCGTCCTGTATATCGCGGGGGGCGCCCGGCATCTCATCTCCGAAGCGGTTCGCGGCGAGGGGGGCTACTTGCGAGACGTGCATGGCGTTCGGTTCATGGCCGAATACGATCCCGCGATGGAACTCGCCCCGCGCGACATCGTCAGCCGGGCGATTACCGATCAGATGGCGAAGACGCATCATCCGTGCGTTTATCTCGACGTCACGCATCTCGATCCTGCGCTTATCGCCGAACGGTTTCCGCACATTCGCAAAGTCTGCTTGGATTTTGGAATCGACATCACTCGCGAGTGGATGCCGGTCCGGCCGGGGGCGCATTACATGGTCGGCGGCGTCTCCGTCGATGCCGACGGACGTTCGACATTGCCGGGATTATGGGCCGCCGGCGAAGCGACGGCGAGCGGATTGCACGGGGCGAACCGTTTGGCGTCGAACAGTCTGCTTGAGGGACTGGTTTACGGTCGCCGAGCGGGGCAACTCGCTTCGGCGGCGGCGCTGGAATGTCCCGATGGATACACCGTCTGGCCGCTTTCGGCGCAGTGGGGACCGTCGGAGCATCAGGAAGACGAACTCAATCTCGACGACATGCGGAATTCGCTCGGCAGCTTGATGTGGCGAGCCGTCGGCATCCACCGCAACGCGGCGAGTTTGAAAGAAGCCGCCATGCAGGTCGATTTCTGGAATCGGTACGTTTCGACGCGGGAGTTTGCCACCCCGGCCGGCTGGGAACTGCAAAACATGCTGCTGGCCGCGCGGCTGATGATCGCCGCCGCCACAGCGCGAACAGAAAGCCGCGGCGTGCATTTTCGCAGCGATTTTCCCGAGACCGACCCGAGCCTCGCGCGGCATATCGGACTGCATTCGAACGCGGTGACGTAGAAGGTTTTCGCTAGGATGAAGGATGAAGGATGAGTCAGAATGTGAGCCCTCATCGATTCTCGTTCCCAAGCTCTGCTTGGGAACGCACGTCTTGGAAGCTCCTGCTTCGCCGATCACAGTAGAAACGCTCCGCTACGGAAACCCTGCGCGTCGCGGCTAAACGCAAGCGAGGGGTCACGGCTTCCCTTCCTGAACACCGATCCGAAAAAACGTGAAACATCAACTCCTCGATAAGGAGTCTGGTTGCGCGGGTCGCTGTCGAAAAAAAGCGGGTTTCGCTGACATCGGTGTTTGTAAATGCGCAAACTGTGCGCAAAGTTCGCGCAAAGGTGTGATTTCGTGACCGCAAACCCCGCGCAAAGTCACGTCAATGCGCGCATTTTGGCGCGCATTGCGTGATTACCAAACACATTTTTCAGTGCGTGTTTGGAGTGGAAAACCCGCCCAATTCCCCACATTGAGGCCGGCGCGCAACCAGGTCCGGTAGAGTGTAGGGCGAACGAAAATGTTGAATGTGCAAGGAAGCCTGCGAAATGAGAAACTCCCGATCTCCCGATCCCCGGCGGAAGACAGAACCTTTCCGTAAAAACGACAAATAGCGCGACTTCAAAACCGGCGCTTCGGGCTAATATTTATCTACAATCAAATCAACACATCATCGAGCCGCGAGAGGCTGACGACGTCCGACTTGCGGACGAAGGCTTGCTTTCGGTTCGAGCGCACGCCGTGGCGGCGGGTTTCGACGACGTACAATTCGCGCGCCGTCGACGAATCTCGCAGATCGTGCACGTCGGCTTCGTCGAGGATGAAGTATTGGCCGTCCTCCCCATTGAGCGTACCGATGATGACGAACGGGCTCGACATGTCGAGAACGACGACGTGGTTCAGCAGAGGTTGAGTTGTCGAGAAAGCATCGGACATAATTCACCGCATCGGAACAAAACGGCCACATGCCATAGCGGAATGGCATCCAAAGCGATGATGGACTTTCTCGCGAGAATCGTCAATACCGCTCGCATCAATATTCCGGAACGACCTCCGTTCCGCTGCGGGTGGCGAGGGCCCGGCGAACGAACTGGTCGACGTTTTCGCTGATCGGGCGGACCGACCCGTCCATCAACAGAAAATGAACGATCCCCTCGTGCACGCTACGAAACGACATTTCTTCCGAAGAGTTCGGGCCGTTCTCGAACATATTGAGAGGCGGTCCCATCGAGCCGAGGAACTCCGAGAATTCGGACGTGCTCAACTCCGTCGGCCCGGTCTTTTCGACTTCGGGCGAGCCGATATACCAGTGGTCCTGGTCGAGTCCTTCGACGTGATTCGTCGCTTCACCCACGCCGATCGTCGATGACGACCCGTCGGAGATGTCCTGAATCCGCGTGCGGCTGTCGCGATAAAAGACGCCGTCCTTGAAGGGAGCACCGAGAGACGCCGAACCGTCGACGATCTCTTGAGAATCGGCGCAGGCGATGTAATTTCCGTGCGCCCGCCGTTCGATCATGGCGTTGGTTTCTTGCGCGGGAGTGGGATCGGAAGGACAGCGAAAGACCGGAATGAGCGTTTCGACGGCGCTGAGGTTGTTCCCCGTGATCCAGATCGACGCCGAACTCGTCGTGCCGGTGTAACCTTCGAAGGAAACGAGATTGTAAACGTTCGCCTGATCGAGATACGGCAACAGTTGGTAATGCCAGCTCGTGCCATGCGGCCTGACGAAACCGGGCGGAAACGTGTTATGCGAGCCGTGATAATTGTGCAGCGCCAGACCGATTTGTTTGAGGTGGCTCTTGCACTGCGCCCGGCGCGCCGCTTCGCGGGCTTGCTGCACCGCGGGGAGGAGCAGCGCGATGAGTATGGCGATGATGGCGATCACCACCAGCAGTTCGACTAATGTAAAGCCGCGACGTCTCATGGTTGCATCTCAGCCGGAATGAACATCACACGCAGTATGTACAATATAGCACACATGGACGGGCGGGTTCAAGTCTGCGAGACACAAAATAATGATTTTTATGTCACAAAACCGCAGCGATAGAAGGGGGAAAGGACGGGACGATTCCTGCCACCATGTCACGAACCCTTGAGGACGTGCAAGTTCGCCATCGTGATCCCCGAGAGCATCGAGCCGATGATGCCGAGGTAGCCCTGATCGGTCCCGCACAAAAAGAGACGGCGGACCGGTGTTTCTCCCGACAGTGATTTCTGCGAGGCACCGTAGACGCAACCGTTCAAGTGACCGGTGAATCGGCGAATCGTCCGCGGCGTGAAACTGTCGGTGTCGAGCACGTATTGTTGAAAATCCGGCAGCAGCGGCTGGGCGGCGGCGAGGAGCTTATCGGTCCACTCCTGCTTCACCCGCGGATACTCCTCGTCGGAGAGATTCATCCAGTATGCGGGATTCGCGAGTGCCGTGATGCGGATCATCCCTTCATCGAGCGGTTTCTCGTACGCGAAATTGTTCGGCGAACAGATGATGCCGCTCCGCAGATCGAGCGGTTCATCGGGGGGAGCGTAATGGAACTCGGGCGTGCGGCTGTAAAAGAGAATCGTATACGGGAAGCCGAGGTCCGCCGGTTGCTTGTCGATCGCCGTCAGCGTCTCCATGAAACTGACTTCGCCGGGGGGATAGGCGCCGGTCCATTTGCTGTTGTCGGGACAGAGCCGCATTGTTTCCGCCGAGCCGGCGGAGGAGAGAATCGTCAGCGCTTCGAGCGTTGTGCCGTCGTCGAGTTCGACGCCGATTGCTTTGTCGCCGTCGAGCAGAATTTTGCGAACCCCCGCGCGGAGCCGCAGTTCGCCGCCGAGCGATTTGTATTTTTTCGTAAGCTGCTTGAGGATATGCCGCACTCCTTCCCACGGGCGTCCGAATCCTTCGTAGTAAATGCTCTTGAACATGATCACGAACTGATGAAAGTCCATGTCATGCGGCGTGGCGCCGCCGTAAAACATCAGCGGGCAGAGGAGCATGTCGACGAGCATCGGTTCGGTGATGAATTCGCGAAGCGTTGCGCGCGCCGAGCGCGGCAGGGGAGCGAGACTCATGTCGTCGTAATCGGTGACTATCTGTACGAAGCGGTGAAAACCGTCGGCTTGTGCTGGAAAGGCCTCTACCACCTGCTGGCGGAGTTCCTCGAAGTCGTTGGTGAAACCGAGCCGGCAGCCGGGGAAGTCGATCGCCGAGCCGCATTGCGGCAGCAGGCGAAAGTCGTCCCAGTCCATCCGCAATTGACGCAGCAGCTTGGGGAGCGGCCCCTGCTTCGTGCCGCGGACGGCGTAATTGGTGACCGCGTGCAGGCCGACGTCGTAGTTGCGGTTACGCAGGCGGTAGAACGAATTCAGACCGCCGATCGTCGTATGCCGTTCGAGGAGGCAGACCGATTTCTCGTAATACGCCAACCGGATGCCCGCCGAGAGACCCGAAAGACCGGCACCAATTATGAGGGCATCGTAGGGCACGAGAGACGGCGATTATCGATGAAGATTAGAGGGTTACCAGCGTGTTGTTTTTGAAGTTGCGCTATTTGCAATTCGGCGTGCCTTTAATCCTTCTCCCCCCCGGGAGAAGGTGGCCGAAGGCCGGATGAGGGTGCCTTTTGTATTCAAGGTTAGCCGCGACGCGAAGGCTTTGCGTAGCGGATCGCTTTCTTCAAAATCGACGAAGCAGAGCTTCGAAGACGTGCGTTCCCAAGCGGAGCTTGGGAACGAGGGAAAAAACTGTAAGGCGCTATGCCGGCGTGCCGGCGTTTTTGAGCAGCGGTTCGAGATAGTTGACGGTGCCGTCCATGGTATTCAAGTTGGCGTAATCCTCTTCGGGGATCTGAATGCGATAGAGTTTGCGCAGTTCCATCACAATATCGAGAAAGTCCATGCTGTCGAGTTCCATCTGTTCTCGAAACGGGACATCGTCTCTGATCTGCGACAGATCTTCATCCGGTGCGATGCGCGCAAGAATATTGACGATGACCTGTCGAATTTGCTCCGGCCTCATTCAGTCACTCCCAGTCCTCAAACCTGGTTTCCATTGATATTAAAACCGCGATCATTCAAAAACCGCACATTATAGACGCACGAGGTCAGGGTGCCCAGCGACGCACGATCAAGACCGAGTTGATCCCCAGCATTCCGAATGAGTTATTCAAGATGTAGTCGACTCGTTCCAGCTTTCGAGGCGAATTCAGCACGATCTGCCGCAGTCCGCAACGGGGGTCTAACTCGTCGACGTTGATTGTAGCGTGAGCGAGCCCGTCGTCAAAGGCAGGGACGTTCCCCAGCAGTTCCAGAGCCCCCGCGGCTCCCATCGCATGACCGATGAAGCTCTTTGTGTTGTTGATGGCGACATGAGACTCTTCGCCAAAAACGGCTTTGAGGGCCACGCATTCTTCGATGTCCCCCTGTTCGGTCGCGGTGGCGTGACTGCTGACGATATCAATCGCCTCCGGACCGATCTTCGCCCGCTTGAGGGCCAATTGCATGCATTCCGTCTGTCGCTTCGCGTCCGGCAGCACGAAGTCGGTCGCATCGGAATTCATGGCGTAACCGACGATTTCGGCATAAATGTCGGCCTTCCGCGCTAAGGCGTCGGGAAGACGTTCCAGCGTGCAGATCGCTCCCCCTTCGGCGACGACGATGCCGTTTCGCTCGACATCGAACGGCCGGCTGGCTTTCGTGGGGTCGTCGTGACGGGCCAAGGCCCCCTGACTTTGAAAACTCGCGAAGATCCCGAAGGTATGAATGCTCTCCGAAACTCCGCCGACGACAGCGATGTCGACTTCATCCAGCCGGAGCATCTGTACGCCTTGAATGAAACCGGCGTTTCCCGCGGCACAGGCCGCCCCCAACGTGAGGTGCGGGCCGGTGATTTTCAGATTCAGCGTGACTTCCCCCGCGGGGTTATTCGCCACCGTGCGGGGATTGTGGTGATGCGACCAGACCGAGGTGTCGTATCCGAATTTCGATATCTCGTAGATTTCGTTCTCGGTCTCGACATTACCATGTTCGGTGATGCCGAGATACACGCCGACCCGATCGCGGGGAACGTTGGTCCAATCGAGTTGCGAATCGGCAATCGCCTCGTTGGCGCAATAAACGGCGATCGAACCGGCCCGGGTGCCGCGGCGGCGTTCCTTCCGCTTCTGATATTTCAGTTCGTCGAAAGTGCACACCCCGGCGAGCACGGCGCCGATGTAGCGGGTTTCGAATGGGACGACGCCCGATTTCCCGGCGAGCAACGCAGCCCGATATTCGGACAGAGTGCTCCCGTTGGGAGCGGTTAAACCGACTCCGGTGATGACGATCCGATTTCGATCGTGAAGGGAATCGCTCATGAAAAAATCAAACCTAAATGAAACGAATTCGGTCAAAGAACCGAAGTCGATGGCGGAATTGGCAGCCCGCGCGACCGGAGGCGTGGCCGCGCGTCCACAAGAAACGCTCGATACGTCGAATTCCCGCGAGCGTCGTCCACAGTTTCGGACCAAAGGAGATTAACGCCTGACGAATTCGCTCGCAAGCGGTTCAACGAATTCTCTCGGCATCGCTGCGAAAGTTCTTCGCCGGCTCCCCCAGCGGGTGTAGTTTTCTTCGATTGCGCGATTGGGTTAGATGCGTTATCCTGGTGGT
>JBBECD010000038.1:0-7355 GCA_040881995.1 Planctomycetaceae bacterium
AAGCCTACTGGAACACCCTCGCCACCTGATTACCGAAATCGGCGACTACACCCATCCCTCATCCCCTCCCCGAACTCGTCTTTTCCGAATTTCCGATGCCGGATATACTTCGCGGCTATCGAAAACCTGCACCGGTGCGTCTGCACGTACCGGTTGTTTGTCCCATGTTCGCACCGACGGAGTGGTGCCGCCGAATTGGTTCGGGGAAGGAATCCCATGCGTACGATCACCGTGATGAATCAAAAAGGGGGCGTCGGGAAGACGACCTCCAGCGTCAATCTCGCCGCCGGGCTCGCGAAGCAAGGGCGGAAGGTCTGTCTCATCGATCTCGATCCGCAAGGCCACGCTTCGCTGCACTTCGGCATCGAACCGGTCGGCAAAACGCCCACGGTTTACGATGTTTTTTCGGGACACAAGACGCTCGCCGACGTCCGCCAAATGGTCAACGACAACCTGTGGGTGATCCCGTCGAATCTCGATCTCGCCGCGACCGAACTCGAACTCGTCGATTCGCCTCATCGCGAGATCGTGCTCCGCGACGCCCTCAACCGCATGTTGCATGCGCAGCCGGTCGATTATGTGATCATGGATTGCCCGCCGTCGCTCGGTGTGCTGACGGTCAACGCCCTCACGGCGGTCCGCGAGGTTTTCATTCCGCTTCAGCCGCACTTCTTCGCCTTGCAGGGCTTGTCGAAACTCCTGGAAACGACGGCTCTCGTCACCCGGCGATTGAACCGTCAACTGCGGGTCACGGGGATCATCTTATGCCTGTACGAAACCGGCACGCGGCTCGCCGCCGACGTTACGGACGACTTGCGGGCGTTTCTCGATAAAAGTCCGTCGGAAGTTCCCTGGTTCGGAGCGCAGGTCTTCGAGCAGCGCATCCGCCGAAACATCAAGCTCGCCGAGGCCCCGAGTTTTGGGCAGTCGATTTTCGAGTACGATGCGAAATCGTCCGGCGCGCAGGACTACGGTGCGCTGGTGAAAGAAGTGATGGCCGCGGAAGAGCGGTACAGTCTGCCGCTGGCGGGATGAGGGAAAAGTCCAGGGTCGAGGGTCCAGAGTCCAGGGCCAGAGGAAGAGCGATAAACCGTCTCGTTCCCAAGCTCTGCTTGGGAACGCACGTCTTCGAAGCTCCCGCTTCGTTCTTTCTCCCTCGCCCTCTGGGAGAGGGCCGGGGGGTGAGGGTGTCGTTCGATCACACTCGCGGACAAGCCGACACTGGCACGCAGGCGATCTCCCTTTTCTTTCGCGCCCTTCCGGGGTATGAATGACGCATGACCGCGAACTGACACGCATCAGATTCTTCATCGGAGCCCGTCATGCCACGCTTTTCGCAACCCATCGGCCACTTGGTTATCCGTTCCTTCCTCTGGGTGATAATCGGAGTCACCCTGTTATCGCAGCGGGCGTCCGCCGATGAACCGGCATTTCCGCCGGTCGACGATCTGCCGATTCAAACCGAACTTCCCGACCCACTTCGCATGATGGACGGTGAACCCGTCACGACGGCGAAGGAGTGGTTTGAAAAACGCCGGCCGGAACTCAAACAGCTCTTTCAGCATTACATGTACGGTTACCTGCCCCCGTCTCCCGAAACGGTCGATTTCGAACCCGAGCGCGATCCGCATATGATCTTTGACGGGAAAGCCGAGCTGCGGCAAATCGCCATCCATTATGGGCCGAGCGGTTGTCCGCCGATTCATCTGATGCTCGTCGTCCCGACGAAACGGACGGGACCAGTGCCCGTGTTTCTCGGCATCAACTTCTGCGGCAATCATTCCGCGCTCGACGATCCCTCCATCCCGCTTCCGCCTCATTGGATCTACAACCGCTGCCCCGGCTGTGCCGACAACAAAGCGACCGACGCAGGCCGCGGCGGCGAGAAAGAGGTCTGGGACATCGAACAAACCATCAACGAAGGCTACGCCGTCGCCACGTTCTACAGCGGCGACGTCGATCCCGACAAGCCCGATTTCACCGACGGCGTGCATCCGTATTTTTTGAAGCCGGGACAAACGGAACCCGGCAAGCACGACTGGGGCACGATCGCCGCGTGGGCTTATGGACTGCATCGGGCCGTCGATTATCTGCATGAGGATGCCGATATCGACACCGACCGCATCGTCGTGATGGGACATTCGCGGCTCGGCAAGACCGCGCTGCTCGCCGGGGCGTTCGACGAGCGGATCGACCTGGTGATTCCGCATCAGGCGGGTTGCGGCGGGACGGCTCCCAGCCGGCACGACGTCGGCGAGTCGGTGCAGCGGATCAACACGTCGTTCCCGCACTGGTTCAACGACACGTTCGCCGAATTCAACGAGCAGGTCGAACGCCTGCCGTTCGATCAGCACTGCCTCACCGCGCTGGTCGCCCCGCGGCCGCTGCTGTTCACGAACGCCGTCGAAGATTCGTGGGCCGACCCGGAAGGGCAGTTCCGGGTGTTACAAGCCGCCGATCCGGTGTATCGGTTGCTCGGCGTAGAAGGTCTTGTCGCCGATGAGTTTCCGCAGCCGGGCAAGCTGATCGACAGCCGGGCCGGTTATTATATCCGCGAGGGACGGCACTCAACGACGCCGGAGGATTGGAAGATTTTCCGAGCCTTCGCCGATAAACATTTCGGCCGGAAATAGCCGAGTCGGCGCGATCTCGCGTTCTCCCTCCGTTCGTGCATTTCGTGCCGTTCGTGGTTCATCATGCGACGAAGCCACGAAATACATGAAAAGCACGAACATTTGAGAAGCACAACCCGTTATGTTAGCGACTCTAATCGTTTCGCAGGCTCATGCCTCGTTCTTCGAGTTCGGCGCGGATTTCATTCAGCGACGTCACGCCGAAGTTTCGGACCGAGAGAAGCTCGTCGGCACTGCGGGCCATCAGTTCGCCGATCGACGCGATGCCCAGCCGCGTGAGACATTTTCTGGCGCGAACCGAGAGACTCAGCTCGCTGACCGGCATGCTCATCAGCGCCCGTTGCTGAGGCGAGAGATCGTCGCGCTGGTAGGTGGTTTCCACCGGTTTGGCGTGCGCCAAGGCCTGTCCGATGTGCAGTCCCCGCGTCGCCATCACCTCGTTGATTTCGCTGAGCGACGTCTCGCCGAAGTTCTTGTTCGCTAACAGATCCTGTTCGGTGACGCGCGTCAAATCGCCCAGCGTGAAGATGAACGCTTTTTCGAGACAGTTGCGGCTGCGGGCCGAGAGTTCGAAGTCGGTAATAGGAATTTTGAGAACCTGTTCCATTTCCCGTTCGCGGCGCTGGGCGTCTTCGTCGTAGTACATCTCGTGCGTGGCTTCGATGTCTTTAAGATACAACATCGCCCGTTCGTGATTGGGTTCGACATTGAGCACGCGGGTGAAACAGTAGGCCGCCGCCTGGTAGTTGTCGCAATCTTCGTACAGCAAGCCCAGGTTCAACAGACCGGCAATGGTCAGCGGCGCCTTCGAGAGAGCTCGTTCGTACAGTCGGACGGCTTCGAGTTCGTTCCCCATCTGATTATTCAGAGCCGCCAGGCGGAACAGCGCACCGGTGTGCTGCGGATCCATGTCGGCACAGCGTTCGAAATATTCGATGGCGCCGAAATAATCTCCCTTGTCGGCGAGCAGGGCTCCCATCTGGTACGAGTATTCGGCGCGCGTGGCGCCGTCGCGGCCGGTGCTCCGCAGCAGTTGCTCGGCTTCGGACTGATTTCCCGCAAGACGAAACGCTCCCACCCGGCAGAGGGTGCACATGATGCTATCGTACCCGAGTTTCGCCGCATGAGCGAACGCTTTCTCGGCTTCGGCGTAATCTTCTCGGGCCATATAACAGCGGGCGACATAAAACTGGGCCATGCCGTCGTTGGGCAACGTTCCCAAGATTTGAATTGCCGCGTCAAAATCGGAGAGAATATACGCCGTGACGCCGATGGTCAGCGTGTCTCGCGGAGTGGGATTGGCCTTCGCCTTGAGTTCCGCCAAGGCGGTGCGGGCTTCGCGCACCTGGCCGAGGATAAACTTCGACAGCTTTTCGGCCTCTTCGGGGCCGAAGGAGGCGCTGTTCAGAATGATGCTGCGGGCGTCGGGCGGTTCAGGTGTCGTCATTACTTTTTCGTTTCTCACTTTGGTTCACCCCTGTAACTCGTGTGCCAGGAGATCGTTGTGTTGGTGAGGAGTTTCGAAAGGCGTTAAGGTTCAATCCGTCACTCGATCACTTCACCACACAACGGAAAATCACCGAAATGCGTCAAGCCATCGCCGTGCGTCCGATCGGGAATCATCCGGCCGGGCGCTTCACAGAACCGAATACGTTCGTCAGCCGGGAATTTGAGGGAAGGGGGTCGATGGATTTTCATCGATTCTGTTCTATCGATTCCGTCCCCTCTGGAAACGAAAAATGGATACGAACCCGTATCCTGCGGATTTCGCACGCCGAGTGCCGTTCCGCGTCTTTTCGTTCTGCGACCGTCGACAAAGATCGGCTTATTCGTCGGGGACGTAGGGCAACAATGCCATAAATCGTGCTCTGAAAATCGCGTCGCGAACGGCCCGTTGATACTTCGCACAGGTGCCCGTGCGCCGTCGGGGGGAAACGCGTCCTTCGCGATCGATCATGGCCCTTAAAGTTCTCAAGTCTTTGTAGTCCACATAAATGGGACGCGGAGACTTGTCGCACCCGTCCGGACAAAACCGGCAACGGAGCTTCTTCTTCAGTCGGGCTTTTTTCTTGCGTAATTTTTTGATCTGTGTCTTGGTGAAGCTCATTTCACCCTGCCTTCCTCATCTCTTCACAACGGCTATAATTATCCACCAGCAGTTTCATAACCCTCTGGACGACGGTTTTCGACCGCGATTGGGGAGATTGATCCGCCGCCAACCGGGTTATGCAAGCGGCTCCGCGCGGATTACGAGCCCGAAGCTCAAACCGAACCAGAGATTATGCCGACTGCCCCGAAAACTTGCAACTGATCCGGAAAAGTTTGTGTAACAGCGACCGGAGACTGCTTTTATCGAGTCTCGGCCTTTTGACCCGCCTATATCCGATCCGCGACTTTCGCATGTCGGTGACTCTCCCTAAAATGGGAGGGGTCCGTTAATAATATTCAGCCCGCGAGCGGAAATCCAGACCATCATGAGCGACGCCAAACCATTATCTGAACAAAAACCCATAGACCTGCCGCGTATCGAAAAAGCCGTGCGGGAGATCCTGATAGCCATCGGGGAAGACCCCGACCGATCGAGTCTGGTCGAGACGCCGCAACGGGTGGCGCGGATGTACGCCGAGTTGTTTTCGGGGCTGCACGCCGATCCCTCCCGTCACCTGAAAAAGACGTTTCAGGAGCGGTACGACGAACTCGTGCTGGTGCGGGACATCAGTTTTAACAGCATGTGCGAACATCACCTCCTTCCCTTCATGGGGGTGGCTCACGTCGGTTATCTCCCTAGCGGAAAAGTCGCCGGTTTGAGCAAACTGGCCCGCGTGGTGGAGGAAGTCTCCAAAAAACCGCAGGTGCAGGAACGCATGACTCACCAGATCGCCGATCTCATCAGCCGCGAACTCGACGCCAAAGGGGTCGTGGTGGTGATCGAAGCCACGCACACCTGCATGACCATTCGCGGCGTGCGCAAACCGGGCAGCCTGACCGTCACCAGTGCGGTGCGCGGCTTGTTCAAAACCAACCAGTCCAGCCGTGCGGAAGCGATGGCCCTCATCAACCGAAAAAACGCTTGATTGCTCAATTTGCACTACGACTGCTGTGCGGAATCAGCGGCATGTGGCTGCTGATGCCCCGCCGCGCCGTGTCGTCCGGTTTCTTCCGCATTCAGATGCTACTGGGCCTCGGTCTCGGCGTGCTCGCCGCGCTCACGGCATCGATGCCCGCGAGCGGAGAATCACACGCACTGCTCGGCATCACGTCAACGCGCATCTTAAGCGGCGTGTTGGCGGTTGCGGCATTTGCCGGGTCGGTGCTGTGGACGCTCGAACGCCGCAGGGCGGGAACCGTTCTCGCCGCGATTGTGTTTGTCGTCTCGCTGACGTTACTGACGGTCGGCCTGCCGACGCCGACAATCGGAACCCCAAGTTCAACGCCGGCCTGGATGGCGCGCGGAGTCGATGTGACCTCCGCCGGAATTCTGGGAACATCCATGACCGCCATGTTGCTCGGGCATTGGTATTTGACGTCCCCTACGATGGCACTCGGGGTGCTCGTTCGATTAAACGTTTATTATGGAATCGCAGTTTTCGCCCGCGCGGCGATCGCGGCGTTGGGATTGGCCGGCGGCTGGGAACATCTGCACGGCGGTTTGCCGCTCGTCTGGCTGATCTTCCGCTGGACCGCCGGTTTGATCGGCCCAGCGATTGCGTGTTACATGGTCGCGAACATCCTCAAATACAAAAACACGCAATCGGCGACGGGAGTTCTCTTCGGCAGCGTGATTCTCATTTTCATCGGCGAACTGCTCGCCGTGCTGCTGACGCGGGAACTGCAATATCCAATGTGACGGCCGAGCCCCGATCAGGAAATTTTAGAAATGACGTTCATCCAATTTGTCTGTCCGCGGTGTTCTGAAGGAGTCGGTGTCGAAATAGCGCCCGGGAGTGATCGGCTGCGCTGTCCGAACTGCGAATGGGAACAGACGCAGTCTGCTCCAACGAATTCGGCGTCGGCAGCGTGTCCCGTCTGCGGCTGCGACGACATGTGGCGGCAGAAGAATTTTCCACAAAGCGTCGGGCTCTTCATGGTCGGTCTCGCGATGGTCTTGAGCACGTGGGCCTGGATGCGTTACGAGCCGGTCTGGGCATTGGGGATTCTGTTATTCTTCGCCCTCATCGACTGGGTGCTGTACATGATCATGCCCGACGTGCTGGTCTGTTACCGCTGCCGTGCCCGCATCTCGGGCTTGCCCGACGAAGCCGTCGTGCCGAAATTCGATCTCGAAGTTCAAGAGCGGTATCGTCAGGAAGCGATTCGCAAGAATCAGACGACGCCCACGATTTCTCAAAAGTAGTTCTCAAGATTCCGGAGCGTTCTCTTCCGGCCCTTTGGGCCGGAAGAGAAAAACCGTTTCGTCAATTGAGAATGGTGACATGATGAACCTGAGGCTCAATAGCCGCTGCGATCCCTCGGGGATCGAATACGACGGCCGGGATCGGTGCACGACCTCGCTGTCCATTGAGCGGAATGCACCCTCGTTGTATTCTGATGGAAACCCGCCCCGACGCCGTTCCTGAAACTCGCCGGGACAAGCCGATCTGCCGTTCGACCGCACCATCGGGTTGGTGTGATGGATCAAGCCAAACCCCCAAAGTCACACTGGCCGAGCCAGCCATTTTCTAGCCCATGTATTTTAGACTCAGACGCGTGGCGGCGAAAGGG
>JBBECD010000039.1:0-7351 GCA_040881995.1 Planctomycetaceae bacterium
GGACCGCTGGTCCATCGTCGCCACCCTCAACTATCTGCCCCATGACGACGAGGTGAACATCGTGCTCGCCAAGGCCAAGACTTGGAACACGGAGGCCGGACGCAAGGCCGTGAGCAACATGGTGCGCGTGGCCGAGCTCACCCGCAACGCCTTCATGAATGGCGACCTGTCGACGGTGATGAGCCCGCGCACGGTGATCACCTGGGCGGAGAATGCCGATATCTTCGGCGACATTGGGCTCGCCTTTGCGCTGAGCTTCCTGAACAAATGCGACGAGCTCGAGCGTGGGCTGATCGCCGAGTTCTACCAGCGCTCCTTCGGCGAGGACCTGCCGCAGTCGACGGCGAACGTGGCCTTGAGCTGAACATGGGGCTCTCGAGACGCAAAGAGGCGCCGCTCGATCCGTTCAAGCGCGCGGTGACGCTCACCACCCGCTCCATCGCCAACGATGGCGGCGTCGAGGTGGTGTTCACGAGCGAGCCGCCGGGGCTCTCCGGCAAGACGGCGCGCTTGCCCGAACCCTCGCGCATCCCGACCCGTTCCGAGATCGCGGTGATCCGCGGCCACGCCGACGCCGCTGCTCTCTCCGTCGCCTGTCACGACCCCAAGCTGCACGCCTCACTCGCGCCGTCGGGCGGCGAGGCGCGCGCCGTGTTCGAGGCGATCGAGCAAGCCCGGGTGGAGGCGATCGGCGCCAAGCGCATGCAAGGCGTGGCGGCCAATCTTACCGCCCGCATCGAGCAGCGCTACGAGCGGAGCCGCTTTAGCGAGGTGACCGACCGGTCCGAGGTCCCCCTTGAGGATGCCCTCGCGCTCTTGGTGCGGGAGCGGCTCACCGGCCAGGCTCCACCGCCCAAGGCCCGCGCCATCGTCGACCTGTGGCGCCCCCATATCGAGCAGCGCGGCCGCCGCGTGCTCGATCGCATGCCCGAGCTCATCTTCGACCAGAAGGCCTTCGGCCGGCTGGCGCGTGACCTGTTGGCCGCCCTCAACCTCGCCGACCGGCTCGACACGGGCGACCAGGGCGCCGAGGGCAAGGACGGCGAGCCCGACCCGAACACCGCCGATACCGAGGACAGCGACGCCGGAGGCGACGCGCGCGCCCAGCTTGCCCCCCACGCCCCCCCCCCTCTCAAAACTCTGGCCCTGGACTCTGGACCCTCGGCTCTCGACTCTTCCCGACTCTTCTCGTTGACTTATCTGCCCGCCTGTAGGATACTTGAGAGAGATTTTATCCGCCGGTTTGTCCCGCCTGTTGAATCCACTGGCAAGGAAGTATCGATGACCCTCCCGAATGACGCTCACACTCGATCTGCAAAGCGGATTCTTTTCGCCGGGGTTGCGGCGTTGATCGCCTTCGGTCCGAAGGCGTTCGCCGAGGATGCCGATCCGGCGGCTGGCAAAGAACCCGACGCCGCCGGGGTCGAATTCTTCGAGAAGAACGTCCGTCCTCTGCTCGTGAAGCATTGCTACGAATGCCACTCGGCCCAAGAGAAAAACGGCGGGCTCGTGCTCGAATCGCGCGCCGGCGTGCTCACGGGGGGCGATACCGGAGCCGCGATCGTCGCCGGTGATCCCGAGAAAAGTCTGCTGATCGAAGCGATCCGATACACCAACCTCGACTTGCAGATGCCGCCGAAGAACAAGCTGGCGGATGCCGAGATCACCATCCTCGAACAATGGGTGGCGATTGGGGCGCCCGATCCGCGAACGGAAGAACTCGCCGCAAAGAAAACCGGCCCGACCGGCATGAGCATCGAAGAGGGACGCGAGTTTTGGTCGATGAAGCCGGTGGTGAATCATCCGGTTCCCGCGGTGAAGAACACCGATTGGGTGAAGACGCCGATCGATGCTTTTGTGCTGGCGAAACTCGAAGAGCAGGGGATTGCTCCCGCTCCCGCCGCCGACAAGGCGACACTGATCCGCCGGGTGACGTTCGACCTCACCGGCTTGCCGCCGACTTCCGAAGAGGTCGAAGCATTTGTCGCCGACGAATCGCCCGACGCCTTCAAACCCGTCGTCGAGCGGTTGCTCAATTCGCCGCATTACGGCGTGCGCTGGGGACGCCATTGGCTCGACGTCGCTCGTTACGCCGACTCCAACGGACTCGACGAAAATCTCGCGTTCGGCACGGCGTGGCGTTATCGCGACTACGTCGTCGATGCGTTCAACGGCGACAAACCGTTCAACCGCTTTCTCGTCGAACAGATCGCCGGCGACCTCGTACCGGGAGCGAATCAAGAAACCAAAACGGCGACCGGATTTCTCACGCTGGGGGGCAAGGTGCTCGCCGAACCCGACGTCGAGAAACTTCACATGGATACCATCGACGAGCAACTCGACACGATGGGCAAGGCCTTCATGGGGATGACGATCGGCTGCGCCCGCTGTCACGATCATAAGTTCGATCCGTTCAAGGCAGCCGATTACTACGCCCTCGCCGCGATTTTCAAGAGCACAAAAACGTTCGGCACGACACAGACCGGTATCATCAAGCACTGGTACGAACATTCTTTCACGACGCCCGAAGAACAGGCGAAGTTGAAAGAAATCGACGCCGCCATCGCCGCCAAAGCGGGTGCCGCGGCGAGTTACAAGAGCACCGCGACGGAGAAGATTCGCAGCGACGCCCGCAGCAAGGCGACCGAATATCTGTTGGCGTGCACGAAATTTGATCGCGACATGGCCCTCTCGGATGTGCAGACGATCGCCGGTCCGCTAGGACTGCATCCCCGCATGTTGCATCACTGCCGGCTGCATCTCGAATATCATCAGGACGACGCGTTCTTCGGCAAATGGCACGAATTCGTCGCAGCGGGCGACGTCGCCGGTCTCGAAGCCCATTATCGCCCGTTGTTCGAAGGGGCCGAAGCCGCACTCGCCGAAGCGAAGAAGGCCGATCCTGCCGCGACCACGCTTGCGGACGAAAAACTCGAACAGGCCCGTGCGGCACTTTACGATCTCTCGGGATTTCTCGCCGTTCCGTCGCAGCCGCAGTTTGCGTTCGACCCCGAGACGCTGGCCGAGTATTACCGCTTGATGGACGAAGCCCGCATCGAAGAGAGCAAAGCCGCCGATGCCACCGTCGCGATGGGAGTCGCCGATGGGACGGTGCTGGCGAGTTTACCGATTCACATCCGCGGAAGTTATCTGAATCTCGGCGAACCGGTGGCCCGCGACTTCCCCGAAGTGATGCGGTTTTCGAGCGTCCGTCCGGTTTTTCCGCGGAATCAAAGCGGCCGGCTGGAACTCGCCGAATGGATGGCGAGCACGCAGCATCCGCTGACGGCTCGTGTGTACGTCAACCGCATCTGGGGCTGGCATTTCGCGAAAGCGATTGTCGGCTCGACCGAGAACTTCGGCCGGCTCGGCGACCGGCCGTCGCATCCTGAGTTGCTCGATTGGCTCGCTTACCGGTTCATGGAATCGGGCTGGTCGACGAAAGAACTGCACCGGCTGATTCTCGCCTCCAATAGCTATCAGATGGCGTCGACTCATCCCGACGATGCCGCGGGGTTCGCCGTCGATCCCGAGAACGACCTGCTGTGGAAATTCCGCATCCGTCGGCTCGAAGCCGAAGAAGTTCGCGACTCGATTCTCGCCGTCGCGAAGCGGCTGGATGAATCGATCGGCGGGAAGACCGTGCCGCTGCGGAACAAGCAATTCGTGTTCGATCACACGTCGATCGATCACACCAAGTATGATAGCTTACGCCGGGCGATTTATCTGCCGGTGATTCGCAATAACGTCTATACGCTGTTCGAGCAGTTCGACTTCCCCGACCCGACGATGCCGACTGGCAGCCGCAATGCGACGGTGGTCGCGCCGCAGGCCTTGCTCTTGATGAACGCCGATCTGGTGATGGATTCCGCCGATGAACTCGCCCGCTCGCTGCTGGCGCAATCGATCAGCGACGCCGAACGCGTAACTATCGCCTATTCGCGAGCCGTCGGCCGTGCGCCAAGCGAGTCAGAAACGAATCGCGTTCTCGAATTCATCGCCACGATGACGACCGAGTCGCTGACGGGGACGACGACGGTCGAACCCGCCGCCCAGTTAAGAGCCTGGTCGATGTTCTGCCAGAGCCTGTTCGCGAGTAACGAGTTTTTCTATCTGAAGTGAGGAAGTCGAAGGATGAAGGATGAGGGATGAAGGATGAGTCAGAATTCTTCATACTAGCCCGAAGCGCAAGCGAGGGTTCTAACCTTCTCCCTCCGAGAGAAGGTGGCCGCAGGCCGGATGAGGGTGTATTTGAAGAAAAGGATGAATTATGAAGGATGAAGGATGAGTCAGAAAAAACCAATGCAAAGAGTCTTCCTCTGACTCATCCTTCCGCCTTCATCCTTTTTCGAAGGTGCCCTCACCCTGCACTCTCCCGGAGGGAGGGTTAAGAAAAGAAAGACGTGCGTTCCCAAGCAGAGTATTCATGAACTAACGTTCGCCCGGAACGACGAAAATAGGCCGTTTCACTCATCTTTTGTATATGAAAACGGCCTATTTTCGTTGGAGCTTGGGAACGAGAGGATAACGAGAGAAAGTAGACGACCATGATCAACCCCGCCTTTCAAACCCGCCGTCAATTGCTCAAGACCACCGCCGTCGGTTTCGGCCATCTCGCCTTCAGTGCGCTCTTGAATCAAGAAGCCAAAGCCGACGATGCGCCGCAGGGGCCGCTGGCGCCGAAACCGTCGCACTTTGCAGCGCGGGCCAAGCGGGTCGTGTTCATGTTCATGACGGGAGGACCGTCGCAGGTCGACACGTTCGACCCCAAGCCTTTGCTCGATCGCGATCACGGCAAGCCGATTCCCTTCGATCTTCCGCGAGTCACGTTTTCATCGCGGCAGCTCAATCTGCTCAAATCGCCGTGGAAGTTCAAAAATTACGGCGAGAGCGGCCTACCCGTCAGCGATCTGTTCCCCAAAGTCGCGCAGCACGTCGACGACATGTGCATCTTGCGATCGGTGCACGGCACGAACCCCGCGCACGGCGGAGCGCTGCTCAAGTTGCACACCGGCAGCGATCAGTTCATCCGCCCGAGCATGGGGTCGTGGGTGACGTACGGCCTCGGGACCGAAAATCAAAACCTCCCCGCGTTCGTCACCATCTGCCCGACGCTGGCCCACGGCGGCGTCAACAACTGGGGAGCCGCGTTTCTGCCGGCGTACTGCCAGGGAACGCCCATCGGCAATGCCAGCATCATCTCGGCTCAGGCGCGGGTGAAACACATCGCGAACTCGCGGCTCGATTCGAGTTCGCAGCGGCGGCAACTCGACCTCATCGCCGCGATGAACCGCGATCATCTGGCGGGCGTCGGCCAGAATCTGGCACTCGAAGGGCGCTTGAATTCGTTCGAGCTCGCCTTCCGGATGCAGACCGCCATGCCCGAAATTCAGGATCTCTCGGGCGAAAGCGCGGTGACGCAAAAGCTGTACGGCATCGACAACGCCGTCACCGAAGACTTCGGCCGCCAATGTCTGATGGCCCGCCGATTTCTCGAACGGGGCGTCCGCTTCGTGCAGGTCACGCATAGCGACAGCGAAGTGCAATGGGACCAGCACAGCAATCTGTATCAGGGACACACCAAGAACGCCTCGGAAGTCGATACCCCGATCGCCGGGTTCCTCAGCGATCTCAAATCGCGCGGCATGCTCGAAGATACGCTCGTCTTGTGGGGAGGCGAATTCGGCCGCACCCCGACCGCGCAGGGAACCGACGGCCGCGACCATAACCCCTACGGCTTCACGATGTGGATGGCCGGCGGCGGAGTGAAGGGGGGCATGGCCTACGGCGCGACCGACGACTACGGCTACTACGCCGCCGAAAACAAAATGCACATCCACGACGTGCACGCGACGATGCTGCATCTGTTGGGACTGAACCACGAGGCGCTGACTTATCGCTACGCGGGGAGAGATTTCCGGTTGACTGACGTTGAGGGCGTGGTGGCGAAAGACATTCTGGCGTAGGGTGGGTCGAGCGGCGTTTCGCTGCGCTGCCCCACCGTCTTTCAAGCTTGATCTACTCCAGTGGAGGCTAAAACCGCCATTCAGAGTCCAATGTGTGGCAGATAGCAATGAAAACACGCCATCACGACGACGGCACTTCAATTCATGACTTCGCCAATCATTTTCTCGTGCGTTGCCCCAGGTGTGATTCCTGCGCCGACGTGAAGCGGATTGAAACGGATCCGGAGCGACATCCCTGGCAAGCCCGCTTTTGTTGTCCACAATGTGCGTCCGTCAGAACGGGAACGCTGCGAGGCTGGTCGGATCGAGAACCGTTCGACTGGGTTTTCGGCTATTCACTTTGGTTGCAGACGCCCTGCTGTGGCCACGTCTTATGGGCCTACAATCGGGATCACGTTGATTTTCTGGAATCTTATGTCAAAGCCGATCACCGAATTGGCCTCAACGATCAACAGGCGGCTGAGTTAGGAATTCGAAATTCGACCCTCGCCAGCACATTGCCGGCTTGGATGATCTCTGCTAAAAATCGAGCGAGTGTGCTGAAATCAATACGAGCATTGAGGGAACTGCTTTTGACCTAACGGCGTAAGCGCGATCTTGATCTGTACGAGTTTTTGTATAAAATCAAGCTTCTGAAGCTCGAAATTTTCGTTGCGAGAGAGGGAGCCGATTCATGTCGACACAGCCGTCACGTTATCCCCTGGGAGAGGTCGCGCGCCGAGGGGACGAAATCTACAATCGTGTCGTCCGCCCGCAGGTGGACGAATCTCAAAAAGGGAAGGTCGTTGCGATCGACATTGAATCCGAAGCGTTTGCCATCGGCGACACAGCACTCGCTGCATCGCAGCGGCTGCGCGAAGAGCACGCCGACGCTGTGGTCTGGTTAATGCGCATTGGGCATCGTGCACTACACCATATGGGAGGTCGACCGAGGACGGCGTCATGACAGTTTCTGGCATCGTCAACGGTGAACTCGAAGCGCGGTGCGCATTGCTGATACGTGGAACTGACGGTTCAGAGAATGAAGTGAATACGGTCATTGATACCGGATTTAACGGCTTTCTGACGCTTCCTCAATCGGCGGTTGCCGATCTTGAATTGCGGTTCATCGGCGAAGGGCGTGTTATCCTGGCAAATGGTCAGGAAGAAGTCGTTAATTTGTACGCCGTCGATGTTTTCTGGAATGGCGACTGGAAGGCCATTGAAGCCGAATGTACCGAATCAGACCCTTTACTCGGCATGGCCCTTCTCGAGGGATTTCGATTGAGTATCGACGTTGTCCGCGATGGGGGCGTCGTGATTAGCAGCTTGGACTAAGATCGCGATAAATCTGGCTAGCCTCATTTGCGCACGGGAATCCGGATTTTTGCCGTAAGCATTTGCCC
>JBBECD010000040.1:0-42195 GCA_040881995.1 Planctomycetaceae bacterium
ATCACAACGGCAACAACTGCGACGGGTTCGACCTGATTCAACTCGCCTCCACGCGCGATTTCCTCCACTGGGAACGCCTTGGAAACCGGGAGCCGTTTATTCCACCGGGACGCATTGATAAGGGATTAGTCGGGGTGTGGGATCGGATGCAGATGTTCGCCACGGAACCGATTGTGCGTGAGGACGAAGTGTGGATTTATTACAGCGCACTCAAGTGGCGCGACGATCCGTACGAATTCAATCCCGACCGCAGCCGGCGGGATCCCGCGTCGCTGTCGGCAGAGGAACGGGCCGACCAGGCGGAAGGGATGGGCGCGATCTGCCTGGCCGTATTGCGACGCGACGGTTTTGTCTCACTCGACGCTACAGAGACAGTCGGCACCGTCACCAGCCGGCCGTTTCGTTGGACGGGGAAAAAACTGCTGGCTAATCTGGTGACCCAGGAACAAGGCGAACTTCGCACCGAAGTCCTGAACGAACAGGGTCAAGTGATCGCGGCTTCGCATCCCATGACCGGCGATCATCCCCACGGCGAGTTCCGCTGGCGTCAGGGCGCTCTCGAATCCCTGACCGGGCAGCAAGTCCGCCTGCGGTTCACCCTGCGGCAAGCCAGCCTCTATGCCTATTGGGTGAAAGACTGACCGCTCAACAGAACCATTCCAGTGGATGCATTCCGCCCAAACGTTCCCGCGAGCATTTGGTGGTGGCGGGGGAGAACCCGCCGATCGGCATTGCCAAACGGTAAAAAGGGTGTGCCCGCCTATCCTCACGCCGTCCGCCGCTCATAATGCCGCAGCACGCCGCCGAGCCGTTGCCGGCAACCGATCGACTCCGCCCCAGCGGATGACAATATTTCCACCGGTTCCGGCCATTCCCCCGTGAGCGGCTTATTCTCCAGCGCCTGATGCGGCCGCTCGTGCAGGTAATAGTCCGTGTACTCGGCAGCCAGGTGGTCGAAATGCTTCTCGCCGAATACGATGAAATGACCAGGCACTCCTGCTGCAGCGACTGGATAAACCGCTCCACATACGCATTGAGATTCGGCGAGCGATATACGTTCTTTTTCACGTCAATCCCCTGTGCTTTCAGCACTTCATCGAAGCCCTTCGAATACATGCAATAATGGGCCACCGCAGCGGACTCTGAATCGCCTGAGTCCGCTCCCACTCTCTCCTAGCCGCGCGCGAGATCTCTTTGGAAAGTTCGAAGAGCGTCTTGCACGGGAGGGATCGGCGAGGGTTCCGATTAGATTGCTCGCCGGACATCGGTGAATAAATCAATTTCTGCGACGTTCAGCCATTGCTGAATTGTTACGTGCTCGACATCTGCCTTTCGAAGATCATCAGCCAATTTGACGCAGATCGTGCGCAGCCGGATTTTCTTTTCGGTCTTGAAAAAGCTCGGGTTCGAATCATACGCCGTTTCCGGCAGCAAGCTTGAAAGCGTGCATAACGCCTGATCGATAAATTCGCGCGGAACATTCTTTCCGAGGATGTTGATCACGTCTCGCGTCGTGTTGAGCAGCAGCGCCAACCGGTCGTGTCGACGCGCGACGACCAAACCGCCAAGGGTCGACAGCAACGAATGAGGAATCTGTGGCTTGTATTCGGCTCGCGTCAATTCGCACCAGCGCGCGATTGCGGCGCGCGATTGCCACACTGTCCACTCGTCGCGTGAATTGAGTTTCTCCGCAATTTCGGCCGCTACATCCTCAGACTGTGCGCTTTTCACGCACCTCAAGGTTGGTTGAATTATCGCTGTTTCGAGCCCCGACTCTCGAACCGACGACAACATGTTCTCAACACGTTCGACGTGCTTTTCTGTGGCGTTGCGAGCGAGGAGGACGACGTCTTCCATGACTCGGAGCCAGTCGTGATATTCTGCAATTAGGCCATCACGTTTATGCCGGCGAAGCTGATTCCAAAGTCCCGGCAAGGATTTTTCGCCTCTGATTTTGCCATGTTTATCGCAAAGTTGTGGAACCCATGATTCAGACAGCTCCAATATTTTGTCCAAGTCGGATTGCGTCCAGTTGATCGACCGGCTGGACTTGCTTCGCGGAGGTCCGAAACGATTGACTGTTCGCTTTAGTTCATTCCAAATCTTGGGATTTTCGGATGGATCGCTGTCGAGATACTTTTGCCGAAACAGCGACCGCTCATCGATCCCGGCCTGGCGCGGCAACGCCAGTATCAAGGCATCAAGACAACCGGTATCGGCCGGGAATCCATTCATCTCACTTCTCGCATAGATTGCGTCCGCCAGTTCGACCTTTTGGCTCTGAGTCCATTGGCCGTCGTGGAGCAAGTGAGCGGCACGAATGACGAGCGTTTCACGATAGCGGCCACGAGACGTGCGGATATCCGTTAGCAGTTGCTTCTTGGCTTTATCAATCTTTTCATTCTTCACCATACGTCCGAAGAAATTCGGCGACATGGCTGTAACTGGATCCGGCCATATATCGCGAAGACGTTGAGCTCGAGCGATGTCGGATTTTGGGATGGATTTCGCCAGAGCACTTGCGAACATACTTTCGCGGGAGTCGGGACCAACCGCAGCCAAAGTCCGCGAAACCAAATCATTGAGATCGCGATCGATGCGGAATCGACTCCAAACGTGTTCGTCACCTGCCAACGAAATTGCTTCCCTCGCAATCTCACCGATCGCATCATCCGACAAGCGGGTCACAATGCTCGCGAGGATCTTGGCCGATAGTCCGAGTTGTTCTTCCCACCAATCGTCGTCGATCTCACGTGGCGATGGCGGGGGACCGAGGTGAGGTTTCGCCCGGCGAAATGCCTCGAGTGCAAGATCTCTTATCTTTGTCACTTGATCGGCAGACAAAGCGCTCAGTGTTTCGGACGAGAGGAACAGTTCAATTGTTTTCGAATCGCGCGACCGAAGGACATGTCCGATACCTTCCTTCACGGACAAGAAGGAAACCATGCGCGTTGCGTTGCGATGAAGTTTGGTGCAGACGTTAAAACTCAAGATTCGCGGCACGTTGATCGGCAAACCCGACACCTCAATGAAGCGAATGGCGCGATACGTGTCCACAGGGCGAACTCCGTCAATAAATCCCAGCGAATGCGCCTCATGAAAGTCGGTGATGTTGGCTTGGGTAAGAATGGAGTTCACCAGCTCGATGTTGGTATCGATCTTCAATTCCAACCATTCCTTGACTTCATTTGGGTCGCAACCATCTTCCGCCAGCTTTTTCAGACGTCGCGGGAAATCGTCCGTTTTGAACTTATCAACGTCGCTTTCCTCGCCGTCTTGTGACTTGATGAACAGTCCCTTGACGAAGGGATCAGCAACTGACGCGAGATTCGGAGATTTGTCGCTAACATGGGACTGAGTGACGTGTGAAACGTTTTTCTCTTCCTTTTCAATCCACGCAATAGTTAGCAATAATCGAAGAATCAAGCCCTCGGTCGATCTCAGTCTGAAATCTGCTTCATCTCCAGGTGCGAGAGACGTGATCTTGTGGAGCAACGGCTCCAGCAGTTTCTTCGAGTGGTACAGGTCGCCACACTCCAGTAGCAAACCAGGGCAATCGAGCGTTAATTCCCACAAAAACCGGCGATTAAACGTTCAAAGGCGGGTTCGCTCCAGCCGCAGAGTTTGCGTTTGCCGCGAATGCTCGCTTTGACCGTAGTGTCCTGTTGCAAAATATTAAGAGCCAGCCGGCGAAACACCGAACTGATTTCCGGACCGTTGCCTTTACGAATCCGGCTGGCGTCCTCGGTAAATGTTACATCGAGCACGTGGTGTTGCGAGTTCTCGATGCTCCAGTGCGAACGCAGATGCCCGCCGATCGCACGCACCTGGCATGGCAGGCTGGTGATGAAAAACTCCTGCGATTCCTCCCGCACGCCGTTGATTTCACGGGTGCGGTAAATGCCGCCGACCGTCTTGACGCCCGGCCAGCGCGCGAAGACTGCGGAACCTTTCGGCACGGGCCGCACGGTGATTTCCCGCGTCTCGCGGCGGTTGCGGTTCTTTTCCTTTGTTTTGTGACGCCGCAACTGAGGATGATCGTTCTCGAACGCTTCGATCAGAGCGTGCTGCACGGCCGTTTCGAGCGAGTCCTGATTGCCTTTGACCATAAAAATATAGTCCGCTTTCTTGGCCACGATCTTGCTGGCCGTTTCGCGCTGGCAATGCATGGCGTCGGCCGTGACGACTGCGCCTTGCAGATCGAGCAGGTCGATCAATTGCTGCACGGCGGGGATTTCGTTCGATTTGTCCTCGACCGACTTGAGCGCCAGACACATCTTTAAACCGCACACCCACGCGGAGACGGAATGCAACGCCGATTTTCCCGAGGCGGCATCGAACGAACCACGGAGCGTCTTGCCGTCGAAGGCGACCGTTTTGCCTGTCAGCGCCTGGGCGATGCTGCGGGCCCACGATTCCAAAGCCGCATAGAACTCGATGGTGTCGAGCCGGGCGAAGACTTCGGTAAAGGTGTCATGCGAAGGGATGCCCCGCTCAAACGGCAGAAACTTCCGGAACCAAGCAAGCTTGGCGCGCCCGAACGCCGCCACGTCGACCCAGGAATTGCAATCGCAAATCGCGCCGCACAAGGCGACGAACACCATTTCGATGAGCGGATAGTTCATGCCGCGATTCACGCGGGGGTCTGTTACTTTTTCAAAATGTTCGTAAACTTTACCAACGAAGACCACGGACATCGGTTCCACTTTCTTGCCAGCACGCTTGAAATCATCGGCCACCGCACGGCGGCCTGTTCTTCTCGCGTGACAATGCAATAATTGAACCATCAGCCCGACGCTCGATTGCCCTGACCCCTTCGCCTTCTGTGCCCGAAACTGTAAAGGCCCTGCGTACCGAAATCTCAAACGTCGCAAATAACTTGTTCATGACGTCTTCAAGACGTCTACCTCGAATCCTTGGATCGAGATCCCCAAAAAGCGCGAATAACTGTTGCTTATGCTCGTCGAGAGACTCCTTTTTTCTCGCGATCGTTGCAATTTCCGCTTCACGCCGAGCGATGTTGTCCCGCCGCTCTTTCTCTCGCTCATCCTTCATCCGTGTGAAGCTATCTTTGACGTCGACAAGTTTTTGGATTTGAGTGACCAAGCCCTGTGCTTTCAGTCGATCAGTTTCCCAACATGCCGAAAAATCCTGGAATTCGACGACACGCTTGATGATTTCGCGACGTTCCCGGATTGCGGGCTCCCCACGCTCGTTGAGACGAGTAAGTACCGTCCGTACGATTTGGTACTTATTGGTTTGAGTCCGATCCTCACGAATAACCTGCCCATGATCCGACAAGATTGCTTCAGGAACCCCTGCTCCTTTGAAAAAGAGTAGCGTGTCCTCCTTGGAACGACACAGCAGCGGAATCGTATCCACAAGAAGATTCATTAGTTCGGGAGGATAGTGGAATGTAATATCCATACATCAACACGCATTCAATGTTAATTGCCCCGACAACAGCTTCGGCAAGAGCATATCGCGAATCACCGCCAATCGATCCGATTGTTGACGATACTGCATAGAGGCTTCGTTTCCCTCAGCGATCGCACGTCCGAATGCCCCAAGAACAGCGGACGGTGGAAATTTAATCGGAAGAGAATAGAAATCTTCTCTGCTTGTCGATGGGATCGCGGAGCCCGAATCCATGCCGTTGATATCAACTGATAATAACTCACGATAAGCCCAATTGATGTCAAATTCCGTTTTGGGTTTCAGGTAGAAGGCCGTGTCAATTACGAAAAACGGCTTCGGGGAATAATGGACACCCCGATACGCTCCCTTCCTTCCGATGATAATTCCGGGGCCATTCCAAAGCGGTTCCGTGTGCCATCCAATTGGACCGTTGGTGCCATACACCTGAAACTGTCCGTTGCCGGTTCTGTAATCGGAAAGACTTTTGCCGTATTCGAGTGTTGCAAGTTCTCCCCATGTCGTCGCTTTCCACTCTTTCGGCACCAACCCCAGCGACGACACCTCGAACGCATCCGGGAAGAGTTCGGCGATTTCGGGGGACATTTTCGGCAGGGCGCGGCGGGAGACGTCTGCGTTACTCAGCCGGGGGTGCTCGCGGCGGAGGGCGGCTTTGGCGCGGACGGGGTCGAAGTCGACGAACCAACTCCTGAACAACCGCCGCGCCATCGCCTCCAACGTCTCATTCATCCGCCGGTTCAACTCGATCTTGTCGTCCAGCGACCCGAGAATGTCGGCGATGCGATCTTGCGTTGAAATTGCGGGAAGCGGTACACGGATAGATCGTAGCGTGGTGAGCGGCTGAAGCCTTTGACGAGCAGTTCGCTCAATCTCGCGGTGGCCCACTGGCGGAATCTCGTCCCTTGAGGCGAGCGAACACGGTAGCCAATGGCGAGAATGGCCTCAAGATTGTAATGGTCGATGGCCCGGCGGACCTGGCGATTGCCTTCGGTTTGAACTGTCAAGTATTGCTTGACAGTTGCCGCGGGATCAAGTTCCCCTTCTTCGTAAATATTTTGAAGATGTAGGCTTACGCTTTGTTTCGTAGTCTGAAACAACTCGGCGATACTGAGTTGGGGCAGCCAGACCGTGGCTCCATCGAGTCGGACTTGGAGCTGAGTCGCGCCGTCTTCGTAGATCAAAATTTGGGCATCGGGGGGCAGTTCACCCGGGGAGGGAATGAGTGCGCTCATGGGGAGTCCTTTCCGGTAAAGCCGAGACTCGCGAGATTTTTCAAGATCGCCTTTTCGAGTTTGGCGGATTCTTGAAATTGGCTTTTGAGCTTCGCCGTCAGTTGCTCCATGCGTTCTTCGAAGGGCATGACGGACGGATTAAACGCGAAGTCGAAATCATCCAGAGATTTCTGATCG
Organism: Planctomycetaceae bacterium; assembly: GCA_040881995.1. Taxonomy (GTDB): domain Bacteria; phylum Planctomycetota; class Planctomycetia; order Planctomycetales; family Planctomycetaceae; genus JAQCEJ01. The sequence continues at coordinate 6,846 of JBBECD010000040.1, forward strand.
CGAAACGCCGCCGCCTTGATCCGTCGGGCGATCTGCCGGTCCTCGCGGATCACCAATTCGTCCTGCAGAATCAGTTCCAGAAACTCGGCGTAATCGAGTTTCGCGGACTGGGCTTCGTGCAGCCGCACCTCCAGGGATTCGGACAAGCCGCTGAGCCGCAATTGTTTGAGTTGATCACGAAGGGTGACATTCATGGGTTTCTTTCCTTTCTGAACTCTGTCAGGGAATCGAGCGAGTAATCGGACAGCGGAATCAGGCAATGGTCGGATGCGACCAGCGACGCGAAACTCACCAACGAAAGTCGTGGTGGACAATCGCAAATGATGAAATCGTATCGGTCTCGAAGCGGTTCCAAGGCGTCATGCAAGGAACGCTGTTGATCGGACGCTTCCCACTGCCGTTGGTCCGACAGGTCGAACGGTGCCACGGCATAGCTTCCGGGGATGACGTCGATGTGTTCGAACCGGGTAGCGCGAAAAAACGTGGGAGTCGAGACCTGCGAAGCGGTGTGAGCAGTCGCATTCAAAAACCTGAGACCGATTTGCCTGACGTAAGGGTATCTGGTTCACTACGGCGGATGGAGAGGCAGACGGACACAACGCCAGACACAGGTTCATCCGGCGACGCGATCGGTACTGCTCATGACGAGTGGGGCAGTGAACTGCTGGGCTATCGATGGCCCGCGACGCGATTGAATCGGCAGGATATGCGGTCGTTGAAGTTGGCAAGCCTGCAAGTCGGCAGGCCGATCACTCAATTGATCAAAGAGGCTGTGCAGGCATACGCCCATACGCTGGCCAGAGAGGCAGCGGTTTGTTCCGCAATCAAACAGATCGAGGCAGCCGAAGGCGGAGAGTCAAGTCAGGCAAAGGACGTCGATTCGTCTCAGCGTGCTGAGTCGCCAAATCCGTGACCTGTGGGGCGGATTTCAACGGATCGTTCTTCCCCTTGGACATCAAATTGGGGTATAATTTGACCATGACCGCAAAACTCACCAAAGAACTGGCCGACGCTCTGAACGCGACCGGTGATAGCGAACTTGAAGTCGTCGATCCGAGCACACAGCGGACGTATTTCGTCGTCGATGCCGAGATTCATCGACAGGCAATGGACGCTTTGCGCCGTCAGCAGGATCGCGATGCCATCGCTCAAGGCATCGCGGAAATGGAAGCGGGTGAGGGGATTCCCGTGGCGGAAGCTCGCAAACTGACGCGGGAGCGTCTTCTGGCTCGTGGGCAATGACGTTCCGCGTCATTGTTCTTCCGCAGGCGAGAAGTGACATCGACCGCAATGCGGACTGGTGGGCCGAGCATCACTCCGTCGAGCAGGCGTTGCGATGGTCTGATGCGATCTACGATCAGATCGAGACCTTGGCGGACTTTCCCCAGAGCAACGCCCTGTCGGCCGAGAACAACGACTTCCCGTACGAGATCCGTGACAAGCTTGTCGGTCTCGGTTCACGCCCGAGCTATCGCGCGGTCTTCACGATCAAGGACGATACGGTCTTCGTGTTGACCGTCCGTCGCAGCGCTCAGGATGTTCTTCGCCCGAGCGACGTTGAGTCGCCGCCGTCCGCCTGACCATGCGCCCGTCGGGCCGGGTCGCCGCAGCGGATCGTCCCGAAGCCCGCGCAGGGACGGCAGCGCAGGCGATGCGGACCTCGGTGTCCGTCTGAGAGAAAAAAGGCCCCGAAGGGCCTTACGATTCATCGAAGAAGCTGTTGAGCACGTCTTCGGCACGTCGGATCACAGCCGACTCCTGACGGTTCTCTGGGCACGCAGAGCGATAAAGAAGCATTAACTCTTCAAGGCAACGGCGAAGCTCGGAGGCGGCGGCCAACACTCGGCCCTGCGCGTGAATCCGTGTGTCGGTGGAGTTGAAGAGCGACGGTCGTCCCAGGCTGGCAACGAACATGGCGTCTTCGTCGACGATATCGAGCGTTTCGCGGTCGTAGTGGAATGCGGATCGTTCAAGGAACTTCATGAGGTCGATGGACATGGTGTGGATGAGTAGGAATTAGGAAAAGCGGCCCCGACGGACGTGCCGCCGGGACCGCACGAGACGACGAACGGTCATTCGTCATCGGTTTCATTGAGCGCCTTGTCGATGGCCACGCGGGCGGCCAGTACGGCACTGTGGCTGCGGGGAATCGCAGGGACGCGGGCTTGGATCAAGGCGAGAAGCTCCTCGACCGCCTGGAACAGATCGGGGGCCGCCGCAAGCAAGTACCCTTCACGGTCGGTCAGACTCTTGGCCGAAGGATCGACCAGTCCGACGTCGGTAATGACGCGATTGAACTCGTTCTTGACGAGCTGTGCCTGCGGGTCGTAGGTCCAGCGGGCGTCGTAAAAGTAATCGCGATCGTTTCGGGGTTGGGGATGTGTCATGAGTGTGGTGGGTAAACGGGTACAAAACACGAGCAATGTCGATGTCGGTGTTTGCGATGGGCGGCCGGGGATTCGACCTGGAAGGCGTCAACCGCGCCCCACTCGTTGAAGCCGTCGAAACGGCCCGAGAGACACTCTTCGATGATCGCCTCGGCCTCGGCCGTGGTACACCAGCTGAACGTGATCGACTCGTATTGGCGGTAGAGACGATTCGGAAACCGCTTCAGAAATCCGTATTCCTGCGCCCCGTGCGGGGAAATCGAGTCGTTGAGAAACAGATATTCGGGGTAGCCTCGGACGGCGAAACCGGCACACAGCGGGTGGATTTCACGGGTCAACAGTTGAGCGAGTTTGGCGGGCGTCGGCACGGTGGTGCGCTGCCAGAAACGTGATTCGTGTTGCATGGTAAAGAAGGGAAGGATAAGGAAGAGTTCAGGCGCAGAGCGGGCAGATTCGTTTGGCATGCTGCTCCGGCGTCTCGATCTGTTCGGCTGATAGCCATCCGAAGTCGAATGCTTCGTCGCATCGATCGGACAAGCACTCGTCGATCAGGACTTTGGCCCGTTACCTCGGCCGTCAGGTCGAGTGCGAAGAGCGGCGTCGGCACCGGGCCGGAATGCTCTTCGCAGTGCCGGCTGTGAAGCCGGCTGCATTGACGATTGTGGCAAACGCGGCGTGGATCGACCGACCATAGCGGGAAGACGAGGGGAGCACAGCGAACCGAGTCACCGCAATCAACGCACAAATGGCAATGCAGCCGGGTTTTGAAATGAGCGAAGCGAGTGCAAAAGCCCGGCACTAAGTCGCAGGGGGAAAACAATATACAGAAACAAGGCCGGTGGGTTGGCGTGTTGCTTGGGCAAACACCTTCCACAACAGGTTATCCAACAGGTATCGCAACGGTATTGGCAACGGCTCTCGGGAGGGAAAGGGCGACGGAGTCGCCGGAACCTGGGCTTTCCCCTCAAAAGAAAACGATCAGGAGGGGAGAATGCGCTTGGCTTCGCCATCGGTTGTGAACCAGATGGGCGCATCGAGAATCCGTGCGGGAGTGAAATCGGTGACCGACACGAATCGCAGATACTTGGCGATGCGGTGTTCGCGTACGGCGGCGATCACGCTCTGGAGCCGACGCTGTGTCGGCAACACAAAGCAGATATCCGCGTCGACGACGATACGCGAAGTATCGAGTGCAATACTGCTGCCGGTAGAGTTCTGTTACGGCATCCGAACTTACCCGATCCGGAATCAATTCGTTTTACGACGAAATCGACGCCGCTCGTTCTGAGCCACTTCGAACAATGGGATTTTGAGACACATCGACAATCCGATCGGTGTGTTATGGAACTCAATACCGGCTCAAGTGCCACGCGGTCGGCATTCCTGGAACACGACTGGCGGCAGACAGAGATTCTGCATTTGTCCACTCACGCAACGGCGATTGCCGGAACGCCGGAGTATGCGCATCTTGATCTCTTCCCCGACGATAGTAGGACCGGGATACTTCATTCGTTCGACATCCTGTCGCTCGACCTTTCCCATCTTCAACTCGTCTTCCTGAGTGCCTGTCAGACGAAGCTCGGCTCACAGTGGACCGGAAACGAAGACTTGTCACTGGCGTGGGCATTTCGTGCGGCGGGTGCCAAAGCAGTGATTGGCATGCGTTGGGAAGTTTCGGATGTCGCCGCTTGGTACTTCTCACATCGTTTCTACGATGCTTGGCTCGGAGACCAAGATTTGTCGATACGAGAGGCATTTCGGTTGGCTCAGAAAGCCGTTCGCGAGCACCCGTACTTCAAGACGGCGAATCTATGGGGACCGTTCGTGCTGTTGGACTGACTCAGCCGAGTCCAGCTTCCTTCATGTCCTGAACGATCTGAAGCACTTGCTTTTCGGCCGGATCAGTTGTCTCTTCAAGCAACTGCTTGACCTCGTCGGCCGACTTGTCACGGCAATCGTCGATCAGAGGCCCGACGGATTGCAGAAGTTCTGCGGCGTGCTGTTTCTTTTCCTCCAAGGACATTTTCTGCCATTGGTCGGCATCAGGGAGCGAATTGCCTTCGGCCATGTTGGTGTTGGGGAAACTGACAAGAACATGATGCCATAAATCAGGCTAAAGCGCAATCGCAGGCTAACTCTCGCTCTGCCGCGGCAATGGGCTGCAGACGTTGTCAGAATGCACAGACGGCGACCGTCAAATGGCCCGGCCAGACGTCAAATTCGGCGTCAAAAAGTTCAATAGGTGTCCTGTTGCCCCGACTTTTGACTCGATATTCGTTGCGTTTTACTCTACGATTTGATGCCTGCCTGCTAGCTCTCGGACAATATCGACATGACCGACGACGGGACGCCAATCCACATTAGCTATACGAGTTCCGGCAAGCGGCTCAAGGTCTCCAGTAAGTCTGCGGGAAAGCCCGTCAAGTGTCCGCAGTGTGCGGCCTGATCAACGGCTTGGACAAGCGCGACCGTTGAAGCGGTTAGACTGGTTCCATCTCCACAAGCAACGCCAGATCATGCAGCACATTGAGCAGTTCGGTCGTGTACTCGGCCAGCCAGTGGTCGGGTTGGATGTCGCCGAGCTTGGCCGGCGGCCGGCGGTCGCCGATGATCGACCGTTCGCGGTTTCTTTTACGGTAGCTGAACCATTGCGTCAAGATCCGCTTGCCGGAAACTTCGTAGTGCCACACCGCGGCTGGCACATTGTCGACGTAGCCTGTTCCGATCATCAAACGGTGCTTCGTCTCATCGTATGTGATGTCATCGGGCATCGAGTCGGCAGCGTCCGGAATCGCGCCATCTTTGGGGATGCGCGGCGCGCGGTCCTTCGGCAGCCGAGGCGGTCCGGGCGGACAGTCAGCCTTCCCGGCATCTTCGCAGAGGGTGGTGCATAAGGGATCACGCCTAATAGCTTTCGCGCTTTCGCGAAGTTTTTAAAAATTGGATTGATAAATAAGAGGCTATAGATTATTCTTGAAAATGATTGAACTGCGGCATTATTACAACGCGGTCGGTTGCCACCGGACTTCACCTCTCGTCGATGCCGGCAATCAATTCAGCCATAACCGAGAACGTATTCAAGATCTTTCTACGCGCCATTTTCGATGCGGGCCGAAGTCATTCGGGGCTCTGCATCAAATGTGTGAGTGTTTCTGGTCTGTTCTTATTACTTTTTGGGAGAATGAAGATGAGAAGTCCATGGCAAGCTCCGTCCGCTCGACAGGTCTTGTTGAGAGGAAAGACATCACAGAATAGGGGGGGGGGGCAGGATGTGATGTCGGTGGCAACGTCCCGATATCGTATCGGGTTCACTCTGATTGAACTGCTGGTGGTGATCGCGATTATCGCAGTCCTGATTGCACTCTTGCTGCCCGCGGTGCAACAGGCCCGTGAAGCCGCCCGCCGTTCGCAGTGCATCAACAACATGAAGCAAATCGGTCTGGCGGTCCATAACTATCACGATACATTCAAAATGTTTCCCGCTGCGATTTACTACGGCGGGCTGGATGTGACAACCGTTCCGTACGTGCCGGACAAGAACCGCGGTAAATCAATTCAGTCGATGATTCTGCCTTATCTCGATCAGGCCAACGTCTACAATCAGTTGAATTTCAGCACGGGTCGATCGTGGGTCGTGAGTCCCGGCGATCCTAACTGGCCGGCTGCGAACACCATTATCCCCGTTTATATCTGCCCGTCTTCGACGGCCGCGAAGACCGTGAACTACAATGGTTTCTGCGAGAACAACTGGTACTGCAACGCCATAGCGGAATACGAACCGATCATGGGCTCCAGCAATAAGCCCTGGCCGATCGGCAGTCCCTCCGACCTGTTTCACTGTGGAAAATCCAATGGCGGCATTCACCTGATTAACCAGGAAGTCAGCATCGCCAAAGTCACCGATGGGACATCGAATACGATTTCGTTCGGCGAATATTCCGACAGAACGACTGGGCAGAACTTCAACCCGTTTGGCAGCCACCAAGACGTCACCCACCCGTGGATCATGGCCTACGGCACGTGGAACGGCTCATTTACCTATGGTGCCAAAACGATCGCTTATCCGCCGAACGGCCGATATTATTGGGGTTATGGCTTTACGCAGCCGCCGATTGTCAACACAATTTGCCAAGCCTCATTGAAGAGTGCACATGAGGGCGGGGTTCACGTCCTGTTGGCCGATGGGTCGGGTCGGTTCATGAGCGAAAACATCAATCTCGAAACTTTCAAAAACCTGGCGGATCGCGCTGATGCGAACATCATCGGTGAGTGGTAACAGGACGTCATGCACCGCTCCTCGCGACCTTAGAACGCTTGATACAAAGCCGGTTGGCGGTTGACGCCGCCCGGCTTTGTATTCGTTTTCTCAACCGTTAATGGTTCTAACACAACCTCTGTGCCTGACGATTTTCTGCCACATTGGCGACCTAAGTAACAGCACAACCGGTTCTGTTACAGTCGCTTAGTTTTTTATAATTCGCAACTCCTTCTTGAAAGAACAGCCATGAAAAATTGGAGGGGGATGATTCTGGTCTTGGCAATGATGTGCGGATGCGGGCCCAGCGCCCCGGAGCATGAAATGGCCAAAATCTCCGGAACTGTGACGCATAATGGCACCCCGCTTCCCGATGGACGCGTCGTTTTCCTGAATGACCAGGGTCCAGATGCCGAAGTCAAAATCGGACCCGACGGGAAATATGCAACCGAAGTGGCCGTCGGCCCGACGAGCGTTCTCGTGGAATATCGAGAACCCTCGCCGCCGCCGGAGAATCCCGACCGACCGCACATGCCTATGCCCGGAAAGAGTTACATTCCCGAACACTACTCCCATTTCTTGTCGAGCAACTTGAAGGTGGACGTGAAGTCGGGTGAAAACACTTATGACATTCCCCTTGAAGGAGAAGGAGACGCACCAAAACCGTAGGTCACTCCTCTCAATGACACGCCGACCATCGAGGTTTTCTATGAGGATGGGCCGTTACGTCGTGGGGGCGATCTGTGGTATCGCAATCCTCGGTTCCTGCTGGTACTACGTCAAATTCAGCCGACGGCCGCATGGGGTCAACGTTCTTCTGGTCACATTCGACACCACGCGCGCACTTCGCGTCGGTTGTTATGGAAATAAAGACGCCCTGACGCCCGCTCTCGACGAGCTCGCCGCGCAGGGCGTTCTTTTTGAACGGGCCTATGCCGCTGCGCCGCTGACCTTGCCTTCGCATGCGACGATTCTCACCGGACTCCTCCCGCCGGAGCACGGGATACGCGTCAACGGCAAGAACGGGCTCGACGCCCCGATTCCCACACTCGCGGAAATCCTCTCAAAAAACGGTTACCGCACTTCGGCTTTCGTCGCCGCGTTTGTGCTCGATTCAAAATTCGGACTCGACCGCGGTTTCGATCTGTACGAAGACGACCTCTCGAATTCTCCCGAAGCCGATCACCCTCTGCACCGCTCGCGCAGCGGGGAGGAAGTCGTTGATCTCGCCCTGGACTGGCTCGACGGCGGCGACGACAAACCGTTTTTCTGCTGGGTGCATCTGTACGATCCCCATCACCCCTACGTGGATCATCGCGACAAATTCGGCGATCGTTTTTCGTCAAACCCCTACGATGCTGAGATTGCTTACGCCGACGCTCAACTCGGTCGTCTGCTTGAACAGCTTAAGGATCGCGGCATTGAGAATGAGACGCTGGTGATCGCCGTCGGAGATCATGGGGAGGGGCTCGACGATCACAACGAACGCACCCACAGCAACATGATCTACAATAGCACGATGCACGTGCCGTTGATTATCTCCCAGCCCGGCCGCTTTCCCGGCGGAAGGCGCGAACCCGCCGTGGTCTCGTTGACCGATTTGACGCCGACGGTACTGAGCAGCCTCAATATACCGCATGCCTCCCCCGGATACGCCCGCAGTCTGCTCCCGGCGCTGAGGGACGAGCCATTGACCAGCGGCGTCTGTTACGGGGAATCCGAAGAGCCTTTCGTCGAGAGCGGCTGGTCGCCGCTGCAATGCTTGATAACCGAAAAGTGGAAATACATCCGCACCACGCGCGTCGAATTATACGACCTCGACGCCGACCCGGGCGAATTGAACAATCTCGCCGCATCGCACTCCGAACAGGCGCAAACGTTCGAAACCGCGCTCAGCGAGCTGGAGGCGACCTTCGTCAATCGCACGGCGCTTCGCGTGAATCTGACCGACGAAGAACGCCGCGTCCTGGAAAGTCTCGGCTACGCCGGGGGGGGAGAATCGGAAGAGAGCACGGCATCGACGGGGCAACTCCCCGACGTCAAAGACATGATCGGCTACTATAACCAATTGGTCGAAGCGCAAGACCTGATTCATCGCCGCGAATTCGAGCCGGCCGTCGTCGTGCTGCGGGAGATCGTCAAGGGAGCACCCGAGTATGCACGGGCTCACGGACTGCTCGGGATGTGCATGGCCGAGATGGGACGATTCGACGACGCCGAGGATCATTATCTCCGCGTGCTGGAACTGGGCCGCGATGTGGAGAGCGCGTTGTTAAATCTCGGTCTGCTCGCCAGACGACGGAACGAGACCGAAGAGGCCGTTAAACATCTCGGCACGCTGTTGCAGATTTATCCGCAGTCGGCGGACGCTCATTTTTACCTCGCCGGGATCTATGAAACGCGCGGTCGCGAAACGCCCGGCGTCGATGCGATGAAAACCGCAATCGATCATTATGCGACGGTTATTCGCCTGCGTCCCGATCATCTTCAATCGCTCGCCTCTCTGGCTTGGATTCTGTCGACGTGCGAGTTTGACGAACTTCGCGACGGCGAACGAGCCGTGCGATTAGCGACGCAGGCCTGCGAGCTGACGAAGTTTCAATTCCCTCCCGTTCTCGACGTGCTCGCGGCCGCCTATGCCGAGACGGGACGCTTCGACGACGCCGTGCGCACGCTGGAACAATGCCTGAATTTTCCCGGCGTGATGGAGGACCGGCAATTTGCACGCGACGTGAGTCGGCGGTTATCGTATTATCGTGATCGGAAAGCGTGGCGAGCCAAGTGAATCGCTGAAGAGTCGACGCCACAGAAGCGGAGGCCCGATGATCCAGAGTGTAGGGGTACAGGCTTCAGCCTGCTCTTGAAGACAGCCTTAAAGGCTGGACTCCTACAAAGAGACGCCGTTCGCTTGCTGTCATCGGTTACTTTAATCGGCGGGGACGGTCATCTGGATTCGCCGTCGGTGGCAATTCATAAGGAGATCGAGCTACGACCAATCCGCGAAAGACGTCTGCCGTCTCCTCCCCCTCCGCCGGCGGAAAATCCCGCCGGATCGGGATTGTTTTGGGATTGCTGCTCGTCGCCGCCGGCATGTTTGCCGTTTATCTTTTCGACGGACAGAAGATGAATGGACGCCGCGAATTTCATGCGCCGCCGGCACGGGATTTTTCATCCTTCCCCAACGGCGACGATGCGAGGCCAAGCCCACCGGTGTTCGCCGGCTTCGTTGACGATGCTGTCTGTGCCGAGTGTCACGCGGAGATCTCCGCCATGTATGCCCGCAGCGGCATGTCGCGGTCGTGGCGCTCCGTCGACGATGCATTCTCCGAAACCCGTTTTGCGCACCCCGATTTTTCAGGTGCGAATTTCGTCGATGATCCGAAAAACGGCTACCGCTATCGCGCGTTTGAGGATGGGGGCCGCGTCGTTCAGGAAGAAACGCTCCTCGATCCGACACTGTCGCCGGGGCATGCCCTCCGACGCGACGCCCGCTATGTGGTCGGATCGGGAAATCACGCCCAGGCGTTTCTCACCGAGCACAACGGCTTTCTCACGGCGATGCCGCTGAACTGGTTCACCGATGACGAACGTTGGGGGTTGAATCCCGGTTACGAACGGCGTAACTTGCGGTTCGACCGGCCCGTGCTCCCCGGTTGCATCGGCTGTCACGGTTCCTCCGCCCATATCGCGGCCGGTTCGTCGCATCGGTATACCGAGCCGATTGCTGACGGCATCAGTTGCCAGCGCTGTCACGGTGCGGGGGCTAGCCACGTCGCCTTCTGGCGTGAGAATAAGGCGATCGAGCCGGCAGCGGCCGCTCCGAACGTCGCCGACACGATCGTCAATCCTGCCAAGCTGACGCCGCCGCGCGGCAACGACGTCTGCCTGCAATGTCACCTGATGGGAGACGTTTCGCTCGAATTGCCTGGCGAGCACGAGTTCAGCTTTCATCCCGGAGAAAACCTGCAAGTGCATCGCATCGATTTGCTGATGAAATCCGATCGCCCCGAAACCTTCGGCGTCGCCAGTCACGGCGCCCGGTTGATGCAAAGCCGATGCTTTCTCGAAAGCGGCGATCAACTGACGTGCTTTCATTGTCACAATCCGCATCAGGCAATCAGCGAGGCGCCGCCATCATCGTTCAATGCCCGCTGCGTCGCCTGCCATGCGCCCGAATCTTGCGGTCGCGAAGCGGCGCCGGAGATAAAAACGCTCGCCGACGGCTGCGTCACGTGTCATATGCCCCGTCGTCAGACGCGCGAAGGGCAACATCTTGTGTTCACCGACCATTTGATCCGCGTTCCGATCGAAGGCGCATCCGGTGAGGCGTGGGAGATTCTCGATGTCGAACCGATTTCTGCCGACGCCGAGCTGGAACTCGTCAGTGCCTGGCCCGATCGATCGGTCGACGTTCGCCGGCTGGGGAGTGCCTACATTCTGCTCCACGAAACAATGCCGCCGCAGCTCCCGGCGGTTCGGCGCGGAGTGGCTTTGCTACTGAACGAGGCACGTCGAGACCGGCTGGACGCCGCCGCCGGTTACTGGCTCGGATCGGGACTGATCAGCCTCGGACGCCCCGCCGACGCCATACCGATTCTCGCGCGAGTGGTTCGGGATCAGCCGCACAACTTACAGGCGAGATTTCGGCTGGGAATCGCCTATGATGCGTCGAAGCGTCACGCCGAGGCGATTCGCGAGTATGAGCAGATTCTGAACGCCGCGGAAGATGCGCTTGATCCGTATCCCCCGCTGGTCAGACTCTATCTGCAACAAGGGCGTTTCGATCGGGCGGTCAGCCTGTTGGAACAACGGCATCGCCTTCACGCGACCGCCGAGAGTTATTCGCAGCTTGCCGTCGCCTTACATGCCGCCGGCGACCCGCCGCAGCAATGTCTGCCGCTCATTCAGAAAGCCCTGGAACTCGATCCGCGGTATCTTAACGCCCATTTAACCGAAGCTGAATTTCGATTGGCCATGCAGCAGCCGAAGTTGGCGCGCGCGAGTTTTCTCAGAGTTCTGAAAATCGATTCGCAAAACGCCCGCGCGCGTGCGGCGCTGGAGACGATGAAGGAATCGCACGATCAGGCCGATTGATCCCTTCACGGGACCAACCACGGGTCTCGACGAAAAACAGCAGCGAGGGGAACAGACGGCGTTTCACGATTCTACGTTACCTCGATTCCTTCGACGCATCATCTCCGGACGGCTACGCAGAACCACCGCTGGAAGCAAGTCGCGCGAAGTCTACGAATCCTGCGAGAAATTGCTGAAGTTGCTCTCGCGTTTTTTCGTCGGTGAGATTTCCCTCGTCGTCAAAGACCGCTTGAGCCCGCGAGACCAACAGCCGCCCTTCGAACCAGGTTCTCGTTCCCAGATACCGCAGAATCGGCAGCCAGGCGTTCTGACTCAAAATCGTGCCGAACCCACCCGGTGTAGCGCCCATCACGGCGACCGGTTTGCCGTTGAACACGCGCTGGATGTCCGCCGGAGGCCGCGTCAGCCAGTCGATCGCGTTTTTGGCTACGCCGGGAACGGAGTTGTTGTACTCGGGCGTCGACAAAATCAGCCCATCGGCGGCGGCAATGGCGTCTTTGAGGCCGCTCACCGCCGGCGGGATTCCGTCAGCCGTTTCCAAGTCGCCGTCATAGAGCGGAATGCCATGCGCCGTATGCACGGTTAATGCGACCCCCTCCGGCAGCAATGCGGCCGCGGCGCGCAGCAGCGCGGTGTTGAACGAACCGCTGCGAAGACTTCCCGAAAGTCCTATCAGTTGCATCATCGTTCGTTCCTTCCTCGCAGGATCAAAGGCGTTCTATTTGCTCATAAGGCTCCGTTGATCGTTTGCCGGTTTTTCCCCTGGACGACCGCGCCGCTCCGGGAATCCATCCACCGGCGTCATGACTTGTAACCCCGTTCGGGCACAAAATCAATCATCGGCCGTTGGATCATGACTTTTCAGCGAAGTCGTTCACGAGAGCGCCGCGTTTGGGCCGACGGCGCACAAAAAATTCGCTCCGGACCAACGCTGAGACTTCTCGCATCATCGCCGATCGCTTATCCTTTCTAAATAATTCTAACACAACCTCTGTGCCTATCCGTTGTCCCTGTGAATGTGAGCGATTTTTAACAAGCACAACCGGTTGTGTTAGAGTCTCCAAATCGGCATCTCTGCGCGTCTATTCAAATCCCGTGACAACATCAGGAGTCCGCGTCATGAAGAAGTTCTCGGTTTGCGTCGCCATGACCATCATTCTGAGTTTGGTTCTGCCCGGCCGTGCGGCGGAAAAAACGCTGCCGGTGCGGATGGGCTGCGGAATCATGACGTTCGATACCGTTCCCGGCTGGGGCCTCGACGAAAACGGGAAGTCGATCATCGGACCGTGTCACGGCTCGGTCGTCGTCGACAAAGCCGGCAACGTTTACACCAGCGCTCAACTCGGCGTGTTCGTCTTCTCGCCTGATGGAAAACTGATTCGCCGGTTCGTGGGCGATGAATACTCCAATATCCACGACATGGAAATCCGCGACGAAGCCGACGGAGAATTCATTTACGGAGCCCGCAACGCCAATGCCGAGGGAATAAAATTCAGCGCCGAGATGGGGGACATCGTGCTCAAGTTGCCGTTCCCGCAAGAATCGGGACTCGACTTGAAAGCATTCAATCCCACGGCGATCACGGTTGCTCCCAACGGCGACATCATTCTGTCGGACGGTTACGCCAGCAATCACATTTTCAAGTTCGACAAGAACGGCAAATACCTGATGCACTTCGGCGAAAAAGGGAACGGCCTCAAACAATTCAACACCGCCCACGGCATGACGCTCGACACGCGGTACGATCCGCCGCGGCTCTTGATTTGCGATCGCAATCACGAGCCGAAAGGCCGGCTGCTGCACTACGATCTCGACGGGAACTTCATCGAAGAGGTCGTAACCGGACTGGGCATGCCGACCTCCGTCGCAGTGCATGGCGACTATGTCTCCGTCCCCGATTTGCACGGACGGCTGGTGATTCTCGACAAGACCAACACGATCATCGCGGTCCTCGGCCACAACCCCGATCCCGCGAAAGGGAGGAACTACGGCATCCCGCAAGACCAGTGGGTCGAAGGCATCTTCAGCGGCACGCACGGCTCGTATTGGGACGCCGAGGGGAATCTTTACGTGCAGGACTGGAACGTCTCGGGCCGGATCATGAAGTTGGCGCGGGTGAAGTAATCGGCGGTTGCGGCGAGGCATCGCTTTCTTTTGGAGTGCGAATCGGCGTATCCAGGGGGACAGTGACTTCTGCGGCCGACGGAAGACGCTTTTCATCGCCTTGTATCGGTTTGCGTCTGACAAGATAATGGCGCATGTATGCGGCTTCCAATCGGGGATCTCCGCTCTTCGAGAACCGAAGTACGGTGCGTTTCCCTTTTCCCCATCTGCAATACACTGTGTTTGACGGCTTCAGACCGATCGCCTGCGAATGGAATTCCATGATACGCAATATGCGGCTCAGCACGCCGAGGCTGCCAGTGCAGACCCGCTCCAAATAAGGAATGCGGCCGAACCGCCAGTCTTCGTATTGTTGCTGCTTGAGATACTGCAACTTAAGCAGAAGATCGACCGGCGCGACCGCATCGTTCGCCGCAAGCAGTTCGGACATCGACCTGACGACGCGAGGGTAGCGTTTATCTTTTTGATAGTTGGCGCGGGTGATGGCCATCAGGATGCGACTTCCGCGTTCTTTAATTTTTCATGCCATTCCAATAGTGCGTTGACTATTCCCAATTGACTGAGGTCGAGAAGATGCGTTTGGACATCCCGCTCGTACGATCCTTTCGTTTTCGTGAAGGCCAGTTTAAAAGGACTACCGCGACGTTCGGTGACGTGTGTTGTGTCGAGCTTATTGCTGTCGATGATCTGGTGCAGATGTTGCCGGCGGTTTTGCGCCAAGGGCAAAGTCAGCGTCTCCAAATTCGGGTTTTCGAGAAAGCGGCTCAATTCCTGGCAATCCTTGCAGTTGCAGCCGGTCGCCGATTCACGCCGCCAATTGGAGGGAGGTTGCGGAGGACTGGACGAGCGGATTTCCAGCACGTTCGCCAAAGCCGCTAACCAGCGGTGTAATGGAGCACAAGGGCGTTTGACATTCTGGGTGAGCCACGGGCTTAATTTCACGAGCGCGGGAATCTGAGTTGTTGTGACGTCGAATTCTTTCGGCCGGTCGAGCACATATTCGACCAACCGATCCAGAAATTCGGCTTCGTCAACGGCGATAAACGATTCCACGAGCGGCGGCAGCAATTCGGCGAGATCGACCGTTTTGTCCTGCCAGTTGCGTTTGTCCGGTCGCGGTTTCCAGCGTTCCACCGCCGCAATCATCTGCTGCGCCAATTCAACACAGAGACTGATGCGGTCGGCATTTTTGTCCCGGCGCAGGGACAGATCGGCGAGAAGTTGAGCGTGGCGTTCGAGGGTATTGTTGGACGTCGCTTCAAAAAGGTCTCGCAGTTCGCCTTGGAATGTTAACCAGCCGCGTTGCCGGCAGACGTCGCCGAGAATTTTGCCGGGTTCGACGGAAACGTCTTTTGCCAGGACGCCGCGAATCCAGGCGGAAATCAGTGATGGGTCTTCGAGCGACTTCAACAGCGAGATCAGCGACTCCTGTTCGACCGCGTTTTTATTTCGCTCGCGGTAGCTCCGATAACCGCTTTCCCGGGACGGCCAATGGGCGATGATGCGACCGGCGAATTCGAGGCAAGGTTGCTTGAGCGGCGTCTGTTTGCTCTTGGCGGCTCGCTTCCACTGCTTCACCATCACGGCCAGGCCGCCGACGGCCGATTCCACACCGGCGTCGCATAATACATCAAAACGGGATGTCGTTGGCCAGAGCATGACGGCGGCACGATGATACCAGCGCTCCAGCGTCATGCCGGCGTTGCCGGTGAATCCCTCGAAATCTTCCTCGTCGGGATCGCCCTCACCCAGCGGAATTTCGGAGATGATCTCCTTTTTGCCGACGGGAATCGAGCCGAAACCCAATCGATTTCCCTCGGCGTCGGTGAAGTGTTCAGCGGTCAGGCTCGTGTCATAGACTTCGCCCATCACGTGTTCGCCGCTGTCGCCCGTATTGTCGTCATTATACCGGTTGTAGCGGTTGTAGTACCCGTAATCACCGGACGGTTCGGCCGAACCGCTTTCCCAGTACGTCACCAGTGCCAGCGAGGCGTCGCACGCGGATTTTTTTGCCGCGGCAAACAGGACGTCGGCCCTGGCCCGGTCGATGCCTTTCAGAACGTCGTAAACCAGCCCCGCTTCGCTGTACTGGTGGTCGAGAAGCACCGCCAGCTTTGACGGCGTTTCTTTTTTGTCGGAATCGGCGGTCGTTCCTGCGTCCTTCGACCATTGCTCCAATATGCCGGCGACTTTGTCGATATGTTCGCTGCTTGTCGGAGCCGCGACTCTTTTCTTCGATTTCGCCAGCGTCAGGTTATAGACGAGAGACAATCGAAACCCGCTCGTCAACGGTCGCACCTCGTGCTCGCAATCGGAGTAAAACGCAGCATACTGAGTCTGAAACCGGCTTTCCGCGCCGAAGTCGACGACGACTTCCCGCCCCTCGTGGCGTACAACGAGTTCCCCTCCCTCATGAGCGGCCGGCAAGGCGATGACAAGCGTGGCCACCATGCGGTCGAGCTTTTCCCCGTCGCGATGGCCTAGAAAGAAGCTTCCTTTTTCGTAGAGCAGCAACTTATAAAAATTCGCCTCAAGTTGTTGTTTCTCCAAACCGAGTTCGACTTGCACCGTCCGGACGATCTGTTGAACGACCTCTTGCCATTCGGGATTTGCGAAACTCACTTGCTGGGCGTCGACTTCCCAGACCCGCCGAACATCGGTGTCGACCAGCGTTTGAGTCCTCTTTCCATACGGTGCTTGCCGAGCAACTTTCTTTAACGCCGCTGCTTGGCCTTTTTCCAGCGGTAAACCAATAGGACCGATGTCCGCGACTTCCAACCCCGGGATCGCCGGGGGCACGCGGCCGCTGGTGCAAAATGTCCCCGGACGATCGATTTTCTTAAGTGCGTCAAGAAATTGTTGTTGGACGACCGTCTCTTTGCTCGCCATGTTGCTGCTCCTTTATTGCTTGATGCCTGACCTGCGACCGAAAATGATACGAATCGAACGGAGGCATCGCAACATTACGGCCACTCAATATCATGTTCAAAAAATGAGAACGTCGAGCGTGGCTCGGATTGGACAAAGTTCCCGAGGATGGACCAAGCGAATGGGGCGAGTTAAGCTCTTTGCCTCACAGAGATTATTTGAAAATCTCCAGCGAATAGGTCGAATGCCGGATTCATTCGTCGGCAGCGGGAAAATTTCGCGAGTTTCGGCATTGCATTGAACGTCCCTCTGGTTTTGGGCGACTTCTAACAGGTACGCTGATCTTTTTGCCATTCGTCCAATTCCCTGGGATACGATCCGCGTAGCTCGACATTGATTAAGCGGGTGAGTGTCCTGATGATGGATGAGCTGCAGCAACTGGAAGAGGCCAATCTCGTGCTTTTGGCTCAGGAAGGCGATGCCGGCGCATTTCGTCAACTGGTCGAGTTGTACGATCGCCGGCTGCTGTATTTCATCCGACGGCTTCTGAACGAAACCGAGGAAGCCTTCGACGTTTTGCAGGAGGTCTGGCTGCGCGTGCATAGGAGTTTGCATAAACTGAGATCGCCCCGGGCGTTTCGCGTGTGGATTTATCGCATCGCCCATGCTCAAGTGATGTCGGCGCTCAGACGAAAACGAGTGCTTGTGACGTATGAGGAATTACCGCTCGACCAAGTGCCGGACGTCACTTTGACGGAAACAAGTTTCGAAGCGGCCGATGCCGTACATGCGGCGCTGGAAACGCTTTCGCTCGATCATCGCCGGGTTCTCACCTTGCGTTTTCTCGAAGACATGAGCGTCGAAGACATCGCCTTCGTTCTGGAATGCAAAGCGGGAACGGTGAAGTCGCGATTGCATTATGCCAAAGCGGCGCTGGGGCGTCGGATTGAGGAGGAGAATAATGGGTGAGTTGCCTGTTCCCGACGACTTCCGATCGCAATTATTGAAACAGGATCAGTCGGTTCATTCGAGCCGTTATCAGGAGCATCGCATGACTGTCGAGTCCCAGTTGTTGCAAGCCGAATCGCGCGAAAAACTCGCGAAGCGAATTGTGGTGGGGGCTTTGCTCACCGCCGCCGCGGTATTTCCCCTGCTGGCGAGTCGCGCATTCGGCGGAGCCGACCCGTTCGACAAGGACGCAACCGTTTTTTCCATCGGTTTAGGTGCGGTCTATTGCATCGCCTGGGCGGTCGCCTTTATCGGCATCGCCTCGTACTATTCGCGGTTCCTGCCTCGCGTCCGGCGGGCGCGCGAAGAATTAAGGGACGAGACGATTCGCGACATGCGCCGTGAAATCGGCGAACTGCGACAACTGATCGAAGCCTTTCCAAAATCCCGCGACACGAATTCCTCCTCCTCGGAATGAACGAAAAGCCGCTATCGCTTGACTACGTCGCCTCTTCTTCATAGGGAGTCCAGTCTTTAGGCTGTTTTCTGTTTTTGATAGCAAGCTCAAGCCTGTACTCCTACACGCTCTTGATGGTCCGAGGGCGAAGCTCTTTTCAATATTCGCTGCGATGGCGGTGCAGGAATTCCGGCTCGCTTCGATTGTGTCCCGGCGGATTCGACGCTTCACCCGCCGGCGTATGCTGCACGAGCGCGTGAGTGCCGCTCGCGTCGCCGGAATTCTCGATATGTAACTCACGCACCGTCAGCCGGTCGACGGTCAGTTCGCCGACGTGCAGCGACCGAACCTTCGCGTCGCGAACATGCAGCCTGCGAATGGCCAGTCGTCCGATCGCGACGGCGCCAATGGCGATTGCTCCGACGGCGAGCGCACCCAGCGCGTGTGCGCCGATAGCGTTCGCGCCGGTAGCCGCCTTACCGACGCTAAGACGTGGGATGTCGCGTCCGTCTTCGTCTGTTATTTTTCGTCGCGTCGATTTCGCGATAGGCTTCATCATCCGGTTCAAGTTCATGGGTCGAGTCTCCTTATCCCCGGCCCGCCGTCGGCTCACGTCTTTATGAACGTGCATTCAATATTCGTTCATCAGGAATTCTTGGAGATCGATGCGGTGCGGGCTATCGGTGTTTTCCCGACTCATCCCCTGCGAAGAAGTACGACTTTATTCTTCACTCGTTTCATCGGACGTCGGCGGCGGGGCCGTGACTGTGGAGTCCGTCGCGGTCGCCGGCAGCAGATGATGGGCGATGCGGTACGCGTGGTAACAGACGCGGCGGAGCCAGCGAATGGCATCGAGCCGGCGGATGGCTTCGTCGGTCGTGGCCTCGCCCAATGCGGTGCGGGCGATGACGTCGTAGCGAAACGGTTCGATGCGCCGGCCGAGCTGCGTCCACAATTGTTTCACTTTCGCGTGCAGCGCGGTCATCTGCTCTGGCTGCGAGAAATCGCCATTGAATGCGGCGATTAATTCTTCGCTGACATCCGACAATTCGCCGTCGTTGCGAATGGCTTCGATCCGCTTTTTCTTGTGACACCGTTTGATCAATCGATGCAGATGGTCGAGCACGTGCAGCGCGGCCGTAAAACGCTGAGACGTTTTCTCATTCATGCCGTGGATGCGATTCTGGCTCAGATACCTTCGGGTTTCGGCGATGGCCAATTCCGCCTCGTCGATGCGGTCGTAGGCGAGTTGTTCCGTCGCTAGCCGGTGCAGGTCCGATTTTTTCAGCAGCGACGCCAATGCGGAAAACACCACGCGCGTGACGTCCACGAGCGTGGCGTTGACGTTTTCAATCGCGACGTCCGGTTGCGAAAGAAACGCCGCGTCGAGCCGCCGGGTGAGTTCGCGTTCGCGGGGCGGAACGAGCCGCACGACCAGCGCGGCGAACTGATTCGTGAACGGCAGCACGGCGACCACTCCCAGAAAATTAAATAGCGAATGAAATCCCACGAGGATCATTTCGGGATCGGACGCCACCGTCTGCGGCATCCCGATGCTGCACATCCAGAGATACAGCGGCAGAATGAGGAACGCCGCCACGCCGGTCAAGCCGTTGTAGATGACGTGAGCGAGTCCCGTTCGCTTGGTGTTGACGTTGCCGCCGAGCGCCGACATCGCCGCGGTGACCGTGGTGCCGATATCCATGCCGATCACGAGGGCTCCCGCCTGCGCGAGTGAGATGTTGCCGACGTGCACCGCGGTAATCGCCGCGGCGACCCCCGCACTCGACGACTGCGTGACCAGCGTGATCGCGACGCCGATCAGCACCAGCAGCAGCCGGCCCGCGAATGTATTCGGGGGAAAGTTTTCCGGCGTGACGACATCTTGAAATCCCAGCATGCCGTGCTGCAGCATCGAGATGCCGGCGAAAATCAAACCGAATCCCGCGATCGCGTACCCGCTCGCCGAAATCCGGCGGCGACCGAACAGATGCAGCAGCGCCCCGATAAAAATGAGCGGCAACACGAATTCGCCGAGATCGAGTTTGAATCCCACCCAGGCGACGAGCCAGCCCTTCAGCGTCGTGCCGATGTTCGCACCGAAAATGATCCCCAGCGATTGAGGAAACGTCAGCAGACCGGCGGCGACAAAACCGACCGCCATTACCGTCGTCGCGCCGGATGACTGAAGGATCGCCGTGCAGATCATGCCCGTCACGGCGCCGGTCAATGGATTTCGCGTGAACGTCGACAGCCAGCGGCGGAGCGCGTCGCCCGTGAGGTCTTTAAGACCTTCGGTCATGACGGCCATGCCCATGAGGAACAGCCCCAACCCGCCGATGATGCCCAAGACTCCGCCCGACATGATCCTCCTTCGTATTCGCCGCGAACCGACAGTGCACCGGCGCCCGGCGACCGTGAATGCACGACATAAAAACTCGAACATACAGAGCGGCTCGCGGCAATACAATCTTCCCGCAGGCGTTCGTGCAGCGGCCGCGAATGGGGGGAGACGTTGACGTCGCCGACGAGGACTTCCGGAACTGCAATGTCAATCCGGCTGCGTCCGCAAAATTTTCATCCCCGACCCGATGGAACAAACACGCATAAACCTGTAGAATACAAGAAGTGGGATGTCCATTTCATCTGACGCGTAAGCATGATGATCGCGATTTCTTGATGGGGAGCCGCGGACGTGCTGAATCCGTAACGCAGCGGACATCACCCGCCATGAGATCGATGAAACGATCGAACGAGCAAGCAGGCATGACGACGTTGTTATGGCGGCTGCGGCGGCCGTTGAAGACGCTCCCCCGAAATTCTCGCTTATTTCTCTGCATCAGTTGTTGCAACGCAATTAATTGGATCAATGTATAAGGAAGCAATGATGGCCAAATCGTTATCCGCCTCGCTGGTAGACCGGGCTCGACATGCGCTGTGCGATCGCATCTGCGATAGTTTTCGCGAGGGCGCCGTGAGCGTTCGCATTCGAAGAGACACCCAACCGGCGGCGGTCTGGTTTTATGAAAAGCAGGAACGCGCGTGGAAGAAGCGCGGTGAAGCCATCGACGACGCGCGAATGATCGAAGCCATCGATCAGGAACTCGAAAATCTCGTGACCCGCAAACAGGATTCCACGTTGAATATCCGCAAATCGAGCAAACCCGATTGGACGGCGGTCGATGTGTCGTTTCACGTCGATGCTCTCCGCGACCATCTGAAGACGCTTGAATCGTACGTTTACGGCGTGTTGTTCTACAAGCACCCCGACCACGAACACGACATCCGCCAGCGCGTCCGCCGCGGCCCAAGCATGAATGGCAGACGAAAGTGACGAAAGCAATTTCAGCACGACGAATGGATCAAAAATCTCTAGGAGTCAAATCATGACGGAATCGACCTCGCCTCGCAGTCCCCGTCCCGAATCCCCCAAACTCAGCCGCGAGCCGCTGCAATACCTGAAGCGGGAGTTGGACGACGTCCTCAGCCGGTTCTCCTCCGATTGGCTGGGAGACTGGATGTCCAAGGAATTCACCCCCGCCGTCGACGTCAGTGAAACCGACGAAGCCGTCAACGTCGCGGTCGACGTCCCCGGCGTGAAAGGGGACGAAATTCAGCTCGAAGTCGCCGGAACGATCTTGCGCATCCGCGGCGAACGCAAGGAAGAAAAAGAAGAAAAGAACAAATCGTTTCATCGCGTCGAACGCCGCTGGGGGACGTTTTCGCGGACCGTGCCGCTGCCGTGCAACGTCGTCGAAGAAAAAGTGACCGCCGACTACCGCGACGGCGTGCTGCACGTGCATCTGCCGAAAACGGAAACGGCAAAAGCCCACAAAATCAAGGTGAAAATCCACGGAAGAGAAGGATGAAGGATGAGTCAGAATTTAATCCTTCTCCCCCCGGGAGAAGGTGGCCGCAGGCCGGATGAGGGGGCTTTGAAGCGAAGGATGAAGGCGGAAGGATGAAGGATGAGTCAGACGAAGAATGCAAATCGTCTCTCCTCAGACTCATCCTTCATCCCTGATTTCAGAGGCACTTTCCATGAACGTCAAGGACTATCTCACTGAACGGGGCAAACCGTTCGAACTGTTGACCCACCCGGAGACGAGCGGGGCTCAGCAGTTGGCGGCGGCCGTGCACGTACCGGCCTGCACCGTCGGCAAGACGGTGATGTTACAGCTCGATCGGGGTTTCCGTTACGCCGTCGCCGTGCTGCCGGCGACGCACGTCATCGATTTTAAGCTGCTCGGTCGGATGTTATCCGGAGCCGAGGCGGAACTGGTTCCGCGCGATAAGCTCCACGAACATTGCAGCGACTGCGAAGTCGGAGCAATCCCCCCCTTCGGCACGCGGTACGGGATGATGACGCTGGTCGACGAATCGATGACGGTCTGCGACGAGATCACCTTCGAAGGCAATAGCCTCAGCGAAGCGATCCGCATGAAGTGGAAAGATTTCGAGGATTTAGAGCACCCCCTCGTCGGCAAATTCGCCGTCCCCGCCGAGTGACGCCTCAAACCCTTCTCCCCGCGGGAGAAGGTGGCCGCAGGCGGATGAGGGGGCTTTGAAGGGAAGGATGAAGGCGGAAGGATGAAGGATGAGTCAGAGCGACGCCGATCGCCGCACCACTCCCCCCATCACTTCGCCGCCGTCACTTTGATCGCGCCGTCCTCGACGATGTACTTCAACTTCAGCGGCCGGACGTCGAGGCGTAAAAAGCCGAATAACGCGGGGACCGATTCAAGTGCCACAGCATCCCCAAAAATCGTTAGCGTATGTGGCGTTTCCCGTGAGACGGTATCAGATCCCCCACAACCGACCCCCGTTTCACGTGAAACAACGAGTCTGAAAACCGCAAGGCGAAAATCGAGCGAAAATGCACCGAAATGCGCTCTGCAGCGCACTTTTGCGCGCGACGTAACCCCTTCCCCCACCGGGAGAAGGTGGCCGAAGGCCGGATGAGGGCGCCTTCAGACCGCAAAAACGACGAAAAAGTGACCAAAAACCACCAAAAACGATGAAAATCGACGCTTTGCGCGCATTTCAGCGCAAAAAAGTGCGTCGCAAACGCCATCGTGTCTGAAATCGAACTCATGACGCCGTCAGCCCTTACGAATCCCTCGCTGGTGCCCGCCAATGCGTGCTGCGCACGCATGTCATCACGTGCATGTAAACCGGCCACTTTTGTCGAGGAAGCCCCTCCCAAGCCACTAATCCTGGAAGACAAGGCGAACCAGGAAACCCCAAATCACCCGCCGTTGCCAAACATGCAAATTCCCCGACAGACCGGACCGGAATATGGGAGGAAGGAGAGAAATGGGGTAGCAAACATCGCCGTAAAAACCTGTTTGAGATGCAAAATGCGCGCACGAAACGCGCGCAAATGCGACACTTGCGCGCTCAAAAGCATCACTCGCGCGCACAAAAACGACACTTTGCGCGACTTTGCGCGTATCTCCGCACAAGCCCAAACAACACTTTGGGGGAAATTCGCGAATGGGGAGGTGTCAGTGGTTCGTGGTCAGTGGTTCGTGGTCAGTGGTCAGTTGCCGGACGTCGTGAAGCGACTCGGCCGGGTGCCGACCCGCTCCGCGCAACCATGCGCCTATAGAGGCGTTGATGCTTCGCATCATTGTGGCATCGATGTTGGGGAATCGAATCCGTGTTTGAGATCGAGTGCGTTGTTGGGGAATGGGGGCCGTGTTTGGGAAAATGGATCGGTGCCGTGCGCGAACCGAGTCGCCGACATGAACCGAGTCGCCACGCGACGCAGCGATTCGCTCGGACGCCACTTCCAGCACGAGCAACACGCCGCATTCCTGGCCGCGAATGCGGCCGCAGCGCATCGAAGGAGCATGAGCCGCAGGGTTTATCCCTGCGGTCTTACAATGTCGAAGTCGAAGTCGAAGTCGAAGTCCGCAGGGGTAAACCCAGCGGCTCTTTGAGGGGGAGGTTTTTTGCTCTCCTAGATAGAGCGTCCCAATTCCGTGGGCTCGCGCCCACGGCTACATGCTGACGCGGCATTCGCCGCTGAAATCCTAGCTTTCGAATCGTCGCCGATTGCCGGTTCTTGCAGCGAGTGCTCCGCGTTGCGTCGCGGCTATTGAGTCTCAGGTTAATATTGTCACAAAATGAGATATGGTGAGGGACAACCTCGTGTGCATTCAACGAGTCGAGCATCAAGCGATTGACGCCTTGTCTTCAGCCCCGAAGGGGCGTTCATTTTCCTAGCCAGGTCCGCAGGGCCTGGTAGACTTCTAAAACCCTCTCCCCAACAGGGAGAGGGTGGCCGCGCAGCGGCCGGGTGAGGGCTCCCAACGGGCCAACAGTTCGTTGTCATATAAAATTGCATTTGAACTGCCGGCCCTTCAGGCCTCTTGCGTATTCGGGGACCGTCCCCAGGAGCTTCGCCCCTGGCTAGGTGAACGGCTGGCCCTTTGGGCCGGAAGAGAATTATTCTCGTTCCCAAGCTCCAACGAAAATAGGCCGTTTCCATA
This sequence comes from Planctomycetaceae bacterium, assembly GCA_040881995.1. Classification (GTDB taxonomy): domain Bacteria; phylum Planctomycetota; class Planctomycetia; order Planctomycetales; family Planctomycetaceae; genus JAQCEJ01. The sequence continues at coordinate 31,476 of JBBECD010000040.1, forward strand.
TACAAACGGTGAGTGAAACGGCCAATTTTCGTCGTTCCGGGGGAGCGTTAGTTCATGAAAACTCCGCTTGGGAACGCACGTCTTCGAAGCTCCCGCTCCCCGATCGCGGACCATCTTCCAACTCACTCCGCCGCCGTCACCTTAATCGCGCCATCCTCGACGATGTACTTCAACTTCAGCGGCCGGAGGATCATCACGAGGGCTTCGTGGAGGGAGACGTGGGTGAGCGTCAACGTGACGGTGACATTCGGATCGATCCCGGCCTTATTGGCGCCGGCTTCATCATACACAACCTGAACGCCGTACTGCTCGCCCAAAAACGTAAGCGCATCCTTGATGGGAATTTGATTGAAATCGATTTCCCCCGACGCTTGAAGCGTAGCGAAAATTTTCTCCTCGACCGGGGTGATCTTCTTGAAGTCGAAAAACGGTGCGACAGTTTTTCTCACGTCGATTCGCTGTAAAGTCAAAATGGAATATTGGTCAGCATTCGTTTTGGGCGTGACTTCGGCCGGGCGTTCACTTTCGTTCCGTTCGATGCAGAGCGACAACCGATCGTGATTCACCTCGAACACGCCGAGGTGGACATTATCCTTGGTGACGATGTCGATGTGTGCCGGCGTGTGAAATGCGTTGACGAGATATTCCTCTTCGTGCATCTTGACGTCGGTGTTGAGATCGAACCAGTAACTGATCGTGTCGGAAGCGATGAAGACCTCTGTTCCGGGCTGATATGTCTGCGGGAGATCTTTGTTCTCGTTGGGGACAATTTTCCAAATGCCCAGCAACGAATTGCGAACGCGCGGCACACGCAGCACGAGGGGATCTTCTTGGATCACCTCCGGCTTCGAGCCGCCCTTTCGTGAGCTGTCGAGGGCGAGGCGCCATTGATAGCGCACAAATTTTGGCGGATAGTAGAATTCGAATTCGCCATTGTCGTTCGTGCGTGCCACCACCGTATGTGACTGTTGCAAGCCCGCCATTACCCAGCTAATCATGACGGGGCCGTTCTTCAACGGCTGCCCCTGCTCATCGACAACCCGCCCGACTTTTCCGCGGACGCGTTTGTGCTTGTATATGGAATCGCGTGCGTGATTGTCTTTGAGTGTCAGCAGCACGAATGCCGTCGCCATGTGATCGCCGGCGTTGCCGCCGTTTTCGGACCACGAACCGTCCTTGCGATGCTTGGCATTGGCGAAAAATGCGTTGACATCGGAATCCCAGCCGCTATGTGGGTCAGCGAGACTTAGCACTCCCGTCAGTTCCCCCACCCGCCGCAATAACATCAAATAGTACAAATGCCAATTCGGGCTTCCCGGGTTTTGCTTTACGGTGTAGTGCTCTCTCAACCACAAAAATCCATGCTCGACCGCAATAACCGCCTGTTCGTACTCGGGGGCATCGGCGTCATCAAGATGATCGAGGCAGATGCAGAGCGAAGCGATCCCCGCGCACGTCATGCTGCCGGTGCCCGCTTTGGCTTGCGGTGTATAGGCCCACGACCCTCCCGGCAGTTGCGACTCGATGAAATATTTTCGAGTCTTCTTCCACGTGTCTTTGCGAATCTCAAAACCGGCGTATGCGGCTTCGTCGAGAGCCCAAATCGCGAACTCGGCGTTCGACGCATCGTCGTCGGCGGTCTTCAGCGAGCCGTAAGTCCACGTCCCGTTGTCGAGCTGCGCGTCTTGCAGCCAATCGACGTTTCGCTGAATTTCTGCGCGGTACTTCTCCGCATCCGCCGCACAGAAGGCAAGCGTCTGCGTCGCGACCTCATAGGTCTTGTCGGGCTTCTGAGCTGCAAGGTAGTCGAGGGCTTTGACGATCTGATCATTATCCTTCGCCGCACCGGCTTCGAGCAGCGCGAGCGTGCAGAGCGCGGTGCAACCGACGGTGAAGTTTTCTTTGGCCGTCCACGTGCCGTCGTCGTTTTGTTGGGCGAGCAGATAAGCGATACCGCGTTCGACGGCCTTGCGGGCTTTGATGAGGTTTTCGGTGGGCTTGTAGGTGGTCGGCGTTTTCTCGGTTTCCGGTTCCGCTTTTGGAGTTTCTGCCGCCGGTTTTTCGGTGTCGTCGACAATCCGGGCCGCCGTTTCCAATTGCATCTGATAGTAGATCTCGGCGTGCAAAAAATTGCCGGGAGCGGACATGTCGTCTTCTTTTTGCCCCAGCAGGAAATGGTAATTGACCTCCTGCCCCGACTCGACATCAATGTTCTTGCTTGCTTCGCTGTTCATCACATAGATGAAATTTTTTCCGGGGGCGACGCGCAGTCGGTATCGGCCGTCGGCATCGACATTCACCGGCCTCACGCGACCGCCGATGTTCGGACTTGCCGGGCCATGACAAGCCACCGTCATCGGTTGGCCGTTCCCGCGCACGGAATAGATTTTTCCCTCGTCATCGCGGATCGTCCCGCTGATGATAACCCCTTCGCTTAATTCAAAGTCGACGTTGGCGATCGTTTCCCCCGGTTTGAGTTCCAGGACCGGAGCCGCAGCAACACGGTCGGGATAATCGATCCATATGTTATAATAGCCCGGCGTGCATTTGAGTTGATATTTTCCGTTGTTGTCCGTATCCGTCACTCGCCAATCATTCCTCGCGATGCCTGTCGCCCGAACAGAAACTCCGGTTAACGGTTGGTTCGTCACCGTATCTACCACTCGTCCCTTGATGACGCCTGGCGGGTGCATTGTGATCTTCAATTGCTGGGGAATGGCGGTGTAGCCGACGAACATCGGCGGATCGTCGCCGCGTCGTAGCGTAAGGTTCGTAATAACGATCGGCGTGTATTCTCCTTGAGTTGTCTTGGGGTTGTACAACGTCGTGTATCTGGAAGGCTCGTTCGGCAAATGCGAGATCGCGAATAGTCCTTGCTCATCGGTCACCGTGTTGGAGAGGCCCGGTATTGTTTTGTGGGATGAGACACGCGAAACCGATACGCCCGGCACGGGGTTGCCTTGGGGATCCTTCACCACGCCCCACAATGCCCCCGTGTCTTTGGTGAGATCGAACGATAACTCGACGGGCTCGTCAAAATCGTCGATCTTATCGATGTTTTTCATGGCGGTGGAATAACCATCCAAAGACACGACGACCGAAAGATCGTACATATTGTTGAGAAGAAGCAATTCGTCCGATTGGCTCTCTCTGTACTTGAGGATGCTGGTTTCGACATTCTCGAATCGAAATGTTCCTTCCGCGTCGCTAAATGTTTCCGCGACAACGTGCGGTTCAGCATCCTTGAGTGGAAAACGGTAAACCTTCACATGGGCGTTTGCAAGGGGATTGTTATCGTCGAGTGAGACGCATTCACCGACGATCGTGATCTTTTTTGAATCCGTATCCGCCGCCGCGATGGAATTTTTCTTTTTGCGGTCGGACGCTTCATCCGTTGATGCTTCAGCGACCTTCGTCTCCTCCCCCACCTCCCCGCGCGACACCGGTTGCATCATCGCCAGCGATGATGCAACCAAACCGCTGATGACGACCAGCGCCACCGCGACGCTGCGATGCAGCGGCTGGTGCGAGCGGGCGCGGTCGAACATCGAGCGCAGCCGGGCTTCGAGCCGCGACGTGCGGGCCATCGTTAACGCACTCGTCAGCCGCGGCATGCGGTGCGTCTCGGCGATCGCCACCAACTCGGCGGCGTAGTCGGTTGCCCGTTGGCCGGCGTTGATGACGCAGTCGTCGCAGGCGAATTCGCGCTCCACCTGCAATCGATACGCCGCCAGCCAGACGAACGGATGAAACCAGTACAACGCCGTCACGAGGCGCGTCATCAATTGTAGCGGCGGATCGAAGCGGGCGACGTGGGCCAGCTCGTGCAACAGCACGATCCGCCGGCGCGATTCGCTCCACCCCGACGATGAACCCGGCAACAGAATCAACGGCCGCCAGATCCCCCACGTCATCGGGATCACGTTGCGGTCGACGACGAACAATCGCACGCGGCGACGCAGGCCAAGCCGCCGGCGGGCGTCGTCGATCAACTGCGTCCATTGCCGATCGGTCACACGCCGCGACTTCGACAGCAGCAAGGCATTAAAGAGCGAACCCGCACATAACCGCAGCAAACACAGAGCGAAACCCGTCAGCCAAATTACGAGAATCGTTCCCGGCAATGGCGATGACGGCAGCGGGTCGCGAACGGACGTCTCTTCGGTTGCGTCATCCGCGATGACGACCGGTTCGGCGTGGAACGCGGGTAAGGTGACAGGCTCAATCTCTCTGTCGGGAGGAAAGTCAATCGGCCGCGGAGGCGGAAGCTCCCGCTGTGGTTGTTCCACGATCGTCCGGAGTTCATCGATGGTCTCGATGGGAAGTCGCGGCGCGATGAGAACGTCCTTGACGAACATTTTCACCGGCGGCGCGAAATGATCGGCAAACCACACCGGGAATATCGGAACCTGCCATTGCGGCATCACGGCGGCAAGGAGGGGAATCACCAGGCCGGCGGCGACGGCAAGCGACCAGATGCGGTGACGCAATGCCGCCGACTTGCGGCGCAGGCAGAACGTGACGAACGCGGCGGCAGCGAAGATGAGCGTGACTTTGAGAGTCACGTCGGCAGCGAAGATAATCCAAGAGAGTTCGGCGGAGAGGTCGGCGATGGGGAGTAGGTTGTTCATGTTATTGTCCCTCCTGGCGAGCCTGTTCGATGATGGCCCGCAGCCGGGCGAAGTCGTCGTCTTCGAGTTGGCTGGCGGAGACGTCGAGAATGGCGTTGACCGCCTCGGTCGCCGAGCCTGCGAAAAACGTCGAGAGCAAATGCTTGACAGCGGAGCGGCTGGCCGATTCGGGCGAGCGCGTGGGGCGGTAGATATACTTCGTCCCCTCGCGGCGGTGCTTGAGGTGCCCCTTGTGTTCGAGCAGGCTGAGCATTTTACGGATGGAGGAATATCCCGGCGGATCGGGAATCTGTTCGAGCACGTCCCCCACCGACGCTTCGCCCAGCCGATAGACGGCGTCCATAATCTGCCGTTCGCGATGCCCCAGTGCCGGTGGATTGTCTCGTTTGACCATGCCGTTTCTCCCGTAAATGCCGCGTCGACGGATCGAATGCGAATGAGTTCGCATGTGCGAATATATTCGCATTTTAGCGCGGCGTCAAGAGGAGATTGAATAATTGAATAATTGAAAATGGAAAATGGACAATAAAAAAGGCAGGACGCTCGCCTGCCTTCTTCCATTGTCAATTATCCACTGTCCATTATCAATTCTTCAGCGCCGCCTCAATAAACGCATACCCCGCTTCGCGCATCGCAGGCGGGAAGTCGTGCTCGCAATCGGGGTGCAGAACTTTGAGTCGCTCCGGGCGGCCGGCGAGTTTGTAGATCTCACCGGCGGCTTTGGCGACGCGGTCGACGCTTTCGAATTGGAAGTTGTGATCCTTGAGCGGGGCGATAATCAAAACGTGGCGGGGCGATAACGCGCCGACCATTTCATGAAAGTCGAACGGGATCTCTTCGAGGCGGTCTTTGTAATCCGCGAGCTTCGGCATGTAGAGCGTCTGGCACCAGCCTTTGCCGGCGTCCCATTTCGCCGGGTCGCCTCCCATATAGTCGAGGTACGAATCGAGACCGCAACTCGACACGACGGCGACGATGCGGTCGTCGAACACGGCCGTGTAGACCGAATTGTGCCCCCCGAGCGAATGACCGATCGCGGCGAATGTGTTCCCTTCAACGAACGGCAGCGTTTCAAGATAGTCGAGGCCGCGTTTGTTGTCCCAGACGGCTTTGAGCGTGCCGCTTTCCCAGCCGAGGCCGAGGATGTCGATCTTGTATTTCGCAAGCCCGGGATAACTCGGAGCGAACGTGACGAACCCGCGCTCGGCGAGTTCGCGGGCGTATTCGCGGTGCGTGTTGTCCCCCAGCCCGACGACCGAACCGTGGCCGACGACGTCGTTCGTGCCGTGCAGGCAGAGGACGGCGGGAGCCTTGCGTTTGCCGGCGAGGACGTCTTTGGGAATGAGCAGATACGCCGGCGTGCGGCAACCGGGTTCGCTGGCATACGTAATGAGGCGACGGACGTACGTCCCGCCATCGAATTCGTTTTCGATTTTCACGTCGAGCGGGCAGCGTTTTTCGTCGCCGGGAAGTTTCCCCATCACGCTTTCCATGCCGCGAAGAATTTCCTCGCGGCGTTTGGTCCAATCGTCGAGCGATTTGACCCGTTGCGTTTTGCCGGCGTCGTTGCGATAAACGAGAAGATTGTCGCGCGGCAGTCGCGGCGGGTCGGCAAAGGCCGATGCAAAGGGAATTGTCATCAACGTCAAGCAAATGGCGAGAAAAGGTGACGGCATCCGCGGCATTGTGACCTCCATCGCGACATGGGCGATCTTTGATTGTTCGTCATTCGTGCTTCGTCATTATTTCGACATTCGGATTTCGACATTCGTCATTGAACGAGACAGGGAGCTTACGCAGGGAACTGACACTCCCCGCTCGCCTGCTCAACGCCAATGGCTGTCCGTCTCTTCGTGCGGCAGGCGGGCGGTTTTAAGCAGGGCGGCGAACTGCTTGAGATCGGCCTTCGACATGTGGCCGAGTTGGCGCTCGTGGCATTCTTGCAGCGGAGCGGCGATTTGTTCGAGCAGCGCGAGGCCGGGCGCGGTGATGCTGATGAGCACGGTACGGCGGTTGTCGTCGGGGCGCAATCGGGAAATCAGATTGCGTTCTTCGAGCTTGTTAAGCATTCGCGTGATGTCGGGAGCCCGCGACACCAGCCTCTGGGCGAGCGACATCGTCGTAATCGCATCGGGATGTTTCAACTGCAGCAACCGCAGCACGTTGTATTGCTGCCCGGTGAGATCGTATCGCGAGAACAACTCACTCTCGAGCATGCCGAGCCGGTCATAGGTTCGCCAGAGATTGAGGAAGACCTCTTGTTCGAGCGAGGCGAATCGATTCGACGGCGGAGAGGAATGCGGGCGCGAAGTGGTCATCGCGGCATTGTAGAGGGGTCCAGGGTCGAGGGTCCAGAGTCCAGGGTCGGAATAGACAAGAGTCGAGAGACAAGAGTCAAGAGCCAGAAGAAGACTATGACGTTTAGCCGCGACGCGCAGGGTTTCCGCAGCGGAGCGCTTCTTGCACGATCGACGAAGCGGGAGCTTCGAAGACCTTGCGTTCCCAAGCGGAGCAGGGGAACGAGACTTAAAACTGTACTCCTACGGCTCAATCCTTGACGCCCGTCAAATGCCGGATATATGCGACCTCTTTTTCACGGTAGGGCGTGCCGTCGGGGCGGAAGATGTCGTGGAACCAGACTTCGGGTTCGCCGGCGCCGGGCTTTTTCCAAGTTTCCCACGCATAAATCGTCTGCGTTTTTCCCGCGACGAAACCCCAGTTGTGCGCGCCGACTTTCTGAGACTTCATGAATGCCAGATGCGGATCGAACGTGCTGCCGTTCGGTCGGGCCATGTATTCGGTGCAGATCAGCGGCCGGCGATACCGCTGGAGCTGCGCGACGCGCGTTTTCAAATCGTCGATGTTGCCGTAGTTGTGAAAGCTGATAACGTCCGACTCGTCGATCAGCAGTCGGCTGAATTCGTCCATCGATTGATGGCTCGACCAGTCGCCGCGCCAGACGCCCGAAGTGAGAGGCTGAGACGGATCGGCTGCGCGAGCCCAGTCAAAGAGTTTTTTGGTGAGCGCGATCGCCATTTCGGTCTTGCGGTCTTCGCCCCATTCGGTTTTCGTGCCGCGCACGCCGTACGAGTTGGCATTGGGGTTGTCTCCTTCGTTAAAGAGATCCCACATCTGAATGCGCGGGTCGTCGCGGAAATGCGAGATCAACCCTTGAATGTACGGTTTCAGTTCGTCATGCCGCGTGGGATCGCCGAGAATCTCGGCGCCGGGCGCCTGCACCCAGCCGGAGTTGTGCACGTGCGGCGTGGGGTCGCGCTGTTTGCCGAGCTTCGGCTGCGGATCCCACACGCCGTCCAGGGGGACCATAACGACGCCGATGCCGTGCTCATCGGCGATGGTGAGCACTTGCTCGACCCGATCGAGAAAACCCTCGCGATCGTGTTCCCACAACAAATTGTGCAGAAACACGCGGATGGAATTAAAGCCAAGACTCTCGGCATAGCCGAGTTCGCGATCGATGGTCTCGGGATCGAACGACTCGGGCTGAAACATTTCGAGCTGATTGATCGCGGTGCTCGGTCCGAAGTTGCAACCGACGAACCAGGGTTGGTTTTTGTACCAGTCCCGCGCTTGCTCTACGGTCCAGCGTTCGCCGGCGGCGACAAGGTTTTGCATCAAGGCGGATGCAACCATGAAGAGGGAAAGATATTTATGCATGTGCGGCTTCCTGGTGTCACGGTTGACGGGTCGCGAAACGTTCTGACGACGCAAAATGATTCGGAAGAGCTTAAACGATCGTACCGGCTGATTCACACGATATGCAACGAAGGTGCGTCAAAACTGCGGCGGCGATGATCGGGCAGGGCCGGTGAACCTCAAGCGACTTTAACGATTGTGTCGATAATAACGAATGTATCGATCGGGAAGAGTACGCGCCCCCGCGTTGCCCGTCAGGTCGTGCTTTTCTCGCATCAACTGTGAAAACAACAACTTAAGGCGGGCGACGTCGATGGCTGGAATGACCTTCTGATGAGGTCTTTTTTCACATTTTTTGATTTTGTGAAAGCCCGGAAGATGTATCGGTTGTAATGCTTGTGACGGTTTTGACGCCGATAATAAGGAAAGGAACGGCGACACCCTGTTGTCTCCGTCACTCAGAGGCTATCCGGAAAGTTGGATCGACCGCAATTGGTGGTATCGAAGCCATGCAATGGGCACAGTATGTTGTATTTCTACCAACATTTCCGGATAGGTTCTCAATGCGTATCACTGCTGAATTGAAAGCACGAAAGAGACGCGTCGTGAGTTTAGAAGGAGTCGCCGCCATGTCGTCGCCCCGATTTTTCATCCCTCTGATCATCCTGGTGAGTGCCGCCGGGACGATTCCCGCCGCATTCGGACAGGAAAATCAGAACTCCGGAGACTTTCAATCGGTCCAGCCGCTTTCGGCCCAAAAGAGGTCGATCGCGGATGTTTCGGCTCCCGAGGAATCGCTCCAGACCCGGCTGCAGCAGCTTGAGGCCGAGGTTCAATGGCTGAGGGAGCAGCGATTCGCCTGCTTCGCTCAAACAGATCGCTCCATCCCGCCTGCTCCGATCGACGGTGATGAATCGCTTTCAGATCCTGCGGTACCGCTTCCTCAGGAGCCCTCGTATCAGGATTATGAAACGGGCCTGTTCGGATTCGAGCCCCTGGGATCGCAAATGAGCGGACCGCCGGCAGGGGGGGGATCACCTCCTCCCCCTGCGCCGGCAGTACCGAATGAATGCCCCGCGGATATGCCTCCCCCCAAATTCTCCACGCCCGCGGTGCCGACGTGGGGTTCCCCTTCGGGATTCCAGATCCAGACGCAGGATGGGGAATTTACGCTTCAAATCCACAATCTCACGCAATTCGACTATCGGGCGTACAATCACACGGCGGATATTCCCAATAACCAGGTTCCCAACCAGACGGGTGCCTCCGGACCGAACGACACCTTCACATTTCCTCGGGCCTGGTTGATCTTCAATGGAACGCTGACGAAAAACTGGGAGTGGATGCTCGCCCCCTCCTTTCAGTTCGACAACGTCAATCTGCTGGATGCGTGGATGAACATGCATTACGACGACCGCCTGCAGATCAAGGCCGGCCGGTATAAAACGCCGTTCACCTATGAATTCTACACTGAGCCGATTCAAGGATTGATCAACCCCGAACGGTCGCTCTTCTTTAATAATTTCGGCCTCAACCGCCAGGTGGGGATCATGGCCCACGGCACGGTTTTTGACAAATACGCGGATTACGCGATCGGCGTTTATAATGGTCAGCGCAACGGGTTCCTGTCGAACTCGGATTCCAAGGACGTCGCGGGATACTTCAACCTCCGTCCGTTCATGAATTCGGGATCCGAGGCACTTGAGCGGATCGACGTCGGTGCATCGTTCGACGTTGGACACCAAAACAATCCCGCCGCCGCCGGCAGCCCCACCGTCCTGCGGACGAATGTGGCGACGAGCGGAAACCTGGTCAACGGCGTCGAATTTCTGCAGTTTGCGCCCACGGTCCGCGAGCGGGGCGAGCGGGCTCTGGCATCGGCGCACGCGGCGTATTATTACCGGCAGCTTTCGCTCATCAGTGAGTTTCAATGGGGAACCGAGCACTACACGAATTCCGCTCCGCCGCCCGGAGGAGCAACCAGCGCCCGCATCCCGATTACCAGTTGGTACGTGCAGTCGGGGTATTTTCTCACGGGGGAAACCACAACCTTCCGCAACACGGTCAAACCGCTGCATCCCTTCACGTCATCGGGCGGAACGGGGGCCATTGAACTGGCGGGCCGTTACAACTACCTCAACATCGGCGATGAGATCTATGCCGCCGGGCTGGTGGACGCGACGGGCGGGAACCAATGGACCAACCGCGTGGATCTCATGGACTTGGGCGTCAACTGGTATCCGAACCAATGGCTCAAGATTTCCGGCACCTGGGAACATGCCTGGTTCGCAAGCCCCGTCACGTACCGCGCCGGACAGACTTCGCGCTCGAACGACATGCTGATGATACGCTCGCAGATTTGGTTCTAGCAAATCTGGCTCTTAGAGGCTATCCGGAAAGTTGGCTCGGACACAATTCGTGGTATCGAGGCG
>JBBECD010000041.1:0-41734 GCA_040881995.1 Planctomycetaceae bacterium
CTGGCCATGTCGTTGGTCCTTTGCGGAATCGCATCGCCGCTGCACGCCGCCGAAGATGAGCCGTTTCAATCCGACGTGCTGCCGATTCTCAAAAACAACTGCCTCAAGTGTCACGGCGTCGCCAAGAAAGAAGGCGAACTGCAACTGCACACGGCCATTCGGGTCTTTCGCGGCGGTGAATCGGGGCCGGCGGTGGTGCCGGCTGATCTCGAGAAGAGTCTGCTGTGGCAGCGCGTCAGCAATGATGAGATGCCACCGGAACATCCGTTGACCGCCGATGAGAAAGCCGTCCTTAAGCAGTGGATCGCCGACGGGGCCAAAGGTCTCCCCGCCGACGAAGCCGCGGCGACGGTGATGGAAAAGGACGAGCACTGGGCGTTCACGCGGCTGGAGTCGCCGATCGTTCCCGAGGTGAACAATGCCGATGTCTGCCGCACGCCGATCGATCGATTCATCGCGGCGGAACTGGAGCATGCGGGATTAACGCTCAACGACGAAGCCGATCGCCGCACGCTCATTCGCCGTGTCGCTTTCACGTTGACCGGTCTGCCGCCGACGCCGGACGAAATCGAAACGTATCTTGCCGATGAATCGCCCGACGCCTACGAACACATGGTCGAGCGGTATCTCGCCGCGCCGCAGTTCGGCGTTCGCTGGGGGAAATACTGGCTCGACGCCGCCGGGTATGCCGATTCGAACGGCTACTTCAACGCCGACAGCGACCGGCCGCTCGCTTACCGTTACCGCGATTACGTGATCCGCTCGGTCAACGCCGACAAGCCGTTCGATCGGTTCATCCGCGAGCAGATCGCGGGAGATGAGTTGTCGGGCTTCAAACCGCAGGAATATCTGACGTCGGCAAGCCCGGAAATGATCGACATGTTGACCGCCACGCATTATCTCCGTAACGGGCAGGACGGCAGCGGTGAAAGCGACGGCAATCCCGACGAAGTCCGCATCGACCGTTACACCGCGCTCGAGTCGTCGCAGCAGATCATCGCCTCGTCGCTGCTCGGGCTGACGTTTCAATGTGCGAAGTGTCACGACCACAAATTCGAACCGCTGACGCAGCGCGACTTTTACAACTTTCAATCGGTGCTGTATCCGGTGTTCAATCTCGATAGCTGGCTCAAACCGAACGAACGGGTGACGCAGGCGAATCCGCCCGGCGTGTACGAACGCTGGAAGTCGCAGCAGAGCGAACTCGAAACGCAAATTGCCGCGAAGCGCGGCGATCTTAGCGATTGGATTCGCGAGCATCGCCCGCCCGGCACGATTCGCTTCGAAGATAATTTCGACGATCCGATGCAACTCGCCTCTAAGTGGACGAACACGATTCCCGGCGACGACAGTCCCGCCGGCGTCGCGGCCGTCACGTTCATCGAGGACGAATCGGGCGACGTGTCGCAAACGCTGTTGCCCGCGGCGCAGATCAAGAACGGTACGCTGCAGATCATCGAAGGAGGAGCGGCCGGCGACAAATTTCTGTGCACGAAAGAGATCTTCGATTGGACGCCCGATGTTGAAGGCACCTGGATTCAAGTCAGCTTCGATCTCGTCGACACCAAGGTCCGCGACGGCGAAGCCTCGGCTCAGCGGATCGCGTATTGCCTTGCGCTGCACGATTTCGACGACAGCAGCGACGTCCCCGGCGGGAACATTCTGATCGACGGCAACCCGGCGGGCGGGGCGGGAATCCATCTCGACTATCCCGGAAGCGATTCGACAAACGCCGGAACACTCGGCTCGTTGAAATACGAAGCGGGATCGAACTTCGGCGTGCGAATTACGCATATCGAAGGAGGAAAATACCGGCTCGAACATGTGGTGAACGGTTTGGCGGAAGGTCCGCATCTCGATCTCGCAGCCGCCGATTTACCCGACGGGAGTTTCGGGTTCGAGTTCTGCTGCAACCGGAGCTTCATCGTGGATCGGCTGGTTGTCGAGACGCTTTCCGCGTCGGCCGATTCCGAAGGCGGTCCCACGGCCGAGGAGATCGCGGCGTTCAATGCGGAGATTCAAAGCCGGCAGAAAGAGATCGGTTTGCTTTCGCAATCGCTTGAAGAATTAAAAGGCGAAGAACCCGGGCGCATCTCGTGGGTCACCGATACCGTCGCCGAGGCACCGGATGTGTTTCTGCTCGACCGGGGGGAGTATTCGCAGCCGAAGGAGAAAGTCGCACCGGCGCCGGTCGGCGCGCTTGACGATGAGAACAACGCGATGGAAATCGTGCCGCAGCCGAACGGCGCGGCCACGACCGGCCGTCGGCTGGCATGGGCCAACTGGGTGACGGAACAGGATTCGCGCGCCGCTTCGCTGATGGCCCGCGTGCAGGTCAACCGCATCTGGCAATATCATTTCGGCACCGGCATTGTCAGCACGACCGAGAACCTGGGAATGAGCGGCTCCGATCCCACGCATCCCGAACTCGTCGACTGGCTCGCTTACGAATTCATGCAGGCGAACTGGAGCATGAAACATCTGCATCGGCTGATACTCGCATCAGCCGCGTTTCGGCAGTCGAGCGAAGGTTACGAACAGGGAATAGAAATCGATCGCTACAATCGGCTGTTGTGGCGCTATCCATTGCGGCGACTCGACGCCGAAGCGGTACGAGATTCGCATCTGGCGATCAGCGGCGAACTCGAAGTGACGTTCAGCGGTCCGTATGTGCCGACGACGCGAGACGATGCCGCCGAAGTGATCGTCCCGGACGATCGCCCCGGAGCACACCGCCGGTCGATCTTTTTGCAGCAGCGCCGCACGCAGGGGTTGAGCATGTTGAACGTCTTCGACGCCCCGACGATCGTGATCAACTGCACCCGGCGACCGGTGACGACAATGCCTTTGCAATCGCTGAATCTGCTCAACTCCAACTTCGCCGTCAATCGCGGGACGAGTTTCGCCGAACGCATTGCCGATGAAGCCGGTGAGACGGCGGAAGACCGCATCCGCTTGGCATTTGAACTGTCGCTCGGCCGCGAGCCGACCGAGGTGGACGTCAGCGATTCGCTGAAATTTTTGAAGACACAGCAAGAGGCGTACGCCGAGCAGGAGAACGCCGAGCAAAGGGCATGGGTCGATTTTTGTCAGTTGTTATTGGCGAGCAATGCGTGTTTGTATGTGGAGTGATGAGTCGAGGGTCCAGAGTCGAGGGTCCAGAGCCAGAAAGATGGTTTAGCCGCGACGCGGAGAGTTTCCGCAGCGGAGCTTCGAAGACTTGCGTTCCCAAGCAGAGCTTGGGAACGAAAATGAATTGTAGAGCGAGGGAGCTATAAGAGGTCATTATCATGAATCCATTTTCGACGAACAGCGATTACGCCGCTGACGTTTCCCGCCGAATGTTTCTCGGCCAATACGCCGGGAGTCTCGGTCTGTTGGCACTGGCGTCGTTGTTGAACGACGAGCAACGAGTTTCGGCGGCGTCCGACGAAACTCGGCTCGGCTCGCATTTCAAGCAGCGGGCGAAATCGGTGATTTGCCTGTTCCAGAACGGCGGACCGAGTCAGGTCGATCTGTTCGATCCCAAGCCGAACCTGACGAAATGGCATGGCAAGCCGTATCCCGCCGGTGAACTCGAAACGCATTTCGACAAGCAGAAGGGGAACGTGCTCGGCTCGCCGTACACGTTTCACAAGCATGGTGAAAGCGGGATGGAACTGTGCGAACTCTGGAAGCATACGTCCGGGATCGTCGACGATTTGACGATGATCCGCTCGATGACGACCGGGTCGGTCGATCACGAGGCGGCCCTCAGGATGATTCACTCCGGCCGGCTGTTCGCCGGCATGCCGACCTGGGGGGCATGGGCCACGTATGCTCTCGGCAGCGAGAACCGCGATCTGCCGGCGTATGTCGTGCTCTCCGACCCGGGAGGACTCCCCATCGACGGCGAAAAATGCTGGAGTTCGGGCTGGCTGCCCGCCGTCTATCAGGGGACAGTCTTCCGTTCGGGGGCGTCGCCGGTACTTAATCTGCAAAGTCCCGCCGGGGTGACGTCCGCCGCGCGGCTTAATCAGTTGCAGTTCGTCAATCGTCTCAACGCGCGACAGGCGTCGCGGTATCCCGAGAATAGCGAACTGACGGCTCGCATCGCCAACTTCGAAACGGCCGCGCGCATGCAGACCGCCGTGCCGCAGTTGCTCGATCTCTCGGATGAAACCGAGGCGACTCGCAAAATGTACGGACTCGATAACCCCACGACCGAAGATTACGGCTCGCGCTGCCTGATCGCCCGCCGGCTGGTCGAGCAGGGGGTGCGCTTCGTGCAGGTCTTTTTGAGCGGCCAGCCGTGGGACACGCACAGCCGCAACGCCGAGAGTCTGAAAGGGCTCTGCGCCCGCACCGATCAGCCGAGCGCGGCGCTGGTGATGGATCTCAAGCAGCGCGGCTTGCTCGACGACACGATCGTGATCTGGACCGGCGAGTTCGGCCGTTTGCCGATTTCACAAGGTTCCGACGGACGCGATCACAATCGGCATGCGTTTTCACTGTGGATCGCCGGCGGCGGTTTCAGACCGGGTTACGTTCACGGTGCGACCGATGAGTGGGGCTACAAGTCGGTCGAGAACGTCGTCAACGTGCAGGATCTGCACGCCACGTTGCTGGCGGCGCTGGGACTCGATCACATCCGCCTGACGCAACCATACGACGGCCGCGAAACGAGCCTGACCGACGCCGAAGTGACACACGCGAAGGCCGTGCCGGAGTTGTTTCGGTGAAAGGCTCGCGGCATAAATGCTTCTTCACGAATGACGAATGTCGAAGCCCGAACGTCGAATCAAATCCAAATGATCGACGTCGGGCTAATTCGCGTTCGCGGTTATTTTGGGGAGAAGGGTGAAATAGCGGCGGGTGATTTCGCGGCCTTTGGTTTTGAGGACGAGCATGTAATCGCCCGGTTCCAGCGACTCGCGCAGGTCGTATGTGAACTCCGTTCGCGCCGTTTCCCGCGAGACCACGTTTCCCACCCGATCGATAATCGGACCGTCCGCGTCGTGCAAGTTGCATTCGACCCACATGTCTTCGTGCGGCGGATTCAGCGAACATTGAGCGATCACTTTTTCGCCCTGCGTAAAGGTATCGCGGCGATTGATCAAAAATCCGCTGACGAAACCGGTGCCGATATCGAACGCCAGGAACTTGTCTTCTTCGCGAATGGGTTCCGAGACGCGGAGCATTTTCGCGATCAGCTCGGGATCGTCGATGACCTTCAGCGGATACGGCCCCTCCGGACGGCGCATGCCGTAAATGTCCATGCGGTATTCCGACTCGACGGCGATCATGATGATCGCCACGGAGACGAACGCGTAGGCCAGCGGCGAGTGATACCAGCGGGCGTCCTGCAGCCGGCGGGCGAATTGCAGCACCGGTTGCGGAATGAGCGAGCGGCGCATCCAGCCGAAACGCCGGCGATATCGACGGAACGACGCCGAAAGCCGCTGCACGTCGCGCTCGTTCATAAAGCTAAAATAGGAGGTGAAGCAAATCCAGGGGAAGATATAAAGACCCAGGGTCAGCATGGTGCCGACGTGGAAAATCGCGCCGAAAGTGAGCGCAAACCGTCGGCCGATTTTCGACCAGACGACAAAGATGAACAAGATTTCCCAGATAATCGTCGCAAAACCGCCGAAGACGAATATCACGGGAAAGAGCGTAAGAAATTCGCCCACCGGATGGGAGTGATTGACGTTCGTCATGGCCCAGTAAATCATCTGATCGCCGGTAAAGAACGACGGCGTTTGTAGTTTCGTGGCGGCCGCCCCGAAGTAGACGATGCCGATGAGCAATTGAATCAGCCGGCGCGGCCAGACGGGAACGCGGGGATACAGCGTCGCCGGTTCGCCCGGCCATGCATTCCTTTTGGCCCGCCGTTTCAGCCAACTGTCGAGGGACCACATGACGCCGCAATGCGACAGGCTGAGAATGAACAACAAATGCGAAGCGATGACGGTGAATTTCGTGATCGTGCTGAGGTAATCGATCAGACAGAAATATGTATACAGCACGGTGGAGCAGATCAGCGAAATCCGCGTGCACCAACCGATTGAACTAAACAACAAGGCGATTAACAACGCGGTGAACAACGCGACGGTGACCGTGCCGGAAAAAATCGGCAGCATTTCGAAATAACCGTAGTTATCGGCGATCGGGGCGGGTGCACCGTCCTGCGAGTAGAGTTCCCGCGTGTGGACCCAGCGAAAACTCATCACCGCCAGCAGGATTAAAGGGAGGACGATGCGCATCAGCGCAAGTCCGTAGGGAACTTCTTCGGCGTAAAAAAATTGTCCGAGGCGCGTGCGGTGTGTATTGTTCGTCGGGTCCGCCATGGCAGCATCCTTTCTGCTGGGCTGTTTTCTCAATCGCGGCGTTCGATTCGCGTGAACGCCGGCGATCGAGTCTCGGTCATCCGTGTGTCTGATTGATCGCGATGCGGGGCACGTTTCGTTCGACTTCGATGACGGGCGTCAGTTTCCCAGCGGCGCGCCGACGGCGAGCGATTGTGTCGACTGGTAGTTCGATCGGCCCGACATAAACGTCGGCTGGCCGGAAGACGCGGAATTGATCGCGAACGGCTGATACCGGTGAGAGTCGCCCACCAGCCGGGGGTTGTCCATCATGAAATTCGTCATGTGATAACTGTACCAGTTGGTGTTGCGGTGCAGATTATTGCCCTCGACGTCGATGATGGCCCGCAGATGGTAATAACTGTAAAGGTCTTTTTCCTCGGGATAGCGTTTCTTCCAGATCGTATCGGGCAGGTTGTACTTCTTGGCCCAACTTTCTTCGACGCAGAAAATCCGAGTCATCGGCTCGTGCGCGGAGTGGTCGAGCGTGTTCATCGCCTGGCGGTAAATCGCATTGCAGAACGTGTCGTAATGCTGGCGGGCGAGTTCACCGTAGGGGCAAACTTGTCCCCACGGTCCGGGAGCCAATTCGTAGATCGTGCCGCTTTCGCCTTCACCGAGAATATGCACGCGGAAGTCGTAGGCCGACCAGCCGCAGAACATATCCCAGATGACGTAATACATCGCGGGATGATCCCCCTTCTTATAGTTGAAGGTATGGCTGAAGATGCCGAACGCGAGCACGCCCAAATAGCAGGCGATGGTCAGATGCACCGACCAGGTGCGGACGCGTTTTCCGATTGAAATGAATCTGTTCATCGCATTCACCTCCTTGTGGGCTGCGAATCGATCGAGCGTATGTGATATGGGGGGATTTTGGCTGCGGAATGGACGTCGGACAATCCCTGCCGGCCGGTCACAGCGTCATGACCGAAAGCCGGGGTTGGTGAGAAAAATCGTCGCGCATGCGTCGTGCATGATGGCGGGATTCGTCCAAAGGCGCGAAAATATCGACCAAATCGCAGATTTGGTCAAGATCAGCCTGTCGCGCGACCGACAAGAAATGCCCGGTTCGCGCCGGAATTCCTGTTTTTGGGAACGAAATCAGACCGATTTCGTCCGAAATTCGCAGGAGCGGCGAATTGAAAATGGAATCGCAAATTATCGCGCCGCCACTTTTTCGTGCCAGCGGGTCGCGAGCAATTCGGCGATCTGCACGGCGTTCGTGGCGGCTCCTTTACGAAGATTGTCGCTCACGCACCAGAAATTCAGCCCGTGCGGATGCGACAGATCGCGGCGGATACGGCCGATGAAGACTTCGTCGCGTCCCGAACAGACCGCGGGGGTCGGGTAAATGCCGTTGGCGGTGTCGTCCATGACGATGATCCCCGGAAACGCAGCGAACAGTTTGCGGGCCTCTTCGGGCGACACGGGGCGTTCGGTCTCCACGGTGATCGTCTCGCTGTGACAGTTCTCAACCGGAATCCGCACGCAGGTCGCGGCGATCTGCATCGACTCGTCGCCAAGAATCTTGCGCGTCTCGTACACCATTTTCATCTCTTCGCTGGTGTAACCCTCTTCCTTCACGCCGCCGATCTGAGGCATGGCATTGAAGGCGATCGGATGACGAAAGACCTTGTAATCGTAGTCGCCGCCGCTCAGCGCGGCCTTCGTTCCTTCGATGAGGTCGGCGGTCCCTTGCAGTCCCGCACCGCTGACGGCCTGATAGGTGCTTACGATGACGCGACGCACTCGGGCCGCATCGTGCAACGGCTTAAGGGCGACGACCATCTGCGTCGTCGAACAATTGGGACTGGCAATGATCCCGTTTCCCGTGAAGGCGTCTTCGGGATTGATTTCCGGAACGACCAGCGGCACGTCGGGGTTCATGCGCCAATAGCCCGACTCATCGATCACGACCGCGCCGGCGGCGGTGGCGTAGGGAAGATATTCCGCGGCGACGTCGTCGGGCGTGCTGGCGATCACCAGGTCGAGGCCGGCAAAACAGTCTTTCGTCAGTTCTTCGACTTCGTACTCGCGGCCGCGAAACGTGAGGCGGCTGCCGGCGCTGCGGGCCGATGCGAGAAATCGAAACGATTTCGCCTCGAACCTCCGTTGTTCCAGCAATTGAACGATAATGCGTCCGACTGCTCCCGTCGCACCGACAACTCCCACGGTCTCCAACACGGTCATCTCTCCCCAAGTTGATTTGATTTTGCCAAAATTATAGCGCTCAATCCATCTATTTTAACGAATCAATTCACCGACAATCAAACGATCGGACCCGCCAAAACGTCAATTCCCCGATCGGTCACCGCCAGCGTCATCTCACCGTGCACGCAGGGGGCGCGATCGTACGTCTCCCATCCCCC
This sequence comes from Planctomycetaceae bacterium, assembly GCA_040881995.1. GTDB lineage: Bacteria > Planctomycetota > Planctomycetia > Planctomycetales > Planctomycetaceae > JAQCEJ01. The sequence goes on from JBBECD010000041.1 coordinate 8,720, forward strand.
GGCCGGCAACGGTCGCAGCAGACCGCATCCGCTGGTGATGCCGCATTCGACGGCAATCACCATTCCCGGACGGAATTCAATCGCATCGACACCGTCAAACGGCTGCGGGTTCCATGAAAGTTGCGGATCTTCGTGCAATTCGCGGCCGATGCCGTGGCCGACGATCTCGGGAATGAGAATAAGCCCTGCAGAGTCGACCTGGCGGGCGATTCGATGTGAGACGTCTGCCCAAGTTGCCCCTGGATGAATAATCTGAGGAAGCGTTTCAAATACCCGCCGGAGTTCGGTAACGAGGCGTTGCCGCTCATCATCGACGTGGCCTACTGGGTACGGCCACGCCGCCTCGGCGCACCAACCCTCGAGCCGGCAGCCCGTGTCGAAGTTCACAATCTCACCGGCGCGAAGCGTGTGAGCGCCAAACGCCGGTGTGCCGATTCGGGAGTTGACGCCAAAGCACGCATATGGCTCAACACGCCGGCCAGCATAATCGGTCCACGAAAACGCAGAGACCGCCCCACTATCGTCTATGACGCCGGCCACGATCGACACAAGGTCGTACAACTCAACGCCCGACCGGGCATGCGATGCGGCAACGGCGTGGGCCGCCGAGACAATCCGCCCAACTCGTCGAACCTGCTCAATGTCGGCGGCAGTCTTGAGGAGAATCACAGCGATTGCTCAACCTCAACGGACAACAAACGATCGACGAACAGCGGACATCATCGGCGGCTCTCTTCGGTATCCATCAGTCCCGTGTAATTCCGCATGATGAGATGGCTGTCGATCTTCTGCACCAGATCGAGGGCGACCGAGACGACAATCAGCAGCCCCGTTCCGCCGTAGAAACTGGCAATCAGGAAGTTGATGCCCATCGCCGAGGAAATCACCGTCGGGATGATGGCGACCAGCGAGAGAAACGCCGCCCCGACGTAGGTAATTCGCACCATCACTTTTTCGAGGTAATCCGCCGTGCGGAAGCCGGGCCGATACCCCGGAATAAAGCTCCCGTGATCCTTGAGGTTATCGGCGATGTCCTTGGGATTGAATGTGATCGCCGTCCAGAAGTAGCAGAAGAAGTAAATCAGAATGATGTAGAACATATTGTAGATGTAGCCGCGGCCGCTGCCGAAGGCGTCGGAGAGCATGCTCAACGTCAGATTCTGAGGCCAGACGTTGCTGAGCTGTTGGAACAGGAAATAGGGAATCATCAGCAGGCTGGACGCGAAGATGATCGGCATCACGCCCGACTGATTGACCCGCAGCGGCAGCGACTGACGCTGTCCGCCCATGACGCGGCGGCCGCGAACGTGCTTCGCGCTCTGGATCGGAATGCGCCGTTGTCCCTGGGTCATGAAGATCACACCCACGACCACGAAGACGAACAGGCAGCCTAACAGCAGCATCCGCTCGATGCCGGTCTCGGTCCCCAGTTTGACCCCCTGTTCGAGAGCCGGTTCGATCAATGACCAGCCCGCCTGCGGCATGCGGGCCAGAATACCGGCCATGATGAGCAGTGAGATGCCGTTGCCGATGCCGTAAGCGTCGATTTGCTCGCCCATCCACATGAGCAGAATCGTGCCGGCGGTCATCGTGACGGTGCAGACGATGTGGTAGTAAAAACTGTCGAAGCCGTCGAGGATTAATCCCTGACCGGATCCCAGCCCCCCCGACAAGGCGCGCACCCACATGTAGCTCTGCCCCAGGCAGATGACCACCGTGGCGTATCGGGTATATTCGTTGATTTTTTTACGGCCTGCTTCCCCTTCTTTCTGCAGGCGTTCCAGCGGCGGATAGACGCTTCCCATCAACTGGAAAATGATCGAGGCCGAAATGTACGGCATGATCCCCAGTCCGAAGATCGTGCTGTTTCCCACGCTCGAGGCGGAGAACAAGGCCACGATCTGCATCACCTGGCCGAAGCCCCCCTGCTGTTTCTGCAGGTCGGCGATGTAGGTGGAGAGCTCGGCCTGATCGATAAACGGCAGCGGAATCCAGAAGCCCATGCGATAGACGGCGAGCAGACCGATTGTGAGCAGAATTTTCTGCCGCAGTTCGGGAATCCGGAAGACCGTTACGATTTTGTCAAACATCTGATTTTGTCCTTCATTCCCGGATCTCGATGGCTGCGGATGCGGGGCTCACGGGCGGCGAAACATCTTGTTTGCGACGAATGTCTCTGTGTGCAAGAGACTCTAACACAACCGGTTGTGCCTGTTATTTATGGCCCAAATTCGGCTGTAAATCGTCACACACAGAGGTTGTATTAGATTGAATAAAGCCGGTTTATATCAACTCCAACGCGAAGAACCAATGGTGGTTCAGCGTTGGTTCTCGGCTGCCGGCAAATTTTCTGAATTTGTACCAACGACAAAACCGTTGACCGAATAAGATGAGGGTGCATCTTGCATCGGATCAACGGCTGTTCAATTTATCCCAGAACGGGGTTTTTGTCACGAGAAACTCGGCCTTCAACCAATCTGCGGCGCCCGAAAATATTCGAAAGCCTTTCAGGCGAATAAGATTCGCTCGACCGTTCCCCCCGCCTGGATGATCTTTTCCTCGGCGGATTTGGAGAATTGGTGAGCCTTGACGTTCAGCTTTTTGGTCAGCTCGCCGTTCCCCAAAATTTTGAGTTCTTCGTATTTACCGCGAATCAGCCCGTGTTGTTCGAGCACGGCGGGATCGATCGAGGCGCCATTTTCGAAAATGGCTTCGAGAGTCGCGACATTCACCACCTTCACGACGGTGGCAAATTGCTTATTATTGAAGCCTCGCTTGGCGACGCGGCGGAAGAGGGGCATCTGCCCTCCTTCAAAACCGGCCCGTGCCGCATAGCCCGAACGGCTCTTGGCTCCCTTGTGGCCGCGGCCGGCGGTCTTGCCCTGCCCGCTGCCGATTCCGCGACCGAGACGTTTCGTCGGACGGTGCTTGGTAATTCCGCGATGGACGTCGTTTAAAATCATAATTCCACTCCTCGCAGACGAGCAACGGTCTCGCGAGTTCTCAATTGCTCCAGAGCGTTGATGGTTGCTTTTAAGAGATTGATGGGATTACTCGATCCCCGGACTTTGGTCAGAATGTTCGCGATACCGGCGGATTCGACGACGGCACGCACGGTGGCTCCCGCCTTGATGCCCGTTCCGGGGCTCGCGGGCAGCAACACGACGCGAGCCGTGCCGTAACGCCCTTCGACGGCGTGCGGAATCGTCTGATTGACGACCGGAATGGAGGTCATGCTCCGATTCGCGACTTTGACAGCTTTATCCACCGCCATGGGAACTTCGATGGCCTTGCCGTAGCCGATGCCGACTCGTCCTTTGTTATCGCCCACGACCACGAGGGCCGAAAAACTGAAACGCCGGCCTCCTTTGACCACGCAGGCGCATCGGCGAATCTGGACGACCGTTTCCGGACCGGTTTTATGTACTTCTGCTGTCGCCACGAACACTTCTCCCCGATATTTCCATTCTCATCCGGCAAGCGGCACAGTTTTGCCGGTGCCGATGAGTTGTCCTTGTCATGCTGCGTTTTAGAGTCCCTGACAAAACCAGTTGTGCTTTGTTAAAAATCGCTCAAATCCGTTAGAAAAGTCGCACGCACGGAGGTTTTGTTAGGAGTTCTTAGATCCCGCCCCGATTAAAATTCCAATCCCGCTGCGCGGGCGCCGTCGGCCAACGCCGCCACGCGGCCGTGATATCGATACGGCCCGCGGTCGAATGCGACTTTTCCGATGCCCGCTTTCACCGCCCGTTCGCCCAACAATTTGCCGACGAGCGTCGCCGCTTCGCGCGTGCTGGTTTTGGGTGAAGGGAATTCCTTCTCCGCCGTGCTGGCCGACAGGAGCGTGCGACCGGCGTTATCGTCGATGATCTGGGCATACATGTGCCGGCCGCTGCGGAACACCGACAATCGGGGACGACCGGAAATGCGTACCTGATTGCGGACGCGGTAAACCCGGCGCTGCCTTTGTTTGGCTATGATTTTTTGAATGGTCATGTCACTCGAACCTTTGGACTCTCACAGGGCTGTATCAGACGGACCGCGTCATTCAGAAAGCGTCAGACAAAAGCTGCCGGACAAATCATCGTGCTGAAGACACTCTCGACAAAAATACCGACTCAATCCTGACAAACCGAATAAACGAGGGCGTCTCGCGAAGCACCGGCGATCAGCCGCCGCTGGCAAACGCCTTTCCTGCCTTGCGTCGGACGTATTCGCCGACGTAGCGAATCCCTTTTCCTTTGTACGGTTCCGGCGGACGAACCCGGCGGATGACCGCCGCAAATTGTCCGACGGCTTGTTTATCGATGCTGCGCACGATGATGTGCGTCGGGTCGGGAACGTCGCAATTCACCAGATTGGGCAAGGGGAGTTTGACGACGTTGGCGTACCCGACCTGCAGCGACAGCGTTTTTCCGCTGAGCGAGGCCTGATATCCCACTCCTTGAATTTCCAATCGCTTTTCGTACGGAGCGATAATTCCCGTGACCATATTCTGAATGAGGGCTCGCGTCAGGCCGTGCAGCGCGCGGTTTTCCCGATCGTCATCCGACCGGGTGACCACGACCTGCTTGGCGTCGGAGTCGAGCTTCACCGTAATATGGGGGTGCACGTCGAGATTCAATTCGCCGTTCTTCCCCTTCACGTTGACCTTTTGGCCGTCGAGGGCAACGGTAATTCCATCGGGAATGGGAATCGGATTTTTGCCGATACGTGACATAAAAAACACCTGACTGAAAAATGGCTGTCCGAAAAAATAATCGACAGCAAAAACTGCGGGGACTCATCCCCCGGCCTGGCGCCGTCTTACCACACTTCGCACAAAACTTCGCCACCGATGTTCTGTTTTTTCGCTTCGCGATCGCTGAGCACGCCTCGGTTGGTCGAGAGAACTTTAATTCCCATCCCCTGCAGCACCGGCTTGAATTCGTCGACGCTTTGGTAGATTCGACGGCCGGGCTTGCTGACGCGCGAAATGTGCTGCACGACTCGTTCGCCGTTCGGGCCGTATTTCAAATTGATGCGCAGCAACTTGAACGGTTCGTTGTCCCGGATTTCAAAATCCCAGATAAACCCTTCCCGCTGCAAGGCACCGGCGATCGCCACCTTTAATTTCGAGGTGGGAATATCGACAAACGGGCGTTCGATTAATAGGGCGTTGCGGATCTGTGTCAACAGGTCGGCAATCGGATCGGTCATCATAACTGAAATTATCCTCTTCGCCTCTTCCGGGACGATCTCCCCTCTGCCGTTCACTTCGACGTGAATACCTCAGCAGATTGACGAGCAGATCGTCCGGCTGTCCGGCGTCTTACCAACTCGCTTTTCTGGCACCCGGAACCAACCCGTCCAAACACATGTCGCGAAAACAAATTCGGCATAACGTAAACTTGCGATACACGGCGCGCGGCCGGCCGCACAAGGCGCATCTCCGTTCGCGACGGCTGCTGAATTTCGGCGTTCGGTTGGCTTTTTCGATTTTTGCTTTACTGGCCATGTTTTTCAACGTCTCCACGAGGGGAGCAAGGAACAATAAAATTGATCTTCTCTCTGACACATCGACGGCATGACGCATCGACGATGCTGCGCATTCGCGGCGTTCATCGAAACGTTACGTCTTGCGGAACGGGAAGCCGAATCCTTTGAGCAAGGCCCGGCCTTCTTCGTCGGTCTTGGCACTCGTCACAATCGTAATATTCATCCCCTGCACGTTCTGGACTTTATCGGGAATGATTTCGGGAAAGACGAGTTGTTCGCTCAATCCTAAACTGTAATTCCCGTTGCCGTCAAACGAGTCGGGATTCAATCCGCGGAAGTCGCGGACTCGCGGCAAAGCGAGTGTGATCAACCGGTCAAAAAATTCGTACATCCGTTTGCTGCGCAACGTGACCCGGCAGCCGATCTCCATGTTTTCGCGGAGACGGAACGCCGAGACCGCTTTACGCGAGCGGGTAATTTGCGGTTTTTGCCCCGAGAGCTTGGTGAGATGCTCATTGGCTTCTTCGAGGCGTTTGTGGTCCTGCGTCGCCGCACCGACCCCCATATTCACGACGATCTTCTGCAATTTGGGGAGAGAATGCACGTTCTCCCGGCCCAGTTCCTTTTTCAAGGCGGGGACGATCGTCGTTCGATATGCTTCTAACAACCGGGCCATAATCGTATTCTTCCAGCGCTGCTGTTGGACAATTGATTCCGTCTACTTCTGATTCTGATACGTCGTCTTGGCCGGGCTGACCTTAGTTACGGCGGCGTCGCACGATTTGCAGAAGCGTTCTTTGCTTCCATCGGCCGCATAGCGGTAACCGACGCGAACGCCTTTGCCGCACGAGCCGCAGTGGAGTTTCACGTTGGAAATGGCAATCGACATTTCCAGTTGCAAACGTCCCCCCTGAGGGCTTTTCGGGTGTCCCCGCTTGACGTGTTTATAGACCCGGTTCACACCTTCCACGACCACGCGCTGGCCGTCGGCGAGCACCTGGAGCACCTTGCGCGGAGTGCTGCCGGCGTCGTCGCCCGTCGTGACAATGACCGAATCGCCTCTCTGTATTTTCATCGTTTACACCGTCTCTTCGTCGCTTACACGACTTCGCTGGCCAGACTGACAATTTTCATGTATCGGCGGTCGCGCAGTTCGCGGGCGACCGCGCCAAATATACGAGTCCCGCGGGGATTTCCGTCGTTGTCGACGATCACCAGGGCGTTGCTGTCGAATCGAACGTAACTGCCGTCGTCGCGGCGCGTCGCCTTTTTACAGCGAACGATGACCCCTTTAACGACCTCTCCCTTTTTCAGAGAGCTGCCGGGGATCGCCTTAATAATGCTGACGACAATGACGTCGCCTATGGTGGCGGTCCGCTTGCCCGTGCCGCGCAAAACCTTGATACAGCGGGCCATTTTGGCGCCCGTATTATCCGCCACATCCAGACACGTCTGCATCATGATCATGATCGAAACACCTTTTCAACCACCAACCCCGCCTCGGCGGGGAGTTTTTGTATTATCACTGAATCTCGAAAACCGTCACACCCGAGCGAATTTTGTCTTTGTAGGATCCCAGCCTTTAGGCTGCCTCCGGGCCATGGATCAGGCGTCTATTTTCTCGGGAACGGCGTTGACTTTGACGACCTTCACCAGCGTCCAATGCTTGAGCCGCGACAGAGGCCGGCTTTCTTCGATCTCGACGAGATCACCCTCTTTGGATTCGTTGTTCTCGTCGTGGACGTGGCAAACGGTCCGACCGCGCATCGTCTTGCCGTATTTCGGATGACGAAACGTCCGTTCGATCTCGACCCGGCGAGACTTGTTCATCTTGTCAGACGTGACTACTCCGACTAACCGTTTCCGCATTGCTGACTACCTCGGACAATGACAAAAATCAGACATTGTATGTATTGTTGAATGTTCTTTAAAACCGTGCCCGCCTGATCGGCGAACGAAACGGACCGGCCGCTCGACCTGCAAAACCCGTCGACCTATGAAGCCGGCTGTGCCGCCGTTGCCGCATCCCGCTGGTGCAGGATCGTCTTGATGCGTGCAATCTCGCGGCGAAATTTCCTCAGATTGCTGGGGGCGTCCAGTTTTTCTGTCGCCGCCTGCAATCGCAATTTGAAAAGGAGCTGTTGCTGCTCTTTCAAATTGAATATCAGTTGATCGCTGCTTTGTTCTCGAAGTTCTTTCGCTTTGGTCATGGCCGTCTACTCTACTCGTTTAACCATTGATTTTATACAACCGGCTGTGCGTATGCGGTCGTGGGTATAGAAAAAAATGCCTCGATGTCAGCGGAAAATCATGTTTGCAGAGAATCGCGATGCACGGAGGATTGTGCTTCAAATCATAAATGCGTTTTTCGGCCCACCAGGCGGCAGCCCACGTTTAATTTATAGGCGACGCGCGCAAAACATTCGCGAGCCGCATCCTGGCCGACGCCCGAAATCTCGAACATGACCGTTCCCGGCTTGACGACCGCCACCCAGTGATCCGGCTCCCCTTTGCCCTTGCCCATTCGAGTTTCGAGCGGCCGGGACGTACGGGATTTGTGGGGGAAGATGCGAATATACAACTTCCCTTCACCGCGGATGTATTGAGTCGCAGCAATTCGGCAGGCTTCAATGGTCGTCGCGCGAATATACCCCGGCTCGAGCGACTGCAATCCCCAGTCGCCGAACGCCACGGTATTGCCGCGATTCGCATTACCTTTTATGCGTCCTCTTTGACTTTTGCGGTGCTTCACCCGTTTTGGCATGAGCGCCATCAGTCTTCTCCTCGTCTGAGTATTCACCGAGGTCGATCCAGACTTTGACTCCGATCGACCCTTGTGCGGTCTGCGCGACGGCAAAACCGTAATCAATATGTTTACGTAATGTCGACAGAGGGATGGAACCCCGGCTGGCCTTTTCCTGGCGAGACATTTCGGCCCCGCCCAAGCGCCCCGACAGTTCGATCTTAATCCCCAGCGCCCCCGAGTCGATCACCTGATCCAACGTTCGCTTTATCGTGCGGCGGAAACTTCCCCGCTTCACCAACTGCTGGGCGACATCTTCCGCCACCAGCACCGCGCTTTGCTGCGGATTGTTCACTTCGACGATCTTTAATTCCATCCGGCGTCCGGTCAGGTCTTCGAGTTCGGCCTTGAGCCGGTCGACTTCCTGCCCCTTCCGTCCGATGATAATTCCAGGACGCGCCGTAAACAGGTGGACAACCACCTGATCGCGGGTCCGCTCGATTTCGATTTTGGGGATTCCGGAGAACTGATACTTGGTCTTGATGAACTTGCGGATTTTGAAATCCTCGACCAGCAGTTCGCCGAATTCCTTCTTCGAGGCGTACCAGCGGCTTCGCCAGTCTTCCATAATGCCTACGCGAAATCCGGTTGGGCGAACCTTTTGTCCCATAACTTGCTCACTCTTATCGAAACGGTATGTGTTTCTGCTGATTTCACACTGGATCATCCGCGACGATCCATCATTACGTTATGTCAACTCGGGGGCTTCGATGCCCACATGGATGTGAGCGAACCGACGCCGAATCAGATACGCCATGCCGCGGGACATCGGGCGGATCCGCTTGAACATCGGCCCCAGGTCGACGCGCGCATCTTTAATAATCAGATTGTCGACGTTCCGCGCCCCGCGATCTTCGGCGTTGGCGGCGGCGCTTTTCAGCACCTTCTCCAACATCCGCGCACCGCGATTCGGCTCATAACGCAATAAACTCAACCCGTCAGTCACCGAGCGTCCCCGAATCAAATCGGCGAACGGACGAACCTTTGTCGGTGAGATGCGGGCAAAACTATGTTTAGCCCTGACTAACGCCATGACAGACTCCAACATTCATTCAAAGCGACTCTGCTGATTGCGCGACTCTGCTCGATTTGAAGAATCGACTATTTCTTACCCTTTGATCCGTGACCGCGGAAAGTCCGCGTCAGGGCGAACTCGCCTAACTTGTGGCCGACCATTTCCTCGGTCACGTACACGTTCAAAAATGCGCGTCCATTATGCACCATAAAGGTGTGCCCCACAAACTCCGGCGTGATCGTGCTGCGGCGCGCCCAAGTCTTGATCGGTTCCTTGCGATCGATCGAATTGAGTCCCTCCACCTTCTTCAGGAGTTTAGCATCGACGAAGGGACCTTTTTTCAGTGAACGACCCATATAATTCCTTCACACCTCTTGCTTCAGGCCTTCATTTTATGACAGGCCGTCAACTGGCTTCAGACAATCAACTGCCCATAACGGCGAGATTTACGACGACGAATAATGGCCCGCGACGAAGGCTTACGACGCTTGCGGGTGCGCCCCCCTTTGGAGAGCTTTCCGCTCGGACTACAGGGATGACGTCCGCCCGCCGTGCGACCTTCACCGCCCCCCATCGGATGGGCGACAGGATTCATCGCCGACCCGCGCACGTGAGGCCGTTTCCCCTTGCGTCGATTTCGACCCGCTTTTCCCACTTGAACTTTAATGTGATCCGAATTGCTGACGGTCCCCATCGTGGCGCGGCACGCACTGGGAATTCGTCGCACTTCCCCCGAAGGCAGCGTGATCTGAGCCCAGCTTCCTTCCCGCGCGTTAATCACCGCGGAAAGTCCGGCACTGCGGCAGAGTTGTCCGCCGCGTCCCGGTTGCATTTCAATATTGTGAATCGTACTGCCCAGCGGCATCTCGGCCAGCGTCATGCAGTTGCCGATCTGAGGTTCGCTCCCCGGACCGCTGAAAACCACGTCTCCGGCCTTCAGTTTTTCCGGAGCCAGAATATATCGTTTTTCTCCGTCGTCGTATTGCAGCAATGCGATGCGAGCCGATCGATTCGGATCGTACTCGATCGAAATCACCTTGCCGGCGATGCCGTCTTTGTTTCTCTTGAAATCGATGAGGCGGTACATTTTGCGATGACCGCCGCCACGGTGCCGCGAGGTGATCTTGCCCTGGAAATTCCGCCCGCCGGTCCGCGTCAGACGCACCAGTAACGATTTTTCCGGCTTATTCTTGCGATTCGTCAGGTCGGCGCCGTCGTTGACGGAGCCGTCACGACGACCGGCGCTTGTAGGACGATATTCTCGAATTCCCATAATCCACCACCTTAACCGACCGGCTCAACGCTGTTGTCGCATGTGAGTTGTCGTTATTCGCTCAATTTCCGTGTATTCGATTCTGATGTCTTCCGTTGGCCAGCGATGCTGAAACGGCTTAGAAGCCCTAACAAAACCCGGTTGGCGTTTCCATACCCGCTCAATTTTTCAGTTAAACTGCATCGTCCAGAGGGTTTTATCAGCGTTATTTAGAAGAACGAAATGCGGTCGTCTTCGTGCAATTCCACAATCGCCTTTTTCCAGTTTTTTGTGGCCGACATGAGGCCCTTGTGACGCCGGGGCTTGCCGACGCGGTTTTGCGTGCGGACGTGCACCACGCGCACGTTCCACAACTCTTCGACCGCCTGTTTGATATCCGTTTTTGAAGCGACGGCGTTCACTTCAAACGTGTAAGCATTATGACGTTCGGAGAGATGAGTCCCTTTTTCCGTAACCAGCGGCCTAAGCACGACCTGATACGGTTCCAACTCGACTCCGGAGATCATTTGAATGGCCATTGCCGCTTTCCTCTTACCTGCCGTGGCACTCGAATCGAGCGCTCAATATTCAAATCGCTGCCGTGATGTTTTCGTTTCGCGCCGATCGTCCGGCCGGGTTCACCGAATCAGACAACCGCTTCCTTGAGAGGCCGGCGTAGCTGATCGAGCGCCGACTTGGTAATCAGCAACTGCTTCTGCTTGAGTAACACGTATGCATTCAGGTCGTGCGCCGGCGACACCCGCAGGGTGGCGATGTTTCGTGCCGAGAGCCAGATTTTGGGGTCGTGCTGTTCGATGGTCAACAGGCAGGACGTTTCCGCGATCTGCAAGGCGTTCAACAACTGAGAAATCGTTTTCGTCTTCGGGGCATCGACCGACAACTGATCGAGGATCGTCACTTCGTTATCCAGAAACTTGCTCAACAGCGCCATCCGCGTCGCCAGTTGAACCGCCTTGCGGGGCAGCCGATATCCGAAATTTCGGGGCTGCTTGGCGAAGGCATGACCGCCGCCGCGGCGGATCGGCGTCCGCTTGTTGCCCATACGGGCATTGCCGGTCCCCTTTTGCCGGAAGATTTTCTTCTTGCTCCCTTTGACTTCGGCGCGGGTTTTCGACTTCGCCGTCCCCTGACGGAGATTCGCTTCGTACATCACCGCGACGTCGTGTAACAACTGCTTATTGATACCGGATGCGAGCTCGGCAGGGTCGAACTCGTACGAGCCGACTTCCTGGCCTGCCGCATTGCGAATCGGTAATGTCATCATGCCGCACCTGACCTATTCCCACGTCTCACACAACTGATTGACCAGCGATCAACTGACGTACTGGCTTGCGTTGCCGACCTGTTACTTATACTTATTACTCGGACGCACGACGAGATAACCGCCGGCCGGTCCGGGAGCCGCTCCCTGAATGAGGAGCAGATTGTTTTCGAGATCGACCCGCGCGACCTTCAAGTGACGAACCGTCACCCGGTCGTGCCCGTAACGGCCGGGCATCTTCTTGCCCCGCATCACTTTTCCGGGATACGTGTTCTGTCCCGTGGACCCCATCTGGCGATGCACCTTCTTGGCACCGTGCGCGGCGGGCTGGCCGCTGAAATTGTGCCGCTTCATGACGCCCGTAAAACCGCGGCCCTTGGTGATGCCGATCACGTCCACAAATTTGATTTCCGCAAAGCGGTCGACTTTAAGCTCCTGCCCAACCTGCAAATCGACCTGCTCGCCGTCGGTGCGAAACTCGCGAACGAACTTTTTCGGCTCGCAATCGGCCTTTTCCAGCACGGCGACGCCCGCCGCCGATAATTGCTTCTGACGCTTGCTGGCCAGCGGCGCCACGTGGCCGCGCTCGCTGCGCGAAGCCAATCGGCGCGGTTTATCGGCGAAGCCGAGTTGAACCGCTTCGTATCCATCGCGATCGGCGGTACGCAACTGCAAGACCGTGCACGGACCCAATTCGATAACGGTGACGGGAACGACCTTCCCATCTTCGTTATAAACCTGAGTCATTCCGACTTTGCGACCTAACAACCCGACTGGCATAATACTCACCCTAATTTACATCCGGCGGCATTCAACAACTCGAAAGGCCAACCGCAATCACCGGCCTCTTGTTACACTGCGACCACAAACAAACACAGAGATTGACATCAACCGAGACGAACTCGCTGCAACATTGACCGACTGACACTCGCGGACCGAGCCGGCATCGTCCTCGACTTGATATTCCCCGTTTATCCACCGGGAAATCGAGCGACACCATCCGGCAGTGTGACCCGGAGACCAGTCCCGGCTTGACTCCAAGCCATCGGACCGACATCCTTGCCAGGCTTGTCAGCCTGTCGGCAGCTACCCCGCCTCACGCAATGAGAGGGGGATACTCAACCGTTTCTGGTAGAGCATTCGCTTTCGTTACCCCCCTCCTGCTGTGGCCTTAATCTTAATATCAACACCGGCGGGAAGCGACAACTTATTCAAGGCATCGATCGTCTTTCCCGTCGGCTGAATGATATCAATGACCCGCTTATGGGTGCGGATCTCAAACTGCTCGCGAGATTTCTTGTCAATATGCGGGCTACGCAACACCGTGTAACGCTCGATTCGCGTCGGCAGCGGGATCGGCCCATGCACGATCGCCCCCGTCCGTTTGGCGGTATCGACGATATCCGTCGCGGACTGATCGAGCACCGAATGATCGTATGCTTCCATACGAATCCGAATGCGTTCCTGTGTCGTTGCAGCCACTCAAACCACCCTTGCCAATAGCTTTACGTCTGGTATGTCCCGGTAACGCCGGGACGTGGAAAACCGCCAATGCTAGTGAAGTTTTTGCGCTTTGTCAAGCAACGCAATACCAACTTCTTCACTTTCTTATAACACGATCCTTAAACAGCGTCGAAGAACCACATTTTACCCGTTTCAACGCCGCATTGATGCCCATCCGGCTATCCGGATGGGACTTTGGCTGCTTTAACTCAACCCATTATGTCGCCGAGCACATCAGGAGGCGCTTCGGAGTATCTAAGCGGCTCCATCGAGAACGACGCCCGCCCCTGAGACAAACTCCTGATCTGTGTCGAATACCCGAACATCTGGGCGAGTGCCGCCTCCGCCGTCAAAACGCATAAATCGCCGCGATGTTCCGAATTATGAATAATCGCCCGCCGGGCGTTCAAATCGGCCTGAATATTCCCCAAAAACTGATCGGGCGTGACCACTTCCAGCTTCATCACCGGTTCGAGCAGCACGATGCCGGCTTCGTTGAGCGCCTTATAAGCCGCCGCCTGCGCCGCCTGCTGAATCGCGATATCGGTCGTCTCTCCCTCGCGGGTTTCGACGTCGAGAATCGTGAATTGCACCTGAATCAGCGGATAACCCGCCAGTCCCCCCGCGCGGGACGCATCCTCCACGGCCTGCTGAAGCGACTGGTTCAACTGATTCGGCAGCGTGCCTGGCTTCAAGCGATTGACGATGCGAACCGTCTCTTCTTCGGGCAAAGGCTCCAGACGCAATTTGACCTTCGCAAAGTGGGAAACCCCCGCCTGCTGCCGAATGAATTCCCCCTCCGCCTCGACCGCTTTGCGGATCGTCTCGCGATAGCTGACGCGCGGCTTGTGGACTTTCACCTTCAGCCCGAAGTCCCGTTCCATGCGGTTCCGCAAGACTTCGAGATGCAATTCGCCCATGCCGCTGATGATCGTCTGGCCGGTCTCTTCGCTGATCTGGGCGTTAAACGTCGGGTCTTGCCGCGACAACCGGGCCAGCGTCTCGGCGAGTTTTTTCCGTTCGGCACTCGAATCGGGCTCGACCGCCATCGAGATGACGGTTTCAGGGAAGGTGATCCGCTCGAGCGAAATCGGATGCGCGGCATCGCAGAGCGTGTCGCCGGTGGCGGCGTCTTTCGGGCCGATAATGCCGACGATATCGCCGGCGGAAACATCTTCCTCCTCGATTTTTTCGCGCGAATCGGCCTGCACGCGCCACAACTGGCTGATGAGTTCTTTTTTGCCCGTTCGCGGAACGAGCACGCGCGCGCCCGACTTGAGTTTCCCGGAATAGACCCGCACGAAATACAAGTCGGTGTGCTGTTCCGCCTGGACTTTGAAAACCAGGCCGCAGAACGGCTCCTTCGGGTCGGGCTTGCGGGTGACTTTTTCATCCTGCTTTTTGGGATTGGGATTGAGCCCCTCGACGGGAGGCCGATCGAGCGGACTGGGCAAGTACCGATCGACGCCGTCCAACAGCGGCTGCACGCCGGTGTAATCGAGCGCCGACCCGCAGAACGTCGGCTGGATTTGTCCGTGCAGCGTCGCCTGCCGCAGGACGCGGTGAATATCGTCGGCGGCCAACGTTTCGGTTTCGAGATACTGCGCCAACAGGGCGTCGTCGTACAGCGTCACCGTTTCGATCAGCCGATTGCGCCAGTCGGCGGCCTCGTCTTTGAGTTCCTCGGGGACGTCGGTGATATTGATCTTCTCCCCCTTGCTCTCGGCGTCGAAGTACATCGCCTTCATCTCGATGAGATCGACAATGCCGGAAAACGAGCCCGGGCCGCTGCCGATCGGGATTTGCAGCGCGACGGGATTTCCTTTCAACCGGGTCTTGATCTGATCGAGAGTCCGCTCGAAACCGGCCCCCATGCGGTCGAGTTTATTGATGAAGCAAAGCCGGGGGACGCGGTATTTGTCGGCCTGCCGCCAGACGGTTTCGCTCTGGGCTTCGACCCCTTCGACGGCGCTGAAGATGACGACGGCTCCGTCGAGCACGCGCAAGCTGCGTTCGACTTCCGCGGTGAAATCGACGTGTCCCGGAGTATCAATCAGATTGATCGTGCGGTTTTTCCACGTGCAACTGATCGCCGCCGAATAGATGGTGATGCCGCGTTTCGATTCTTCGGGATCG
The DNA here is from genome assembly GCA_040881995.1 of Planctomycetaceae bacterium. GTDB lineage: Bacteria > Planctomycetota > Planctomycetia > Planctomycetales > Planctomycetaceae > JAQCEJ01. The sequence continues at coordinate 24,189 of JBBECD010000041.1, forward strand.
AAGTCGGTGATGGTCGTCCCTTCGTCGACGTTTCCCATCCGATGCGACTTGCCGGTGTAATACAAGATGCGCTCGGTCGTGGTGGTTTTGCCGGCGTCGATATGCGCCACGATACCGATGTTACGGAGGTCAGACATCGCCGCGGCCATGACGGAATTCACTCCCTGAAAATCAACGAGACATGAATTGATATAAAAAAATCGACGCTGGGGAACGCACTCGCGTCCATCAGCGCCGATGAGATTGACGAAACCGAATTACCGGCTGTAGGCGAAGTGTGCAAACGCCTTGTTGGCGTCCGCCATGCGGTGCACGTTGTCGCGGGTCGTCATCGCCGTCCCTTCGCGTTTGTACGCCGCGATCAGTTCATCGGCCAGCCGCACGCTGATCGGCCGGCCTTTCTTGCCGCGGATCGCCTGAAGCAACCAACGAATGGCGAGCGTCTGCTGACGGCGATACGGCACCGGCGTGGGAACCTGATACGTCGCACCGCCGACTCGTTTCGACCGGACTTCGATCGCCGGTTTGACGTTGTCGACCGCCGCCTGAAAGACCTGAATCGGTTCCTGGTCCGGAATCCGCTTCGCGATAATGTCGAGAGCTGAATACAAGTGCCGCTGCGCGACGGTCTTCTTACCGTCGTGCATCAGGCAATTCACAAATTTGCTGAGCAGAATCGATCCGTACTTCTGATCGGGACGAAGCTGCGTCGAACTCGCCGTAAACTTGTCTGCCATAACTCAAAAACCTCTGTCTTTTTTTGTTTTCTCTTGCTCCCTCTCACTCTGGGAGAGGGTCGGGGTGAGGGTGTCTGTTCTTCGAAAATCCTCGCAAATGTCAGTTGATTAAGCGATCGTGAAAGGCACCCTCATCCGGCCTTCGGCCACCTTCTCCCGGAGGGAGAAGGATGAAAACTGCTTATTTCGGCCGCTTGGCTCCGTACCGGCTGCGGGCCTGGCGACGGTTGTTGACGCCCAGCGTATCGAGCACGCCGCGAATGATCTTGTAGCGAATACCGGGGAGGTCGCGGACGCGGCCGCCGCGCACGAGCACGATCGAGTGTTCCTGCAGGTTGTGCCCTTCGCCGGGGATGTACGCCGTCAGTTCTTTTCCGTTCGAAAGCCGCACGCGGGCCACCTTCCGCAGCGCGGAGTTCGGCTTTTTGGGGGTCACGGTCTTGACCAACAGACAGACGCCGCGCTTCTGCGGACACCCTTCGAGCAACGGGGTTTTCGAGCGGCTGCGTTGCTGTTTGCGCGGTTTTCGAATCAACTGATTAATCGTCGGCATGTGGGACTATCCTCGTTCCAACCATTCGATCTTATCGTGAGGTATTTTAGAATTATCTGTATATCGTCTGAAAGTATTAGATCTCAACCCGGACGACGAAACTCACACTTGCGAGTGCATACCGGCCGCAGCCTTTCGACTGAATCCGATCACATGTTCATGCGGCGGCTCGTCGAAAGAATGTCAACTTTATCTCGGTCCCCCATGCGACGTCAAGGAACGCCCTATGAGATTTCTGAATCCGGCCATCAATCTCCCGTGCGGATCCCGTTAATTGGGGGTGACGTCGTAAAGATTGCCGCCCGACGACCCGGATTGCCCTTCGGACGTTCCCATCGGAGCGCCGGGCGAGCTTTCGCTTAACAATTCGAAGCGGGCCTGTCGGATGCGATCCCGTTCGGCGTTGAGTTCGGCCAATGCATCCGGGCGAATCCGCACTTCGGAATTCTGATGTGAGTGGAAACCGGTTCCCGCGGGAATCAGGTGTCCCAAAATAACGTTTTCCTTGAGCCCCACCAGACCGTCGACCTTGCCGGCGAGTGCCGCTTCCGTGAGAACTTTGGTCGTCTCCTGGAAACTGGCGGCCGAAATAAAACTGTCGCTTTGGACGGCGGCTTTGGTGATGCCGAGCAACTGCGTGGCCCCGCTGGCGGGACGCGGCTTCGTGAACTGAGCGGGGGTCTGGCCGGCGGCTTTGACCTGCTCGTTGACTTCGTCGATCGTCGCGAGCGGGACGACGTCCGTCTCCTGGAATTCGGTGTCGCCAGGATTGGTGATCTTGCCGCACTTCATCAAGTCCGCATTCACCCTCTGGAATTCGTACTTGTCGATGACGATTCCCGGCAGGAAGACGGTGTCGCCGACGTCTTCGACCTTGATTTTCCGCAGCATCTGCGATACGACGATTTCGATGTGCTTGTCGTCGATTTCCACGCGCTGCGAACGGTACACGTTCTGGATTTCGTGCAACAGATATTGCTGCACGGCTTCGACGCCGCTCACGCGGAGAATATCGTGAGGCACGAGCGGTCCGCGGACGAGGGCGTCGCCGGCGCGCACGACATCGTTGGCGTGCACCAGCAACTGCTTGCCGTGCGGAATGACGTGCTCGACTTCGGTTCCATCGTCGCCGCGCACGTTGATGAGCCGCTTGCCGCGCTTCTTCTCGGCGACCAATTCCACTTCGCCGTCGATTTCGGCGATAATGGCCGGGTCTTTCGGCTTGCGGGCTTCGAACAGTTCGGTGACGCGGGGAAGGCCGCCGGTGATGTCCTGCGTACCGGTCGATTCGCGCGGGTTCTTGGCGAGAATCGCACCGGCGGTAATGTGCTTGCCTTCTTCGACTTCGATGCTCGCCCGTTCGGGGAGATAATAGAAGTCGAGGATTTTGCCCGTGGCGTCTTCGAGGATGACCTGCGGATGCAGCTCTCCCTTGTGCTCGATGACGGTCTTACGGACGAAACCGCTGGGATCGACTTCGGTGCGAATCGAACGTCCTTCGACGAGATCTTCAAACCGCACCTTGCCGCCGACTTCGGCGAGAATGGGGACCGCGTGCGGATCCCACTGGCAGATCATCTGACCCGGCGTCACTTCCTCGTTCTCGTTAACGAGCAACACGGCGCCGTTGGGGATGACGTACTTTTCGAGTTCGCGATCTTTGGGGTCGACGATGATGATTTCCCCGTTTCGGGTCAGCACCACGTTTTTCCCTTCCGCGTTCACCACGCTGCGGATGCGGGCGTAACGGACGCGCCCCGACCGGCGGCTGGTAATTTCGCTTTCTTCCACTTCGCGGGAGGCCGTCCCGCCGATGTGGAACGTACGCATCGTCAACTGCGTTCCCGGTTCGCCGATGCTCTGAGCGGCGATGATCCCGCCGGCGAGCCCTTCTTCGGCGAGGGCGCCGGTCGAGAGATCCATGCCGTAGCAGCGGCGGCAAATGCCGAGCGAGGCTTCGCAGGTCATCGGGCTGCGGACCTGGATTTTTTCCAGTCCCATCTCTTCGATTTTGCGAGCCACCTCCACCGTGATGAGTTCGTTCTCGCGAACGATCACTTCGTCGGTGATCGGGTTGACGATGTTCGTCCGGCTGACGCGGCCCCTGATGGCGTCCGCGAGGCTGACTTCGACTTTTTCACCGCGATAAATCACGCCGCGGGTGATTCCCTTGGCGGTGCCGCAGTCGTCGGTCGTGATCACCATGTTCTGGCAGATGTCGGCGAGCTTGCGGGTGAGATAGCCGCTGTCCGCCGTCTTGAGGGCGGTGTCGGCCAGTCCCTTGCGGGCGCCGTGCGTCGAACTGAAATATTCGAGAACGGTCAGCCCTTCGCGAAAGTTCGCCTTAATCGGCGTTTCGATGATTTCTCCGCTCGGCTTGGCCATCAATCCTCGCATGCCGGCGAGCTGACGAATTTGTTCGACGCCGCCTCGCGCGCCGGATGCCGCCATGAGGAAGATCGGATTAACGTAGGTTCCCCCTTCGCGCAAGTCGTGCTCGAGTTCGTGCATCATCGACTTGGTGATGAGTTCGCGGGCGTGCGTCCACGTATCGAGCACCTGGTTGTAACGCTCCTGATTGGTGATGATCCCGCGCTCGTACAACTTCTGCTGCTTGAGCACCGACGCTTCGGCTTCGCCGATCACTTTCTCCTTGTTGGGAGCGGTGACGAGATCGCTGGTGGCGAACGACAGGCCGCTCGCCGTCGATTCGTGGAATCCGAGCTGCTTCATGCGGTCGAGCAGTTCGATCGTCCAGCGGCGTCCCATTTCGAGATAACAGTCCGAAATCACGTTCGCCAGATCTTTGCTCTTCATCGTCACGTTGTAATACGGCATTTTCGACGGCAGCACGTCGTTGAACAGCACCCGGCCGACGGTCGTTTCGATCAGGTTGCCCGGACGATAGGTTTCGACGCCTTCTCCCTTGATCCGTTTATCCTTGGGAAGCCGGAGCTTGATGATGGTGTGGCGCGTGACCTTGCCGTGACCGAGCGCGAGGTGCACTTCGTTCATTGAGGCGAACGCCATCCCTTCGCCGGGCTGGTCGCTGCGCTTCAGCGTGACGTAATAACAACCCATCACGATGTCCTGCGAGGCGCTGATGATGGGCAGGCCGTTCGCCGGGCTGAAGATGTTGTTCGTCGACATCATCAGCGTCGTGGTTTCCACCTGCGCTTCAATCGACAGCGGCAGGTGCACGGCCATCTGGTCGCCGTCGAAGTCGGCGTTGAAGCCTTTGCAGACCAGCGGGTGAATCTTGATGGCGTTTCCTTCGACCAGGATCGGTTCGAAGGCCTGAATTCCCATGCGGTGCAACGTGGGCGCCCGGTTGAGCATCACGGGATGATTCTTGATGACTTCATCCAGAATATCCCACACGTTCTCATCCTTGCGCTCGAGCATTCGTTTCGCGCTTTTGATCGTGTCGGCGTGGCCCAGCTCTTTCAGCCGGCGAATGATGAACGGCTGGAAAAGTTCCAGCGCGATCTTCTTCGGCAGGCCGCACTGGTGCAGACGGAGTTCGGGACCGACGACGATCACGCTGCGTGCCGAGTAATCGACGCGTTTTCCCAGCAGGTTTTCGCGGAAACGGCCCTGCTTGCCTTTGATCATGTCGGTCAGCGATTTGAGCGGACGGTTCGACGAGCCGAGCACCGGCCGCTTGCAGCGGTTATTGTCGAACAAGGCGTCGACCGACTGCTGCAGCATCCGCTTTTCGTTGCGGATGATCACCTCGGGGGCGTTGAGATCGACCAGTTTTTTCAACCGGTTGTTCCGGTTGATAATCCGGCGATACAGGTCGTTCAGGTCGCTGGTCGCGAAGTTACCCGAATCGAGCAGCACGAGCGGCCGCAGATCGGGAGGAATGACGGGAATGACGTCGAGAACCATCCATTCGGGCTGATTGTTGCTGTCGCGCAGCGCTTCGGAGACCTTCAGCCGTTTGATCAGCTCTTTGCGCTTCTGCTGACTCGAAGTCGCGAACAAGTCTTTGCGCAGCTCCGCCGACAGCTCGACGAGATTGAGGCTCATGAGCAGCTTCTTGATCGCCTCGGCGCCCATGTCGGCTTCGAACGTTCCTTCGCCGTACTTCTCCTTCGCCTGGCGGAACTCTTCTTCGGTCATCAACTGGCATTTGCGGAGCGGCGTGTCGCCCGGATCGATGACGACGTAATCCTGGAAGTAAATCACTTTTTCCAGGCTCGTTGTCTTCATGTTCAGCAGCGCGCCCAGGCGGCTCGGCATCGACTTGAAGAACCAGATATGCACGACCGGCGCGGCGAGTTCGATGTGACCCATCCGCTTGCGGCGGACCCGGCTGTGCGTGACCTTCACCCCGCAGCGGTCGCAGATCATCCCTTTGTATTTCATGCCGCGATATTTGCCGCAGGCGCATTCCCAGTCTTTTTCGGGGCCGAAAATGCGTTCGCAGAACAAGCCGTCTCGTTCGGGGCGGTAGGTCCGGTAGTTGATGGTTTCTGGCTTTTTGACCTCGCCGAACGACCAGCTTCGGATATCGTGCGGGCTGGCCAGTCCGATTTTCACCGAGCCGTAGTCGTTGACGCGTTCGTAAGTCGATTCGCCGACGCTCACAGTTTCGCTCCTTTTTATGTTCTGACGGGCCGCCTGATGACAGAGTCGAAATCAGGCGGCGACGTTCGGTATCTTTTTCGGGACAACAGCAGTGGAATCTATGCGTTTTTCGTCAACTCATCAAACCGCCCGCCGTGAGCGGACGGTTTTTCCTCACGTTTAGACCGAACTCTTTTCCAACTGCATGTTCAGACACAAACCGCGAATTTCGTTGCTGAGCACGTCGAAACTCGCGGGCGTGCCGGCTTCCAGGGTGTTCTCCCCTTTCACCATCGATTCGTAAATCTTCGTGCGGCCTTCCACGTCGTCGCTCTTGACCGTCAGCAATTCCTGCAGCACGTACGCGGCTCCATACGCTTCGAGCGCCCAGACTTCCATTTCTCCGAACCGCTGACCGCCGAAACGGGCCTTGCCGCCGAGCGGCTGCTGCGTAATGAGCGAATAGGGGCCGGTCGCTCTCGCGTGCACCTTGTCGTCGACCAGGTGGTGCAGTTTGAGCATGTAGATATAGCCGACGGTCACCTTCTGCTCGAAGGCTTCGCCCGTGCGTCCGTCGTACAGCACGGTCTTGCCGTCTTCGGGGAGACCGGCCTCTTTGAGCGCGTTGCGGATGACTTCTTCCGAAGGCCCGTCGAACACCGGGCTGATGCAGCGGAAGCCGAGCTTCCCGGCGGCCCAGCCCAAGTGCGTCTCCAGAATCTGTCCCACGTTCATACGGCTGGGAACGCCCAGCGGATTCAGAATGATGTCGACCGGCGTCCCGTCCGCGAGAAACGGCATGTCTTCTTCGGGCAAAATCTTGGAGATCACACCCTTGTTTCCGTGGCGGCCGGCCATTTTGTCGCCGACGGAGATCCGGCGTTTCGACGCGACGTAGACTTTGACCATCTGCAGCACGCCGCTGGGGAGTTCGTCTCCGCGCTTCATGCTGTTGACTTTGCGGTCGGCCTCGTCGATGGCGTCTTCCACCGTATGCCATTGGTCCTTGATCATCTTGCGGCAATCGGACTTCTTCTGCGGACTGCGGATATCGAGCGCTTCGAAGTGGTTTTCGAAGTTGCGGGCATAGTCGGCGACGAATTTTTCGTCGTCGAGCGAGCGCAACTCGCGTCCATCCGCGTCGGAGAGATGACGATCCAGAATCTTTTCGAATTCCGCCAGAAACGCCTTAAACGCCGTCGCGATCGACTCGTTCCCGCTGGTTTCGACCTCTTTCAGTTGGGCTTCGAACTTCTTGCGTTCGACTTCGGTCAGGCTCATCCGGCGGGAGAATTTCTCGGTGTGGATGACGATCCCTTCGACGCCGCTGGGAACTTCGAGCGATTCGTTTTTTACGTCTTCGCCGGCGCGGCCGAAAATCGCGTGCAGCAGTTTTTCTTCGGGAGTCAGTTCGGTCTTCGCCTTCGGCGAAACCTTGCCGACAAGAATATCGCCCGGTTGCACCCGCGTGCCGACGATCACGATGCCGCTTTCGTCGAGGTGGCGCAGCGCCTTTTCGCTGACGTTGGGGATGTCGCGGGTGAATTCTTCGCGGCCGAGTTTCGTCTCGCGAATTTCGACGTCGAACTCGTCGATGTGAATCGACGTATAGACGTCTTCTTTCACCAGGCGCTCGGAAAGGATGATGGCATCTTCGTAGTTGTAACCTTCCCACGACATGAACGCCACGAGCACGTTGCGCCCCAGCGCCAGTTCGCCCTTGCTGGTGCCGGCGGAATCGCAGAGGATCTGGCCTTTCTTCACGCGTTGTCCCATCTGCACGATCGGCTTTTGATTCAAGCACGTCCGCTCGTTCAGGCCTTCGTATTTTCGCAGATGATGCTTGCGGCCGTCGACTTCAATCACGTTGGCGTCCACGTAGGTGATTTTGCCCGCGCGGTCGGAGATAATGACCATCCCCGAGTTCTCGGCGACCGCTTTTTCCAGACCGGTTCCCACCAGCGGGGCTTCCGCGATGAGCAGCGGCACCGCTTGCCGTTGCATGTTCGAACCCATCAGCGCGCGGTTGGCGTCGTCGTGTTCGAGGAACGGAATCAACCCGGCGGAAATACCGACCATCTGGCAGGGAGCCACGTCGATGTATTCGACCTGTTTCGCCGTCACCCACATCACGTCGTTGTGGTGGCGGGCCAGCACGCGGTCGTCCGACAATTTCGTATTGATCACCGGCGTATCGGCCGGGGCGATGAAGACTTCCGACTCTTCATCCGCGCGCAGCCAGACGACTTCGTCGGTCACCTTCCCGTCTTTCACCCGGCGGTATGGCGTAATGAGAAAGCCGTAATCGTCCACCTTGGCGAACATGCTCAAGCTGGAGATCAAACCGATGTTGGTTCCTTCAGGGGTCTCAATCGGGCAGATGCGTCCGTAGTGCGAAATGTGCACGTCGCGGACTTCGAAGCCGGCACGCTTCCGGTTCAAACCGCCCGGGCCGAGAGCGCTCAACCGGCGTTCGTGCGTCAGCATCGACAGCGGGTTGGTCTGATCGACGACTTGAGAGAGTTCGCTGCGGCCGAAGAAAAATTCGATCGCCGCCGAGACGCTTTTCGGATTGATCAGCGTGCGCGGAGACATTTCCTCGACGTCCTTCAGACTCATCCGCTCTTGCACCGTGCGCCGCAGCTTGAGAAATCCCTTGCGGATTTCATCGGCGGCGAGTTCGTCGATCGTGCGCAGACGGCGATTTCCCAAGTTGTCGATGTCGTCGACATAAGCCGTCGAATCGCTGGCCCGCAGACGCACGAGATAGCGGATGGCATTCACGAAGTCTTCGGGACGCAACGTCATTTCCGAATCGGGAACGTCCTGATGAAATTTGCGATTGATGCGGAACCGGCCGACGCGCCCCAGACGGTAACGGTTCACGTCGAAGAACTTTTCACGGAACAGGTCGATCGCCTTTTCGAGTTGCGGCGGATTGCCCGGACGCAGACGCTGATAAATCTTCAGCAGCGCCTCTTCGTGCGTGCTGGTGACGTCTTTGCGCAGGCTGTTGAGGATGAGCTGATCGTCGAGATGTTCGAGCACGTCGACCGTCTTGATCCCGGCGTCGACGATGGCCTGCGCCGCCGCCGCGGTGATCGTCTGCCCGGTCTGCAGAATGATTTCACCGACGCGCTCGTGTTTCACGGGGTAAATCAGATCGTCGGCCGAAATCTTGTTGACGAGATCGGCGCCCATTTCGGCCTTGTTGACCTTCATCGTCTTGGGCTGATAGAACGTGCGGATCATCGTCGCGTTGGACGAGTATTCGGCGGCCATGGCGCGGAGCAGCGTCATCGCCGAGAATTTACCGCTCTGATCGATGCGGACCAGCAGCTCGTCGTTTTTATTGATGACGAGTTCGATCCAGCTTCCCCGTTCGGGGATGATGCGGCACGAGTAGCTCTTCTTCTCGCCCGGTTCGGAACTCAGCACGAAATCGACGCCGGGCGAACGGTGCAACTGGCTGACGACCACGCGCTCGGCCCCGTTGATGATGAATTCACCGCCGCCCAGCATGATGGGAATATCGCCCAGATAGACTTCTTCTTCGATCGGCTGCTCTTTGACGAGCCGGAGCCAGATGCGGAACGGACGGCCGTAAGTCAGGCGGAGTTGCCGGCATTCGGTCGCGGTGTAACGCGGCTTTCCCAATTCATAGCGGAGGTATTCGAGTTTGTACTGCCCGTCGTACGATTCGACGGGAAAGATTTCCCGCATGATTTCTTCGAGACCTTCTCCCTTGCGTTCGCGGGGGTGACGATCCAACTGCAGAAAACGGGCAAAGGATTCGGTCTGAATACGAGTCAGATCGGCGATTTCAAATTCACCGACGAGAGACCCCATATGATGAACGGAATCGGACTGCAACGTACGGACGGCGGGTATCGGCATGCGTCGCTCTTTCACTGAAAATATGAATCAAAACCCAGCGGGCTTTTCCCGGAGAGGGGGACCACACCCTATCGAAAAGCCGCAATCAGATCCTTGTCTTCGCAAATGTTATTGTCTTCGCAAATCTATCGAGGCGGTTTCAAATGTCGTCGAGATCCCGAGATGATGATGTCGGTCGGAAGGCGAACGACTTCGCCGTTTCAGAGCGACGGCCCGAAGCGATCGTCATGCGATGGAACATTCGCCGATCGGAGAGAACGCGAATCCTCGCGCTCAATGCGTTGGGCGGTTGCTGTCGCCGACACGCGGCGGCTGCTGTCGAGACTGCGGCCGGTATCGGCAGCCGAGGCGGACTCGGAAACCACGAACGCGCGATCACGCCGCGTTCGCTGCATCGTCCGCCCTGACGTTTTTGGAGTTTGTAAGCGGAGGGAGTGACGGTAACAGGATGGAGGGAAACGCTGGTGGAGGCATGGGGAAAGAGAACAACACCGGAGACTAATGGCTCGAACGACGGCGATAATCCGGAGCGCGGCGAGCAGGCTGAGACGGAGTTAAACGGCGTCAATGCACGTACCTTCCCCTTTCCTCCGTTTTCGGAGTTTGAAAAAAGCACTGCATTACTCTCCGTCATGCTGATGGAACGCATGCTGATGGAACACCATCCCACAGGGTTTTAAATCCCTTGCGCTGTTCCTGATGTACCCGTCTAAATTCTGCCAGCCCAAACGCCGTCGTTTCGCCCGATATCACGCTTTAATTCTCACGTTGACTCTGCACGAACTTCGCCGTCGAAAATCGCCGCATCCGGCCCGTTTGATTCGTACGGCATCCCCTGATTTACGGCACCGCGGCCAAAGCGAGCCCCAAAAGACCTCCTTGAGTCCGCTTGCTTCCGCTTTTCGGCCGCGATCCATCATACACCGAAAAGAGGACGTTGAGTCCACGACGCCATGTGAGCGAATCGTACAGAGACAAGATCGCCAGCCGCCAGTGTTAATCCGTATTGTACTCGTCCAGTATCGTACGAGGTATCGTAATCATTCTAACACAACCTCTGTGCGAAGCGTTTTTCCGCTGAATTTAAGGCATTTTTAACAAGCACAACCGGTTGTGTTAGAGTCTCTTACTTAATTTCCACCTTACCGCCCGAATCCTCGACCTCTTTCTTGAGCTTCTCGGCATCTTCTTTGGAGATGCCGGTTTTCAGCGCCTTGGGCACCCCTTCGACGAGATCTTTGGCTTCCTTCAGCCCCAGGCCGGTCGCGGCCCGCACAACCTTGATCACGGCAATCTTGTTATCGCCGAATCCGGTCAGCACGACGTCGAAGTCGGTCTTCTCCGCCACGGCCTCTGCCGGCGTTACCGGGCCTGCCATCATCACACCGCCGCTGGCCGGCTCGATGCCGTGAACGTCCTTGAGGTAATCGGCCAGGGCCTTGGCCTGTAACAGGGTCAGACCGACAATCTTGTCACCCAAATCTTTTGTGTTTTGATCGAATTCTGCTACCGTCGACATGCTCGTCCTATCCTTTCTCGCGTGCACCACTGTGCAAGAGGGTCGTCTCCCCGATCCGGCACATCCTGAAAACGTTTCCAACCATCAAAATGATGGCTCACATACTCACTATGATTCCGCCGGTTGTCAAGACAACCGGCATTTGTTCCTGCTTGCTACAGCGCCCGACGCGACACTTAGAATCGCGGGGGGAGCCATCCTTTCGCGTCGATCACTCGGCTGATTCGGCGGCCGCCTCTGGTTCGCCGGCCGCTTCGCCCTCTTTGTCGGCCAATGCTTTGAGCTGACCGGAGATTTTCTCGCCGGGCCCCAGCAGTGCGGCAGCCAACTGGCGTCCTGGGCTGAGCATCAGCATAACGATTTCGCCCAGCGTTTCCACCCGGCCGGCACTCTTACTGAGAGATTCGACGTCCTTGGAAGAGAGGGTCGCCCCCTCGGCGGTTCCTCCTTTGATCTCCAGCGTGCTGATCTCCTTGGCCCACTTGGCGATCTCTTTCGAGAGGGCGACAATGTCCTCACCTCCCCAAACCAACGTCGACGGGCCTTCGAGAATGCTGTCGAGAGCCGTCACGCCGTTCTGACGCAGCGCCACCGAAGCCAGGGCATTCTTCACGGTCAGCGCGGCGATGTTTTTCTGACGCAGCGCCAATCGCATCTTGTTCGTCGTGACGGCGTCGACCTTGGCCGTGTTGATGACCAAAAAGTTTTTTTCTTCACCGATGCGTTTTTGCAGTTCGGTGATCACCATCTGTTTGACCTGCTTACTCATCGCCGCTGTATCCTCTCACCACGCGTATCCGCTCACCACAATATCCGTTCATTCAACGATGTCAAAATTCGCCGACGCCAATCCGTCTTTACACCGCCACGCTGATAGACGGGGAGATCGTCGCCGTCAGGCTGACGCCCCGCATGTAAACGCCCTTGGAGCCAGAAGGCTTCAGGTTGTGGACGAATTTGATCAACGCTTCGATATTTTCGACGAGCTTCTGTTCGTCGAACGACATCTTGCCGACTACGCAGTGCACGATGCCGCCGGCATCGACGCGGAACTCGACCTTACCCGCTTTGTATTCTTTAACGGCGTTCGCGACGTCTTGCGTCACGGTTCCGGCGCGCGGCGAGGGCATCAAACCGCGGGGACCGAGCACGCGTCCGAGCGGGCCGACCACGCCCATCATGTCGGGGGTCGCAATCGCCACGTCGAAATCGGTCCAGCCCTCTTTGATTTTGTCGGCGAGATCCTTGCCCCCCACATAGTCGGCCCCCGCCGCTTCGGCGATCGCCACGTTCGGTCCCTGGCAGAAGACGAGCACTCGCTGCGCCTTGCCGATGCCGTGAGGCAGCACGATCGAACCGCGGACGATCTGATCGGCCTGCTTGGGATCGACGCCCAGCCTTAGCGCCAGCTCCACCGTTTGATCGTATCGGCAGGGCCGGACCCCTTTGGGGAGGTCCGATTCCAATCCCTTCAACACTTTGACGGCTTGGGGAATCTCGACCGGGCCGAGATCCGCGACCTTCTTGAGGACGTGTCGATAACGTTTAGACTGTTTCGCCATGAGTCTGCATTCTTGCAAAATAATTGTCGAGGTATTCGAAATTCATTACTGATGCTGACACAACCTCTGAGGTAACCGTCGCCCCCGGAATATGAGGCGTTCTTAACAAGCACAACCGGCTGTGTCAGAGTCTCTTAGCCGACGACTTCGATGCCCATGCTGCGCGCGGTTCCTGCGATCATCTTCGAGGCCTGATTCAAATCTTTCGCGTTCAGATCGTTGATTTTCATCTTGGCGATGTCCACCAGTTGCTGCTGGGTGACGGTGCCGACCTTCTCGCTCTTCACTCGGGACGAGCCTTTGGCAATCTGCGCGGCCTGCTTGAGGAGGACCGAAGCCGGCGGACTCTTGAGGATGAATTCGAACGAGCGATCGTTATAAATCGTGACGATGACCGGAATCACCGTGCCGGCCATCTCGCGGGTCTTGTCGTTAAACTGCGAGACGAACTGACCGATGTTGACGCCGTGAGGGCCGAGCGCCGTTCCGACGGGAGGCGCCGGAGTGGCCTGTCCCCCCTTGGCCTGAAGTTTAACTTGAGCAACGACAGATTTCGCCATGATTTCGAATCTTCACTTATGAAGTGCGTGACTGTTTCAGTGTATGACGGCCATCGGTTCGTGACCGTCGAAAACGAACTGCTAAACCCCTTCGACCTGCCAATATTCGAGTTCGGTCGGCGTCGACCGGCCAAAAATTTCAACGAGAACCGTCACCTTGCCGTTCGCCTCGTCGATCGAATCGATCGAACCTTCGAAACTTTCGAACGGGCCTTCTTTGATCTTCACGATATCGCCGCGCGAATAACCGATCTTGACCTTGGTGGGCTCGTTCAGTTTGACTTCTTCCTGGCCGAGCATGCGTTTGATTTCGTGTTCCTGCATGGCGATCGGCTTGCCCGCCGCCCCGGTGAAATCGCCCACGCCGCTGGTATTGCGCACGAGATAAAAGGTTTCATCATTCAGGATCATCTGAATCATGAGGTAGCCGGGATACAGTTTTCGTTCAGTGACCTTCTTTTTGCCCCCTTTGGTTTCGACGACTTTTTCGGTGGGGATGATCACTTCGCCGAAATATTCTTCGAGACCGTCGCGCTTGATCGAACGCAGCAGCGAATCGCGAATCGATTTTTCGCGATTGCTCTGGACCTTCAGCACATACCAGCACATCGCCTGGTCTGTCGGAATAGGGGATTCTTGTTGCTGCTCGTCCATGTTTTTGCTAACTGTTTCGATCGCGATGCCGCGAACGCACGAATCGCGTGCTGTTTATTTTTCGATGACCGGCCCGGATTGTCGCAATCTCCGCTCGATTCTCCGCGCCCGAATTCTGCCGAATCCGGAGACGCCGTCTCGGGGAAATGCATTTACGTCCCCCTCGCAGAATCCTCGTGCGGAACCGCGAGGAATGCATACCGTCAGATGAAACCCGTCAGCCGGTGACCGCGACTTAGGGACTCTAACACAACCGGTTGTGCCTGTTAAAAATACCTCAAATTCAGCGGAAAGTCGCGCTACGCACAGAGGTTGTGTAAGGACCGTTAGGGAAGAACCCGCAATCATGGCGTAACGTGAAGAAAATTTCAAGAAACCTGACCCCGGAATCGCGATTCTTTGTGAGAGTCGGTCGCCGAGCCTACTTTTACGATCCCATTTGCCCAGTCCCGGGGAGGTTCTCACGTCCCATGCAGCGGGCGCACCGTCGTTTTTGAGAGGGAACGTTGTCTGACGCGCAGAGAATACCGCGCGAAACCGTCAGGCCGTGATTTCCAGGACGTGCAACCAGCGGAAAAGCTGTTGCCAGAAAAAGTCGAACAACAGCAGCAGAAATCCCACGATGAACATCGTCCCCAGCACCACCAGCGTCGAACGAATCAGCTCCTGCTTGCTGGCCCAGGCGATTTTGTCCACTTCCCCCTCAACCGAGATCAGAAAATCGGCGAAACGCGGCAGGTTGACGACCCGAAAAACGACCCACAATCCCACCACGATTAAAATGAAGGGAATGCCGACTTTGACCGCCCGGCTGTATTCCTGCAAAAACGCCTGCGAAAACGTGTAGAAACCGGCGACGACGGCGACTCCGAGGGCGACCGCCGTCAGTTGCCGTATCAACCGTCCCTGGTTGCGCTTGTAAAAGGACGATTCGAACAGAGTCGTCCAGATGCCCATGTTCGATGCACTGTCTTTTGATTTTCCCATAACGCGCCACAATACGTTGTTGAAGCTGAACCCGAGAGACGCCGATCGATCCGTCGCCACCGGCACCACAATATCCGTCTCGCCGAACGGTGCTCCGGCGAAAAACAGCGCGATTCGAGTCGTTAACCGACGTCCCTGCCACTTACACCAACCGCCATTTGACGGGCCAACATCCCCGCACCATAACACGGGCGGAGGGACTTGAACCCCCAACCGCCGGATTTGGAATCCGGTGCTCTGCCAATTGAGCTACACCCGTAGAACGACCGAACCGACCGTCGGCTCAGTCGATTTTATTTCTTTCGCGATTCTTTATGCAACGTATGCTTGCGCAGCTTGGGGCAGTACTTCTTCAATTCGAGCCGCTCGGCCCCGCGCGTCTCTTTAATCACGCGATAATTCCGCTGCCCCGATTCAGTGCATTCCAACCACACATATTCACGCATATCGCACCATCTTGCTGGCTTTGATCATGGATCGAAACGATAAAACCCGTTTCATCACCCGGCAGGAGACCGCAGAACGACAAAACAACAGAAAACCAAAAACAAGCAGAACCGGCGCCCTGCCCTAAAGCAAGACGCCGGTCGAATATGAAAAACTATTCGAGAATCTTCGTCACGACGCCCGAACCGACCGTCTTGCCCCCTTCGCGGATGGCGAATCGGCTGCCTTCTTCCATGGCGATCGGCTTCTGCAGATCGACTTGCAAGTTGACGTTATCGCCGGGCATGCACATTTCGGCCCCGCCGAGCAGGTTCGCCGAACCGGTCACGTCGGTCGTACGGAAGTAGAATTGCGGGCGGTATCCGCTGAAGAACGGCGTATGACGGCCCCCTTCATCCTTGCTCAACACGTAGACCTGACATTCGAACTTCGTGTGAGGATTGATCGACTTGGGAGCGGCCAGCACTTGTCCGCGCTGCACGTCTTCCTTTTTGATGCCGCGAAGCAGCAGACCGACGTTGTCGCCCGCCATGCCTTCGTCGAGAATCTTGTTGAACATTTCGACGCCGGTGCAGGTCGTTTCGACGGTGTCTTTGAGACCGATGATCAGCACCTTTTCGCCGACTTTCACGACTCCCTGTTCGATACGGCCCGTGACCACCGTGCCGCGGCCTTCGATCGAGAACACGTCTTCGATGGCCATCATGAACGGCTTATCGGCGGCCCGAATCGGCTCGGGGATGTGTTCGTCAAGCGCATCCATCAGCGCGCCGATGCAGGCATTCGACTTCGGGTCGGCGGGATTGTCCAGCGCCCCCTTAGCGTTCCCGCGGATGATGGGAATCGTCTCGCCGGGGAAATCGTACTTGGTGAGCAGTTCACGGATTTCCATCTCGACCAGTTCGAGCAATTCCTCGTCGTCGACCAGGTCGCACTTGTTGAGGAACACCACGAGAGCCGGGACGTCCACCTGGCGCGCCAGCAGGATGTGTTCGCGGGTCTGAGGCATCGGACCGTCGGCGGCGGAGACCACGAGAATGGCACCGTCCATCTGGGCGGCACCGGTGATCATGTTCTTGATATAGTCCGCGTGGCCGGGACAGTCGATGTGGGCGTAGTGACGTTTTTCCGATTCATACTCGACATGGCTGACGGCGATGGTCACGGTCTTGGTCGCGTCGCGGACCGTCCCCCCCTTCGCGATATCGGCATAGCTCTTCATTTTCGCCAACCCCTTGGTCGTCTGCACGGCCAACAGCGCGGCTGTCAAAGTCGTTTTCCCGTGGTCGATGTGACCAATGGTTCCCACGTTGACGTGAGGTTTCGTTCGCTGAAAGGTTTCCTTCGCCATTTCTTTCTTTTCTCCCGTAGTATCAAACCGGACACCGAATCAAGCCGGACAATCGAGGATTGCCTCGTAAGATTTCTTTGCCGCGGAAAATCTTCGCTTGGGGCAGATTTCTCCGCAAAACAAAACACACATGGGCCGACCAAGCTACCAGTGGGACTCGAACCCACGACCTCGTCCTTACCAAGGACGCGCTCTACCAACTGAGCTACGGCAGCAATTCATTCCTTGGTATTGACCGAGATCGGATGCCGTTGGCCATCAACAACAATTCGATCACGGCCCCAACACTTCAACACCGACAATCCAACACATGCCAAAACAACTCTTCAGGTCCATGCCCGACGGCACCCATGCCGCCAGAATCTTTTCAAAGCGGGTGAAGGGAATCGAACCCTCACAGCCAGCTTGGAAGGCTGGTACTCTACCATTGAGTTACACCCGCGGTCATTCGCGAGATTTTTTGTGTTAAGACCAAAACACAACCGGTTGTGCTTGTGACTCACGCCGCAGATTTAGCTGAAAATCGTCGGGCACAGTGGTTGTGTCAGCATGAAATATAGTCTCTAACACAACCGGTTGTGCTTGTGATTCAGGTCGCAAATTAACAGAAAAACCGTCAGGCACAGAGGTTGTGTCAGCATGAAATTAGTGGGGGAAGCAGGATTCGAACCTGCGAAGGCATTGCCACCAGATTTACAGTCTGG
>JBBECD010000042.1:0-7123 GCA_040881995.1 Planctomycetaceae bacterium
GCCGCCCGCCTCCGCCTGGTCGCCGAATAGCACTGTCGGACGCTAAACAGGTACCAAGCGGAGCTTGGGAACGAGGGAACGCGAGGCGGGTATGACGCATAAACTCGCGAATCCCGATTGCTTTCTGGGGCGGGTTTGAGTATTCAAAGGCTTGGAAACGACATCCTATTTTTCGGGGACGCAACTCAGCGGGGACGAACCTCATGCCGGTGCTTTATCTGACGGAACAGGACGTTCGCGAACTCATCGATATGCCGACCGCGATCGAACTCGTCGAGTCGGCGTTTCAGCAACTCGCCGAACTCCGGGCGACCAACACGCCCCGGCAGCGAGTGATTCAATCGGGCGTCATGCTGCACACGATGTCGGCGGGTTCGACCGCATGGGGCGTCGTCGGTTGGAAGAACTACACCACGACGCCGACCGAAGCGAAATTCCACGTCGCTATCTACGACGCCGCGACCGGAACGCTGCAGGCATTAATTGAAGCCGACCATCTCGGCCGCCTTCGCACCGGCGCCGCCAGCGGCGTGGCGACCGAATATATGTCGCGTGCCGATTCGCGCCTGGTCGGCATCTTCGGAGCGGGCCAGCAGGCCGAAACGCAGTTGGAAGCGGTATGCGCCGTCCGCAAGATTGAACACGTCACCGTTCATAGCCGCAATCCCGAGCGCCGCGACCTGTTCGCCGACCGGATGAGCGAGAAACTCGGCGTGACCGTCGAAGGGGTCTCTTCTCCGTCTCAGGCGGCGGGCGAGAAAGACATCGTCATCTGCGCCACGTCGAGCAAAATTCCTCTCTTCGACGGCAACGATCTCGATGAGGGAACGCATCTCAACGTCGTCGGTTCGAACTTCTGGCAAAAGGCCGAAATCGACGTCACCACGGTCCGCCGGTCGGATGTCATCGTCTGCGACAGCAAGGCCCAATGCCAGATCGAGGCGGGAGATTTCCGGCAGGCGATCGAAGAAGGAGCCATCGACTGGCAGTTGATGCACGAACTCGCCGAAATCGTCTCCGAGCGCAAACCCGGCCGGGCGACTGCCGACCAGATCACGCTGTTCAAATCGGTGGGCCTGGCGATCGAAGATTTGGCTTTGGGACAAGAGATTCTGAAGCGAGCGAGGCAACAAGGCCGGGGGCGGGAGTTGGAGATGTGAAGCGATGCGATAGCCATAAACGACTATCAGTATTAGCTTTACGATTACGCCCGGAGGGATTCGAACCCCCGACCGACGGATTAGAAATCCGTTGCTCTATCCTGCTGAGCTACGGGCGCGCGGCATCCGGCATGGCACTTGCGGCCATGACAGACGAAAATCCCAACGTCTCGACCCTCTCAACCGGCGAGAGGTTCGGTTCGATTGTCTACTCGAAGCTGGCGTCTTCCGGCAGTTCCTTCACGTAGACGTTGCGGAAGTACAGCGTGTTGCCGTGGTTTTGCAGTTCGATCTGGCCCGTTGAATAAATCGGCTTGTCGCGTTCCCAGTAGTTTTCCATGACGTCGTCGAACACCAGCGTGCCGTTGAGCGACACCTGCACGCGTTCGCCGATCATCTTGATGTGGAAGCTGTTCCATTCACCGGCCGGGTTGTCGGCCTTCACCTTGGGAAAGCGTTCGTGAGTCTGGTTGTTCCACAGGCTTCCCGAGCCTTTGTCGGCTCCGTTGGCATGATACGGTTCGTGCTCGGTGTCCCAAATCTGCACCTGGGGGCTGCCGCGAAGGTAAATGCCGCTGTCGCCCGCGGCTTCGATTTTCCAGTCGACCAGCAGTTCGAAGTTGGCGTAATCGTTGACGGTGCACAGGCTGTCTCCGCCGCCGTCAAACACGAGCGCGCCGTCCTGCACGCTCCAGTGTGTTCGCATTCTCTCATCGGCGACCTTCTGAGCCGCTTCGAGTTCTTCGGGGGTCAGCTCTTCACGGGTTTTCGGATTGCCGACGAGTCCCTTCCAGCCGGTGAGATCTTCGCCGTTGAAGAGCGCGGTGAAACCTTCGGGCGGCACGTTGTTCTCATCGGCGGCAGCGGCGGCTTCTGGAGCCGGGGCTTCCGGTTCCTCGGCGGCTGCCGGTGGGGGGGCGTCCGCTTCCTCGTAGGGTGCGTCCGCCACCGGTTCCGGCGCGGGAGCTGGTCCCTCTTCGGCGGACACAACGGCCTGATTCGAGTTACCGCAGCACGAAGATTGCTCATGACAGCAGCGACGGCGACGCCGGCCGGCATCGGCGGAAGTATCCGCCAGCAAGAGCGCCGCACACGCCAGGCTTAACGTCATTTTCAGCAGGGAAAAGGGTTTTAACATCGAAGTTCTCTCTTTCTTGTTCCTGTTCATCATCGATGAATCGAGAAGGGGCTCGTCCGGAGACGAAAAGACCCACACCGCCGCCATCATGTCGGAACGAGGGGGAATTCTCAAGAGAAGGGGAGGGGAAAGTGGGCTGCCCCCGAGTCGTGCTTGTGCGAACCGAACGATTACCTCGGTTCCGGCGTCGCCCAATCCGGCGGGGTACGGGTAATCTCGCCGTTCGGCAGTTCGAAGTAGCGGATGCCGTCGCGCCAGAAGACGTTAGCCACACCCAGCCGACGACTTTCGGCTCTCGCTTTGCGGACGGCGGATCGGGCGATGCGCATGATCTCGTCGGCTTTGCGGAACGTCTCGATGTTATTTAGAGTATCGGACATTACTCATCGGCCTCAAGAAGGAGCATGAATCTTTCGAAGAGGTCTACATCCCGTACCGAATAATCGTCAGCCGTTCCCGCGGCGACATCTTGCATCTCTTCCCCTGAATTATACACCAGTACCCAATGATCGCACAACGGGGAATAGAAGTGCCAGAAGTTCGACAGGCTGCGCGAATATCGACGCGTAACGTCCTCATCAGGAACGTGATGCCCGCCTTTTTGTACTCGTTCGGCGACACGATCGACGCATTGGTCCGAAGAATCCAAGAACAAGTACACAATCGTAATCTCGAATCTCGCCGATTTCGCTTGTTCCAACACTCGGCGAAACATCAGCCCCGAGAGCGTCGACTCGACGATAAAGCTGTTATCGCCGGCGAGCGAACGTTGCACGCGACGAAAAAACTCTCGGCCGGCTGCTATCGCCGCGCTGGCCAAATCGCCCGGCGACAACTCCACAGCAATCGCATCGGCGGCGATGTACGTGTATCCTTTTTGGGAGATCATCTCGTTCGCGAACGTCGTCTTCCCCGACCCATTCGCTCCGCCGACGACGACAAGTTCTTTTTTTGTCACGAGGGTTTCGCTCCTTGCTTATGATTTCCCACCTGACACCTCGCGTACGACCAACTCCCCGTCGCGTTTGCCGCAGACTTCGATTGTCGTTCCATGATCCAGCATGCGGC
The DNA here is from genome assembly GCA_040881995.1 of Planctomycetaceae bacterium. Taxonomy (GTDB): domain Bacteria; phylum Planctomycetota; class Planctomycetia; order Planctomycetales; family Planctomycetaceae; genus JAQCEJ01. The sequence goes on from JBBECD010000042.1 coordinate 3,367, forward strand.
CGTCAATCGAGGTGGCGGGGTATTGTTTGCCGTCGATTTCCACTTTGCCGGCAGGACGCAACATGCCGAGAACGATACCGGTTGCGCCGATGAGGTCAGACGCGGTAGGGGTCGGCAACGCTGTTGTGGGTGCTGCCGTATTCGGGGACGAACGGACAGGGGCGGTATCATACACCGGCGGTGAGAGTACGACGTTATCGTGATCGGGAAAGCCGAACACGAATTGCTTCAGAACGTAAATCGGCAACCACACGACAGCGGCGAACGCTAAACCGACTGGATGATCAGCAACGGGGAAAGCATCCTCCGACGACATTCGTGCGACGATGATGATCAAGCCAACTCCGCCGAAAAGGATCAGCATCACGTCGACCGAAAGTCCCATCGCGGCACAACACACTCCGTAAAATACGGCGAGCACCAATAGCAGTCGCAAAACAACGGCGACGAGGCTGACGGTCCCATTGCCGGGGTTCGTCTTTCGCTCGTAGCGTATCTTGGTTGCCGCCAGAATCGAGATAATGACCCAGGCGAACAGGAGTTTGACGATGTCGGAAGTGTTGACGTTCATCGTTAACAATACCTGTAACAGATTCGGCGAAGCAGAGCTTCGAAGACCTTGCGTTCCCAAGCGGGAGCTTGGGAACGAGATCTCATTGTTTTTCTGCCTCGCCCCTAACCCCTCGTCCCTCGCCCCTCGATTTCCTCCACCTCCACCGCCCGATGTTCCGCCACCGAGCGATAACACGCCTCGACCAGCGCCATCGTTTTCAGATTGTCATCACCATTTGACTCGGGCTCGCGGTTTTCTTCCAGAGCGCACAACAAATCCGCCATCGGGCCGGCGAAAGCGTCGGGGAACCAGACCTCGTTCCACCTGGGTTGATGCCAGCCGGGCGAACGGATGCTCGTCCAATCGAGCGTGCTCGGCGTCGGCTTGGGATACTCGGGCCAGCCGATCGTTCCCTTCGCCAAGCCGTCGCGGCCTTCGAATCTCCAGTTGATGCCGATGTCTCCCTCGGCACCTTCGCGAGCCGGACCGGTCCAGACGTCGTCGCATGATGATGCTCTGAAGCCATTCGCGTATTCGAGAATGTAAAGACAAATGCCGTCGGTGTGCGGGAATTTCTTCTCGGTGCGCGGGTCGGTGCGCACGCTGGCGAACACGCGCTCGGGGTTGCCGAACCAGTAGCGAAACGTATCGAGATGATGGATGCTCATGATCCGCAGCGTCACCCAGCCGAGCCGTTCTTGCCAGGGCATCCAATGCGGAATGGCCCGCATGTCGATCGTCGCCAGAACCGGCTCGCCGAGGTCGCCCCGGTCGAGCAACTGTTTCGCCGCGCGGACCGACTGGTCGTACCGCATGTTCTGATTCACGGCGAGCGTGATCCCCGCGTCGCGGCACATCCGCACAATCTCACACGCCTCGGCGTAATCGACACCCAGCGGTTTCTGTGCAAGCACGCCTCGAATGTGCTTGTGTTTGACGACGTCGGCGACGACCGACTTCTGCACATCCGGCGGCACGGCGATGTCGACGACTTCCACTCGCCGGTCGGCGAGCAGCTTTTTGTAATCGTCATAAACATTGTCGATCGCATGTCGCTTCGCGACTTCCGCGGCTCGTTCGGGGGTCCGCGAAGCAATCACCACCGGGTTGAACCCCGCCTGCCGATACGCTACCAGATGACAATCGGCCATAATAAACCCGGCTCCGATGCAGCCGATGCCCACCGTTTTGTCGCGCGGCAGCCGGGGGAGATATTCGAGCGGCGGAGGAGAATTCGTCATGGTGGATGTCCTGGGAAATGCATACAATGATGATCAGCACATCATACCACGCGCGACCGATCGGTGCACTTCGCCGCCGTTTAGCCGCGACGCAACGCGGAGCGCTAGCCGAGTGATTCCAGCGTGCATGTCAACCAACCGGAGGCGACCATGTCCGAGCACCAACAGCCCGCGCGTCCAACCGACATGTCGATTTTGCTCGATCGACTGAAGATCAGCCGATTGCTCGGTTGGCGGCAGGTGCTTTACGCGGTCGCGGTGCTCGCCCTTTCTTATGCGGCGTTCGGGCCGCCGTTGCATCGAGCATACGAGATTCTGCCGCGTTACGATTTGAATCTGATGTTTTTCTCGGCGTTCTACGGTTTGCTTCCGGGTGTAACCGTGGTATTGATCTGGGGGCTCACGTGGATGTGGAAGTCGCGACCGCAGGCCCTGTGTTTCGTCGGTATTTCACTTTACGTTATCGTCTTCATCATCGGCGGCCTGATACCGCAGCCGTCAGTTCCTCGGGACGCGGCTCGCCGTACGCAATGCAAGAACAACCTCAAGCAGATCGGCCTGGCTCTGCACAACTACCACTCCGATTTCGGAGCTTTCCCGCCGGCGTATGTCGCCGATGAGAACGGCAGGCCGATGCACAGTTGGCGCGTGCTGCTGCTGCCGTATCTCGACTATCAGAACGTATACAATCGGTACGACTTCAACGAGCCTTGGGACGGCCCGTCGAATCAGCGGCTGGCCGAGCAACCGATTCCATCCTATCAATGTCCGAGTCACCACAGCGAGCACAGATCCGCAACAACGTATCACGTCCTCGTCGGTGCAGTAACAATGTGGCCGGGCGAGAAAGGGGTCGCCATCGACGAGATCACCGACGGCATCGAGAACACGCTGGCCGTCGTGGAGTTGAATCAGCGCGAGGTGAATTGGATGGACCCGCGTGAAATCACCGCCGAAGAATTCCTGCAACTTTACGAGACCCCGATCGACGACGACGATCTGCCCCACGCCGGGGGAACGCACACACTCTATGGCGACGGCGGCGTTCGCTTTGTTTCGTGGAACATGTCGCCCGCTTATTGGCGGTCTCTGCTGACGAAGGCCGCTGACGACGCCTTGCCGGAGTCGGCGATGGCGGACCCCAAACGCGCGCGGCGGCGGTCGAAGTCTCGATGGAAAGACTGGCGGCGTGCGGCTCATATGTATTCGCCGATCGCGTTCATCGTGCTCGCCCTACTCCCTTTGCCGTGGGTGTGGATCAGGCCGCGAAAGCGATCGTGGGATGGGTCGGGCGGAGCTTTGGCCGCGATCGCTGGTTGCCCCGCATCGGCTAGCGCTCCGCGTTGCGTCGCGGCTAACCATGCAAACGCTTTGTTCTGGCTCTTGTCTCTCGACTCTTGACTTATCACCGCACGATATCACTCTTCGTACTCTCGACAATCGCGAACAACTCCTGCTGCTCCGGCTGTGGCACTTCGAAGTGGTCGAGCGTCGCTTGAAAATCTTCCAAGAACGACTGCCACTCGGTGTCGGTAATGTCGAGATGCGCGTGCGAATCGTGCATCGTCTTGCCCGTGTACTTCTGCGGGCCGCCGGTGGCCCAGCAGACCATTTCCGTCACCAGATACTTAAAGCCCGGCGGTGTGACGCGGTGATGGGCCTCGTCGACCTTCGGGTTCGCGTTCAGCTTCGGGTTCGACATGATGCGATCGATGAAATGATCGACCACCGTCGCGATCGGGTACACGCCCCCCAGGCGCTCGTACAACGAATTCGGTGCTCCACTGCCGACGGTGTTGGTTGCGGTGTTCAACGTTGGCTCCTCGCTCGTGATCGATTCGTTCGCGACAAACGAAAATTGTCACGTGAATCGTTCTGAAAAACAACCGACGCGGGTAGAATGCAGGCATTCTCACGCAAAGTTATCATGTAGAGTAAAGCAAGAAAGGCCAGTACACTCGTC
>JBBECD010000043.1:0-41497 GCA_040881995.1 Planctomycetaceae bacterium
CATCTCCCCATCTCCTTGTCCCAGCCGCGTTGCGGCTCATTTGAGCTGATTTCTGACTCATCCCTCATCCCTCATCCCTCATCTTTTTCTTCCATGCCTGCGAACCTCACTCCCCAATATCAAAAAGCCGAGGATGAATACCGCCGGGCGCAATCGGCGGAGGAACGGGCGCAGTGTCTCGAACGGATGCTGCAACTCATCCCCAAGCACAAGGGGACCGAGAAGATTCAGGCCGATCTCAAAACCCGGCTGAAGGAAGCGAAGCAGGAAGCCCAGGTCGAAAAATCGTCGGCGAAAAAAGCGGGCAAGAGTTATCGCTTTCCTCGGCAGGGGGCGGGGCAATTCCTCATTCTCGGGGGACCGAACGCCGGCAAGAGCCGCTTGCTCAAGGAACTGACGAACGCCCAGCCCGAGGTGGCGCCGTATCCCTTCACCACGCACGAACCGATGCCCGGCATGATGCCCTGGGAAGACGTCGCCGTGCAGTTGATCGATACGCCCCCCGTCACCGACGTGCACCTCGAACCGTATCTCGTCGGCATGGTCCGTTCGACCGACGGCGTGCTCCTCTGCTTCGACGTCTCCGACGACGACAGCCCCGCCGCCACTGCCGCCGTCATCGAACAGTTCGCCCAGCGCAAGACGATCCTGGGGACGCACACCGGGTTCGACGAAGACGATTTTTCGATCGTCCACATCAACACGCTGCTGGTGATGACGCACGGCAACGACCCCGATGCATCACTGCGGCTGGAACTGTTCAAGGAACTCGTGCCGACGCCTTACGAACTTCAGCCGGTGGAGTTCGACGATCCCGATTCGGTCGCCGCGCTGCGCGATCGGGTTTTTCGGATGGCGAATGTCATCCGCATTTACACGAAGAAACCGGGGAAGCCGGCGGAGATGGATTCTCCCTTTACCATTCCGCGCGAGGGGACCGTCGAGGATCTCGCCTACCAGGTGCATCGCGATCTCGCCGACAGCCTGAAATTCGCCCGCGTGTGGGGCGAAAGCGCTCACGACGGCCAAAGCGTCGGCCGCGAACATACGCTTTGCGATAAAGACGTGGTCGAGTTGCACGTGTGATTTGTGGCCGTTTCTGCGATCAAATCGCGTGAAATGCGCTTCGAAATCGTGATTTTCGCGTTGAAATCGCGCTGAATGGGCGCGAAATCGCCGCTTCGCGCCCGACTCCGCACTCACTCGCGGCCCCTGGCGCCCCACTCCGCACTCATTCCGGCTCACTCGCGCCCAACTCCGCACCCATTTTTGCTTACTGGCGCGGTATTCCGCACTCACTCGCGCTCACTCGCGTTCACTCGCGTTCACTCGGGCGCTATTCAACGCTATTCGCGCTGATTCGCGCTCATTCGCACCACTTTGCGTACGATTCGCACCACTTTGCGCATGGTTTGCGCCCGCTTTGCGCCTGATTTGCGACACTTTGCGCGCGATATGCGGGGCTTTGCGCGCGGTGACACGCAGCTTGGCAGAGAGCGCTCCGCTTGGCGTCGCGAGGAAACGGAGATCCTGAATTCGACCTTGTAACCACCTCTGCCCCTGCCATACAATCGCCGCACTCTGACACGGAAACACCCTGTAAGGAATGATGACATGTCACCGACTACATCTTCGATTCTGGCATTAGGAGTGCTTGTGAATACCACCATGCTGACGGCTGCGGATAGTCCGCCGGAACTGGTCGCGTCGATCGAAGGGATTTCAGAATATCGACTCGAGAATGGATTGCAGGTCTTGCTCTATCCCGACGAAACCAAGCCCACGGTGACCGTCAACCTCACCGTCTTCGTCGGTTCGCGTCACGAAGGTTACGGCGAAGCGGGGATGGCCCACCTGCTCGAACACATGGCGTTCAAAGGGACGCCGACCAACGCCGAGATTCCCAAGGCCCTGCAGGCCCGCGGCGCCGATTTCAACGGGACCACCTGGTACGACCGCACGAATTATTTCGAGACGCTCCCCGCGACCGAAGAAAATCTCGAATTCGCCATCCGCCTCGAAGCCGATCGGCTGGTCAACAGTCACATCCGCGGCGAAGATCTCAAATCCGAAATGTCGGTCGTCCGCAACGAATTCGAGTCGGGCGAGAACAACCCCCGCACCGTGCTCTTCCAGAAGATGGTCTCGGCGGCGTTCCAATGGCACAACTACGGCCAATCGACGATCGGCAACCGCGCCGACATCGAAAGGGTTCCCGTCGAAAACCTGAAACGCTTTTACCAGAAGTATTATCAGCCCGATAACGCAGTGCTCGTCATCGCCGGCAAGTTCGATACCGAGACCGCCCTCAAAATCGTGGCGGACAGCTTCGGCAAAATCCAGCGGCCCGAACGCGAACTCGAAAAAACTTACACCGAAGAACCGGCACAGGACGGCGAACGGCTGGTTCATCTGCGCCGCGTCGGCAACGTTTCGGTCGTCGGAGCCGTGTATCACGTTCCCGCGGGCGCACATCCCGATTACGTTCCGCTCGATGCGCTGACGAACATTCTCACCTCGCCCGGCTCGGGGCGGTTGTACAAGGCCCTCGTCGAAAGCAAGAAATCGGCCAGCGTGTCGGCGTCGGCGTTTTCGCTGCACGACCCGGGGATCATGCTGATCATGTCCGAAGTCGCCTCGGGGAACGAGCCGCAAGTCGTCCTCGATACGATGTTCGACGTGCTCGAAAAACTCAAGGAAGAGGGCGTGACCGAGGCCGAAGTCGAGCGGGCCCGGCAGCAGCTCATCAAGCAGATCGACCTGTCGTCGCACGACACCACGCAGAGCGCCATTGAACTTTCCGAATGGGCCTCGATGGGGGATTGGCGGCTCAAGTTCCTGTATCGCGACCGCGTCGATACGTTCTCGGTCGAAGACGTCAATCGCGTGGCCCGCGAATATCTCAAGCAGAACAACCGCACCGTGGGAATTTACATTCCCGTCGACAAAGCCGACCGCATCGAGATCCCCGCGACGCCGAGTCTTGCGGAAATGATCGGCGAATACAAAGGACGCGAAACCGCCGCTTCAGGCGAAGTCTTCGACGTCTCGCCCGAGAATATCGAAGCCCGCACGCGGCGCGTCGAATTGAACAGCGGCGTCGAAGCCGCGCTGCTCCCCAAGAAAACCCGCGGAGAAACCGTCAACCTCCGGCTGACGCTGCGCTACGGCGACGTCGAAAGTCTCGCCGGCATGAAGTCCGTGGCTGAAGTCCTGCCGTCGCTGATGACCCGCGGCACGAAAAACCTCTCGCGCGAACAGCTTCAGGATGAACTCGACAAACAGTTCGCGCAGCTCAACGCCAGCGGCAACCCCGGCGAGGCGACGTTCGTCATCGAGACTAAAAAGAAGAATCTTCCGGCGGTGCTCGATGTGCTCAAACAAATCCTCCGCGAGCCGGCGCTCTCCGATTCGGAACTGGAGATCATCCGTCAGGCACAACTGGCGGGATTGCAAAAGCAGTTGACCGACCCCGTCCGATTGGCCTCGCGCACCGTGTCGCGGTCGATCAACTTCTACAAGAAAGACGATCCGCGGTACGTTCCTTCCCTTGAAGAGGAAATTGAAGAGATACGCGCTCTGACGACGGCGGACATGCAAAAACTATACTCCGAATTTTTTAACGGCGCGCACGGACAACTGACGATCATCGGCGACTTCGACGTCGATCCCACCGTGGAACAAATCGAATCGATGCTGGCCGATTGGACGTCGGATAAGCCGTTCGAACGCATCTCGCGCAACGCCGATCGCGACATCGAACGCTCGTTTACCGAACTCACGATTCCCGACAAGGCGAACGCGGCTTACTTCGCCGGGACGGTCTTTCCGCTCAGCGATGCGGACGAAGATTATCCGGGGTTGGTGATTTCCAACTTCATTCTCGGCGACAGCGCTCTCTCGTCTCGGCTGGGCGACCGCGTTCGTCAACGCGAAGGTCTCTCATACGGCGTGGCCAGCGCGTTGCAGGTCAGCAGTCTCGATCAGCGGGCGATCTTTTACATGTATGCCATCTACAATCCCGACAACGTCGAAAAATTGCGGCAAGTGATTCTCGAAGAACTGAATAAGCTGATCGACGAAGGCGTGACCGAAGAGGAATTGGCGTCGGCGAAAAAGGGTTATCTCGAAGCCAAGAGCGTCGAGCGATCGAGCGATTCCGACCTGGCAAGAACGCTGGAAAGCACGCTGCTTGCCGATCGCACCATGAAATTCTACGCCGACGTGGAACAACGGGTGCGCGAACTGACGACGGCGGACGTCGCCGAAGCGTTCCGCCGGCACATCGACCCCGAAAATCTGGTCATCGTCGTCGCCGGTGATTTCCGAAAAGCGAAAACGACCGTCGGCACGGAGAAAGTTCCTGCGGAGAAGAAAGCGGAGAAGAAGTGAATCTGAAATGACGAACGACGAATCAATGACGAAGTCATAAATGGCCGAATGTCGAAAAGGCTGCCCTTCAGTCCGCCAGTTGGACATTCGTCATTCGGATTTGCTTCGACATTCGGCATTCCTGTGATTCTATCCCATCCGCAGCAGCAGCGATTTCAGATAATCCGACTCCGGCGTCTCGGCGGCGACCGGATGATCGGGGGCGGCTCCCGACTTACGCAGAATCTGCACCGGACGCGGCGGGATGAAGGGGCGCTCGGGCGATACGGTTTCGTCGTCATCACCGGCGAGATCTTCGTTGGTCGTTGAATCATCGGCGATCGCGGCGGAAAACTGCCGCCCCGAATGCCGGGCGGCGGCGAGGACGAGGCGGTGAAACGATTCTTCCGCGAGCAGTCCCGAGCAGGTGCACGTCAAAATCACACCGCCCGGTTTGACGAGCGACATCGCCAGCCGGTTCAGATCGAAGTGCATCTTCGTCCCGTCCTCCAGTTCGCCGCGATGGCGAATCAACTTCGGCGGATCGAGCACGACGACGTCGTACGTCTTGCCGTTGCGCTGCATGTCGCGCATATAAGCGAACGCATCGGCCTGCACGAACTTCACGACGCGCGCCTGATTCAAATTCGAGTTCCTACGGGCGATCGCCAACGCCTCTTCGTCGAGATCGACGCCCGTAACCTCCGCGGCTTTCCCCAACGCCGCGGCTTGAATCGAAAATCCGCCGGTGTAACAGCACAAATCGAGCACCGATTTTCCCCGGCACATTGCGGCGACGGCGAGCCGGTTGTCGCGCTGGTCGCAAAAGAATCCCGTCTTGTGACCTTCGCGGAACCGGACCAGAAACCGCGTTCCGGCTTCTTTAATCGTCACGTCATCGGGACAGCCCGGCGACGTCATCGTTTCGCACCAGAACCCTTCCTGATCGGCCGAGAACGGGGCGCACCGCAACACCCAATGTTTCGTATCGCACATCGGAGCCAGCCGTTCGAGAATCGCTTGCGACCGCTGATACATGCCGATGCTGAATGCCTCGGCCGAGAGAATATCGCCGTACCGGTCGACGACGAGTCCCGAGAGGCGGTCCCCCTCGGCGTGAATCACGCGATAAGCGTCGGTTTGGTCGTCGAGTTGCAAGACCTGCCGGCGCAAATCGACCGCGTACTGCAGACGTTCGTTCCATTCCTCTTCGCTCGGAGGAAGAGCCGACGGGGTGAGCATTCGCAGCGCGAGTTCGGCACGGGGATTGTAGATGCCGTAACCGAGATGAGTTCCGTTCCCCAGTCCGACCGATACGAGGTCGCCCGGCTGAATATTTTTCGGAACGGCCGCTATCCGCTTGCGGTAATATAGCGGCTGCCGGCTGGGACTCTTCACGATCACGAGCGGCACGTCTCGATGGGCCGCTTCGTCCAGCTCCCGCTGCTGCACGTCGCGGCGGCCGCTGACATTCGATGCCGACGCCGCGGGATTTATGACCCCCGCGAGATCCGGAGCGGTAAATTCGCCGCGCGGGGTCCGTTTTCGCGGCTGATGTTTATTCGAAGAATTGAATTTGCGTGGTCGGTTCATCATCGAATCGTAAACGGAAGAGGAGGGGAAGACAACGGAAGACAAGACGCCGCCAAATCGCTAATATCGGCAAAATTGGAAAAAACCGCATAACCGTTAAAGTTTCGCTCATCGTACTCCGATGAAGAGAGAACGAGGATGTACTCACGCGCGCCTATTTCCACGGATCGGAAATACAAGATGAAGATTGGATTCACTTTCTGGCTATTGCTCGCGGCAACCTGTCTCTCGACCGGGTGTGTCTGGCGAAGCGCCCATTACGATCCCGAAACCGGCATCGTGTACGGCGGGGGATTCGACTGCTTTCATCGGCGCTGGTTCAATAATATGCGCGACGACCTGCGCGAATATCGATGCAATAGCTGTAATCAACGGATCGGCGCGACGGGGGAATGCGACGACTGTTCGGACCAAGGGGGATCCTGCGGCTGCGGTCGCGAAGGGGCCTATCTCCCGCGCCGCAGCCGGCATTACGGACGAGCCGACTGGAGCCCTCAGCAAGCGCACGGTTCATACGGCCCGTACGAGGTGTACGGCGACGGTGAATACTTCGGCGAAGAATATGCCGAGGGGGATTATGTCGACGGAGAATACTTCGGCGAATACGCGAACGCAGGGGAAGCGAGTCATGCTCCGCCTCAGCGGCCGGCTCAACACAACGACAATTGTCCCCATTGCCGCAAACAGAACAACAATTCCCGGCCCCGTCCGCAAGCCGCCAGCGAGCGGCCGCAGCGGCAGGAACAATACACCGAGCGCGAAGGCTGGCAGGAGGTTTCACCGGACGAATATCACAACGCCGCGAGTGCGTCGCCGCGATTGAACTCTCCGCCGTCGTCCGCTCCTCCGGTTTCCATCGATGTGGGGGAGATGACGACGATTCCTCAGCGGAGTCCGCAGTTGAACGCTCCGCCGGCGAGCCATGCGCCGTCGAGCCCGCCGCCGTCCGGTCCGTCGACGGAAACCCCGTCCAGCCATCCGCAGTGGAGTCCTCCGCAACCGACAAACCCGGGGCGTTCGTTCAACGACGCCAGCTCGATGAAATGGGCTCCGTCACGGTTGTAAACGCCGGCGGGCAAGCCGCCAGTGCAGGATGACACATCATCAGAGTTCCGTGACGCGGTCGAGCGGAATTTTCTGCCGCGAGAGAAATTCGCTCAATTCCGCGGGACGGAAAATCCCGGTGGTGGCGCCGATCGCCCGCACGCAGCTTGCTCCCAGCGCCGAGCCGTATTCGAGACAGCGCTTGACGTCGACCCCTTCCAGCAAGCCGTGGATAAAGCCGGCGACGAACGCGTCGCCGCTTCCCGTGCCGTCGACGAAGTCGACTTCGAACGAACCGGCGCGAATGGCCCCTTCGTCGTTGACGAGAATCGCCCCGCCGCCGCCGCACGTCACGACCGCCGTCTTCGCCCCGGCGGCGTGAAACTTCCGCGCCTGCGTCGGTGGATCGACCAGCCCGGTGATCGCCCGGCTTTCGTCTTCGTTCGGAAAAAAAACGTCGGTGAATTTCAGCACCGGTTCGATCCGCGGCCAGTAGTCGCCCGGCTGCGGAATCACCACGTCGAGCAACGTGGTCACGCCGAGTGACTGTGCCTGCTCGAACAGCGAGGAGACGTTTTCGGCCGTCAGCGAGTCCGACAGGCAGTACCCGCCGAGATACAGCACCCGGCAGTTTTTCAGCAGTGAGGCGTCGATTTCTTTCGCGGTGAACTCGGCGTTGGCGCCGACGGTGTGAATAAACCGGCGATCTTCGCCGCGGACGTTCACGATGAGCGTGCCGCTGGTCTGCTCGGTTTCCGATTCGACCAGCGCTTCGCAGGTGACGCCGGAATCTTCCAGGAATTCGCGAACGAACCCCCCGAAGATGTCGCGGCCGATGACCCCGATGACGCCGACCTCGCGTTCGAGTTTCGCCAAGTCGACGGCGACGTTGGCGGCACAGCCGCCGATCGAGAGGCTCAAGCGTTTCGAGAGCACCAGTTCACCCACCTGGGGCATATGGTCGACGGGGTCGCAGACATGATCGGCGACCAGAATTCCGGCGCAGAGGCAGTCGTATTTCCTGGAGTTCGTCACGGTTTACCTGTCGCTATCGGATTTAGATGACGATCGATTCGACGGTCGTGGTGCGTCCCCCGGCAACGCAGGCCAACGTCTCGTCGCGGCCGGTGTCGCGTGCGGCTTCCGTCTCGCCAGGGACATCCGCCGCCGGTTTCACATCCGCTGTTTCGGGCGAAGATGATTCCGTCGTCGACGTCGCCAGTTTCTGCATCGCCTCGGCATCCATGCGTCGAAACCAGTAAATGAGCGCGAGCATTGACGGGTATGTGATCACGCTGCAAATCGTCGCCACAATCAGCGAACCCACCACCAGCGGCCAGCCGAGATCGGCAAACAGCGTCAGCACGGCGGTCCACGAGTCGCGAATCTCATCGGATTTCATGACGCCGTGAAATTGTTCTTTGGAGACGATCCCCTCGATGAACAACGTCCCCACTTTATAGTTGAACCAATAGATGGGGATCATCGTGATCGGATTCGAGATGTATACGGTCACGATCGCCGCCATCACGTTGAAGCGGAACAGAGGCCGCGTCAGGAAGACGAACAGCATCACCAGTCCCATTTGGATGCCCACGGTGGGCGTCATGCCGATCCACATGCCGACGGCGGTGCCGAGCGCGATCGAGTGCGGCGTATCGTCCAATTGAAGAATGGTCCGAAGCAGCATGCGCGGTGATTTCCACCAGCCGCCCCGTGGGGTGATCGACATACCCGGCGTCCTGATTTGTGAATTCGTTCCTGCATTCGTGCTGCCATTGAATACCGGCACGGGCCGATGATTCTTACACGAATTTCGCCCGATTTTTCATTGTTCTTCCGCCGCCTCTGCGGCGACCAGTTCGGCCGCCAGCGGCTTGATATCTTTTTCGTAAGAAAATTCTCCGCTCTCTTTCAGCTTTTCGGGGTCTTCGTTGTCGAATCGCTTTGCTAATTCGCCGTCGCGGTTGTAGACATACACGGCGGGAATCGACGCCAGTTTCAACTGCTCGAACAAGACTTCCGCCTCGACGGTCATGACGACGTTGATGAGATCGGCCGCATCGTTCTCGTTGAGGAAATTCTGCACTTCTTCGCGAAAACTCTCAGGAGGCGAGTCGGGGAGTCCGTCATAGTTGCAACTGGCGGAGATGCAAACGACATCTTCGCCGTATGTTTTCTGCAATTCGACCAGATGGGGGAATTCGCGAACGCAGGGGGCGCACCAGGTCGACCAGTAATCGACGACGACGACTTTGCCTTTGTGTTCGGCGATCAATTCCTCGAGTTCTTCGAGGTTTTTGAAGAGCAGTTTGTCGTCCGTCGCCGCCTGATCCGTATCCGAATCAGTATCGGATTTCGACTCGGCATCCGTCGAGGCCGATTCCGATGATGCCGATTCTGCCGGTGGATCGGCTTTTGGTTGGGCGTCGGTTCCGTCGTTCGCCGCTGGTGCCGGGGCGGTCGTTTCTCGCCCGTCACCTTCGGCGACGCCCCCCGACTTCATCTCACCGCCGTCGCAACCAATCAGCGCGCCGAGTAACGCCGCAAACACGAATGTTGAAAGTATATGTTTGATATTGGACATAACCGTATTCTCCTTCTCCCTCTGGTTCCGTCAATGCGAAATACTTTTTCAGATACAACGGCCGCGGCGCGGATTGACGCGTATCGGCCGTCGCCTATTTTTCCACTTTAATCAACTTCGCCGCCTCCGCCGCGGGGACCGGATCCTCATACGGCAGGGCTTTGAGGAATTCAACCAGATCCGAAACCTCGTCGTCGCTGAGATGGCTCGTCTTGCCGTGTTTGTCGCCCTGGTTGTTCGTCGTCAGCACGTCTTTGAGCATGGCGGCTTTGCCGTGATGCAGATAGGGAGCACTGCGATACACGCCCAGCAGGGTCGGCGTGTCGTACTTCGGTCCTAGTTTTTCGCTGGGGTCGTCTCCTCCCGTGCCGACGTCGTGCATGATCAGCTTGTTCAGCGGATTGGAATCGGTATAAAACGGTCCCGCATGACATTCGGCGCAGCGTGTCTCGTTCGCAAAAAAGACCTGCTTGCCGCGCTCAGCCGCCGGGGTCAGTCCTCCTTTCGAGTAGGGACTCATCGAAAATTTGTGCGAATTGGCGTAAGCCGCGAGGGCGTCGAGTGCGTCCGAAAGTTTGCCGTTCGGACCTTCCAGTGAGGGCTGGACGACCCCATTGAGCAATCCTTGTCCCTGCATCAGCGGACCGCGAATGGTATGTTCGAAGTCCTGCACTTCGTCGCGGTCGGCCGACCAGTGCAGCGGATGCGTCCACGCCAGCCCGGCGAGCGGCTGCGTGTCGCGTAGTCCTTCGGGGTTTTGCCAGACCCTGCCGTCGTGCTGACCATCGGGATGACAGCTCGAACACGAAATCCAGCGGCGGCCCGACATCGGTTGCATCGCCCGATAAAACAAGACTTTCCCCAGCCGTTGATCGTCAGGAAGCGGATTCTCGCAGACTTCGATCGTCCCGCGAACCTTCATCGACTCGGCATCGATGACTGCAATGTTAAAATCGAGCGACTGATACACGTAGACCGTCTTGCCATCGTTCGAAACACGCACGGCACGCGGGTTTTTGCCGATCTGCAAATAGGCCCGATAATTCAATTCGCGATAATCGTCGTCGATGACGTTGCAGGCGAACATGTCGTCGGTCCCGGCGAAGACGACATACAGTTGTTTGCCGTCGGGCGAGATGCCGGTCTCCCACGGATTGGCGGTGACGAGCGCCCCGAGAAAGGCATCCATCGGGACCGGTTTGATCCGCGTGGCCGATTTTGTTTTTTGTTCTGCTTGCGGTCGGGTATCCATCACGGTGACATACGGAAAGATCGACCCCTCGCCGTGGGCCGTCGTAATCCGCGAGCGGATGTGCGTCACGTACAACTTGGGTCGCGACGGGTGAATCGTGAGCTGCCGCGAGAGGTTATACCCCGAGGCTCCCTGCCAGCGGTCGACGACTTGCCCGTCGGCGAGGGAAACGCCGACCACGACGGCGGTGTAGTATTCGCTGGCATACAGCGTCTGTTCGTCGGCGGAGAGCGCCAATCCCTTCAGAAACGAACCGACTTCGAATTCGTGCAGAATCGTGTGGTCTGCCGTATCGATTTCCACGACGCGGCCCGGGAAATCGAGCGTGGCATACACCCGCGTGCCAGCTTTGTTGCTGACGATGCCGTACGGTTCATCGAAGACCTCGACGGTAGCGATCTCGGCGGCGGTATCGGCGTCGCAGAACATAATCAGATCGTCGGCGTAAACTGCGATCGCCAGTTGATGCGTCTCGCCGACGAACGTCACTCCTTCCGGTTTCGCGCCGACGGTGAATTCGCGCAGTTTTTGATTTGTGGTGAGATCGACGATCGTCACCGTCCCCGAGTCGCGGTTGGAGCACGCCAGGAGCGTGCCGTCGGCGGAAATATCCATCAGGCCGTTCGACGAACCGGCGTGCACCAACGAGGGCGTCATCGGCATGGCACAGATCATGGCAACACAGAAACCAAACCGGCGAACAGATACATGCATCGGCTGAATCCTCGACTCAAATTCGGGTTGAGTTGTCGGGTGAAGCGGGATGAGCGGACGTCGCCGCGCGGCGATGTTTTTCTCCCCGGCGCCAAAACGCTGCGGGACTGTGTAACATAACAGACGAGGGGAGATTCGTGAAAGGGGAAGGCTCTCTTGACGATCCAAAGTGGTGTCCTAATTTGGGTGGCACGTCCCGGAGTCTTCGACGGGCGTGTCGATTGCTGAAGAGAACCACGCCCTTCGCAAAGCCTCAGGGACGTGCCACCCGCTGAACTCTTCCAAATTAGGACGCCACCGATCCAATCTCCGCTTCAGACTCGATTCTTTGGCCCCTTTTCGATAAGGTGGAACGAGGGCTCGAACATGTGATTGTACGCCAATTTCGCGAAAGAGAAATGGGCCGTGAACACCAACTTAAAGACTTCACCACGTCCTTGCCTGCAATGGCTCGCGCTCACATTGGGGCTCGTCGCGTCGTTGGGATTTTTGGCCTATGCGGTGAATCGAGAATCCGAAGTCGCCACAACTCTGCTAGTTCCAGCGGCGGAATCGCCGGAGCCCTCGAAGACACTCAGTTCTCCCTCCGCCGCCCCGGCGCTGATCGTCGAACCACCGGCCGACGGTTCTCCTCCCGCGGGAATGGTCTGGATTCCCGGCGGCGAATTCGACATGGGGAACGATAACGGCCAGGCCGATGAGGCCCCGGTGCATCGCGTCGCCCTCGACGGATTCTGGATGGATGAAACCGAAGTCACCAACGCGCACTTCGCCGAGTTCGTTAAAGCGACCGGTTACGTGACGATTGCCGAATCCGCGCCGAAACCCGAAGACCTTGTCGGCGTCGATGTGAGCGATATTCCCCCGGAGAATATGGTTCCCGGTTCGGTCTGCTTCAATCCGAAATTCGATTGGCAAACCCTGCGGAAGGATTCCCCCCTCTGGCCGTATCAGGTCTGGAAGTACATTCCCGGAGCCGACTGGCGGCATCCCGCGGGGGAAGAGTCGTCGATCGATGCCATCATGGACCACCCCGTCGTGCATGTCTCGTGGAAGGACGCCGTCGCTTACGCCGAGTGGGCCGGCAAACAGTTGCCGACCGAAGCCGAGTGGGAGTATGCCGCCCGTGGCGGGCTCGCGGGCAAAACGTTTCCTTGGGGTGATGAACTCCAGCCGGAGGGGAAGTGGGTCAACAACATCTGGCAGGGTATCTTCCCCGCAGAAAACCGGAACGAAGATACCTTCACGACCACTGCCCCCGTGAAGTCGTTTCCGGCGAACGGGTACGGCCTTTACGAAATGTCGGGCAACGTCTGGGAATGGTGTCAGGATAACTATCGCCCCGAGACGTATCAGTTCTCGGAACTCCGCAACCCGCAAGGCCCCGCCGCCAGTCTCGACCCGCTCGAACCGACGATTCCCAAGCGCGTCCAGCGCGGCGGTTCGTTTATGTGCAGCGACAATTACTGCACCGGCTACCGCGTCTCCGCCCGCATGAAAGGCGACCCCGGCACGGGAACGTCGCACTGCGGGTTTCGCTGCGTGAAGTCGCCGGGGAGATAAATGACGAATGTCGAAATCCGAATGTCGAATCAAATCCGAATGACGAAGCCCGAATGTCCAAATGATTGCACGAACGCGCAACGATTCGTCATTTGATCATTCGGACTTCGTCATTGATTCGACATTCGGATTTCGACATTCGGATTTCGCGATCTTGTCCGCCGCCTGTTCGCCGCTGTGGATGCAATCGGGAATGCCGACCCCTTCATACGCATTCCCGGCGAGGGCCAATCCTGGGTGAGCCGTCAATCGCTCGAAAATCGCCGCGATGCGCGATTTGTGTCCCACGTGGTACTGCGGCATGCCGCGCGGGTAACGGACGACGCGGAGGAAGGTCGGTTGTCCCGTCACGCCCAGCAGATCGCCGAGTTCCCGGCGGACGAGTAGTTCGATCTCGGCGTCGTTCAAGTTCACCAACTCGGGCTGCAGCGCACCGCCGACGAACGTCCGCAGCAGAACTTCCCCTCGCGGTGCGCGATCGGGGAATTTGCGGCTCGAAAACGAAATGGCCAACACCTGGCGATGTTCGCAGGCCGGAACGACCAGGCCGAAGGCATCGAGCGGATGACACACATTCTGCAACCGATGACCGGAAACCACCACCACGCTGCTGGCGTAGTCAATCGCCGCCAGATCGTCGGCAAGTTGTGAATCGATCGATTTCACAAGCTCCGCCGCGCGATAGGCCGGCGTGGTGAGGACGACCGCGTCAAATTCTGTTGTCGTGCCGTCGTTCAATGCTAAAGCGTAGCATCCCGATGGTTTCTCCGAATCGGCGAGAGACGCAATCGGCGCGTTCAATCGCAACGTCGCGTGCGGCGTGATTCGCTCGACGAGCCGATCGATCAGTTCCGACATGCCGTGCGGGAAACTGACAAACAGGCCGTAGCGGGCGCCGGCATCCTCTGGGCGTGATGCAGCCGCTTTCGCGCAGGCTTGTCGCCGCATCGCGCGGATCAGACTGCCGTGTTCGCGCTCCATCGTCACGAATCGCGGCAGCGTCGCAGCGAGACTGAGTTTCTCGGGGTCGGCGGTGTAAATCCCGCCGACGAGCGGCTGCACCAGGCGATCGAGCACTTCGCCGCCGAACCGCCGCCGAATAAAATGGGCGACGCTTTCGTCGCCGGTTTCCGTGCGGCGGCGGACGAAATATTCGCACGCCATCCGCAGTTTCCCCCACGGGCTGAAAATCGGCGTCTTGACGATCGGCCAGATTTTGCTCGGCGCCATCAACACGAAACCCTCGGGAACGGAAACCGGCTTGCCGTTGCGAATCACCAGCGAACCGCGATGTTTTTCCTCCGTCGCGATGATCCGCTCCCCCAGCCCGATGCGGCGGCAAAGATCGACGCCCCACGGCTTGTCGGTCAGAAAGTTATCGGCTCCCTGTTCGACGAGATAGTTGTCGATCTGATGCGTGCCGACCACCCCCCCCCAGCGCGGGCCCGCTTCGAAGAGCGTGACGTGAAATCGCTGTGTTGATTCTCGATTGAGTTCCACAAACCGGTGCGCACACGCCAACCCGGTGATCCCCCCTCCGACGATCGCAACTCGCTTCGACCCCGTCTGCGACATGGCTCACCTGTCCCACGTCATCGAGATGATGCCAGCTCGGCGGAGTAATCGTGCACGAACTTAATCAGCGATTTCACCTTCTCCGGGTCGGTTCCCGGCAAAATGCCGTGACCAAGATTGAAGATGTGTCCCGGCCTGTTTTTGGCCGCGTCGAGGATGCGTTTCGATTCCCGTTTAATCACCGGCCAATCGGCGAACAGCACCACGGGGTCGAGGTTCCCCTGCACGGCGCAGTCGTGGCCGACGGTCTCCCAGCCGGCGTCGAAATCGACGCGCCAGTCGAGACCGATCACGGTTCCGCCGGCTTCGCGAATCGCCGGGAGCAACGCGGGGTTTCCGGTCGCGAAATGAATCAGCGGCACATCCGCCGGCAGGGTGTCGATGATTTTTTTCGAGTAGCGCAGCACGTGCGTGCGGTAATCATAAGGCGATAAACATCCGGCCCAACTGTCGAAAATCTGCACCGCCTGACAACCCGCTTCGATTTGCGCCCGCAGGTAATCGATCAGGCTGTCGGTGAGTCGGCTCATCACGGCGTCCCACGCGGCGTCGTCGCCGTGCATCAGTTTTTTGGTGTGCAGATAATGCCGCGAGCCCCCTCCTTCGATGGCATACGAAGCCAGCGTAAACGGCGCCCCGGCGAAGCCGATCAGCGGGATGCCAGCGGGCAAGTCCTTCCGAACCAGCCTCACCGTCTCGAAGACGAAGTCGAGCGACGACATGTTTTCGACCGGATGAAAGCGATCGATATCGGCGGCGGTGCGAATCGGATTATGAATCACCGGGCCTTCCCCCTGGGCGTACTCCAGGTGCATCCCCATCGGTTCCAGAATCGGCAGCAAGTCCGAAAACAAAATCGCCGCATCGACGCCGAGAGTCTCGCGGGCAGTGAGCGTCACCTCGGCGGCGAGATCTGGCCGCTTGCAGAGTTCGAGAAACGTGACCTGATTACGGACCGCCATATATTCGGACATGTAGCGTCCCGCCTGGCGCATCAGCCAAATCGGCGTCGCCGCCACCCGCTCGCGCCGGCAGGTTTTGAGGAACAGACTCTGTTGAAATTCTTTTGTCAGCAAAACGGCGTTCTCCTTTTCGAATTCCAGATTGTAACATCGGTCAGCCGCGACGCGAAGGCTCTGCGCAGCGGAGCGCGTTTTCTTTTAGCCCCCGGCGAGTTGCCGGGGGTCTTCGCCTGGTCTTCCCCCGGTCATTGACCGGGGGCTAAAAGACGAGAATGAATCGACACGTTTGATGGCACGTCGATTCGAATTTCGTTATGATCGGCGGATGTCGATGTGAACCGGATGACGACGAGTTACGAGATCAGCAGAGGACATGGCGCCGTGAAAACCATCAAGCAGCGACTGGCGGACAAAGAAATCATTATGGCATGTGGTCTGGGACGTATCCCGCACCATAATTTTATTCAGATTCTCGGCACGCAGGGGGGCTTTCAGGCCGTCTGGTTCGATCAAGAACACACCGGCGTGACGATGGAGCAGATCGAAGTCGGCGCTCTCGCCGCCCGTAGCTACGGCATGGATAGTTTCGTCCGCGTCGCCCCGACCGATTATGCCGTGGTCACGCGGGCGATTGAAGGAGGCACGAGCGGCGTGATGATCGCACAAGTTCAGAACGCCGAACACGCCGAGCAGTTCGTCAAATATACGAAGTACGCCCCGCGCGGTTACCGGGGTCTCAACAGCAGCGGTTACGACGGTAAATACGGCACCGTGCCGCTCGCCGAGTTTTGTGCCCAGTCGAACAAGGATACCTTTCTGGCGATTCAGATCGAGACGCTCAGTTCGCTCAACGATGCCGATGCGATCGCGGCGATCGACGGCGTCGACGTGCTGTTCGTCGGTCCGGCGGACCTCGGGCAAAGCCTGGGCCTCACCGGCGATTTCTTCAACCCCAAGTGCATCGAAGCTCTCGACAAAGTCGCCGCCGCCTGCAAAAAACATGGCAAGAACTGGGGCGTGGTGACGGTCAATCCCGAGTACGCCGACATGGTGGTCGAGAAGGGCTGCCGCATCTTGTCGCCGACGAGCGACAACCGTCTCTTGAACATAGGGATCAAAGCGACGAAGGGGGAATACGGCAAGTTTTTTTGAGCTCTGACCAGCCCGAAGCGCAAGTTTTGAAGTTGCGCAGTTCTTCACCTCTCCCACCGGGAGAGGTCGACTGCATAGCAGTCGAGTGAGGGGCGTTTTGGACGTTGAATCGTTCTTGCTCACGATCGATCGTCGAACTCTCCCCTCACCCGGCCGCTGCGCGGCCACCCTCTCCCGGTGGGCGAGGGTTTGAATAGCGCAACCTCAAAAAGCGCAAGCGAGGGACTCTACGTTTAACCGCGACGCGAAGGGTTTCCGTAGCGGAGCACTGGCACGAGCCGAAAATCGCGGAACCGATCTGACGAATGGGGATTGTTCCGACCGATAATACATGTTACTCTGCTGATGTGACGAAATCGCGAACCGCGATGACAAATTGTCCGCCTGCCTGAAACGCCCGCCCGATTCGCCTCATGACTGGGGGAGACGATGTTTCGCATGACCGGCGCCAAAACGAAACTCTGCGACGGGATTTCGCGTCGAGATCTCATGCAGATCGGCGGACTCGGTGCGCTCGGACTGACTTCCGCCGATTGGCTTCGTTACCGCGAAGCACAAGCAGCACCCGTCACATCAGCCACCTCTAGCTTCGGCAGTGCCAAGGCATGCATTCTCGTTTTTCTCTCGGGTTCGCCGTCGCAGCACGAGACGTTCGATCCCAAGCCTGAAGCCGCCGCCGAGATTCAAGGCGAGATGGGGGCCATCGCGACCGCAGTCCCCGGTCTCGATATCTGCGATCGCTTGCCGCGGCATGCTCAAATCATGGACCGCGTCACCGTCGTGCGGTCGATGTCGCATCCGTATCCGCTGCACGGCGTCGGTTATGCGACCTCCGCCATGCCGATGACCGATGCGGAGTTGAATTCTCTCCCGCGCGATCCCCGGCAGCGGCCTTACATCGGTTCGGTCGTCGATTATCTCGAACAACAAAAAACCGGCAAAGCGATTCCCGAAGTCCCGCACAACATCGGCTTGCCGTGGCTGTATGGCGTGAAGTCGGACAAATACGGCTCGGGCACCAAACGCCTCTCCGGTCCGTATGCCTCGTTTCTCGGTCCGTCGTACGATCCTCTCTGGACCGACTTCGACGGCCAGGGAACGCGCGTCGTCCCCAAACTCGATGCCAACTCGCAAACCTACGATGTGTACGATCCGTTCGGAGGAACGACTCCCGACGGAAGGTTTACGCTGGGAACCGCTTGCCAGTTTCCGGAAGAAATCAGTGTCGCGCGGTTCTCAAAACGACGGTCGCTGCTCGAACAGTTCGACCGCGCTCGGCATACGTTAGACCATCATCACGGCGTGGGACTGTACGATAAACATCAGCAACTCGCCTACTCGCTGCTCTCGACCAGCAAGATGGCCGAGGCGATTGATATTCAGCGAGAACCGATCGCAACGCGCGAAAAATACGGAATGACGTTATTCGGGCAATCGCTCCTGGCGGCTCGCCGGCTGGTCGAAGCAGGGGGGAAATTCGTCTCGGTCTTCTGGGATCCGTACGGACCGTTTGGGGCTTCCTGCTGGGACACGCATTCGAATCACTTCCCTCGCATGAAGGAATATCTGCTGCCGGTGTATGACGAAGCCTTCCCGGCGTTCATTCTCGATCTCGAAGAACGCGGACTGCTCGACGAAACCGCCGTGCTCTGCATCAGCGAACATGGCCGGACGCCTCAAATCGATTCGGGCCCGATCGGTGCCGCGCGGCATCACTGGTCGCGGGCGTATTCGGCGGTGTATGCGGGAGGTGGTTTCGCGAAAGGACGCATCGTCGGCCGGACGGACGCGATCGGCGGCGACGTCGAGAGCACACCGGTTTCGCCGAAGGACATTCTCGCGACGACGTATCATCTGCTGGGAATCGATCCGCACGCGATGATTCCCGATCAAACCGGTCGCCCGCATCCCATCGCCGGCGACGGAGAACTGCGACTCGAGTTACTTGACTGACGCGAGTAAGGAGTCTGGGCATGTCACCTTTTCTAACGAGCAAGACAACCAACGCGTCGCGACGGACATTCCTCGCGGCTTCCGGGCTCGGTCTCGCGGGACTGGCCACCGGTCCGGTCGCGAACCACGCCGTCGCCGCCAATACCTCGGGATCAACGGGAAAAGCCAAGTCGACGATTTTCATTTATCTCAGCGGCGGCCCGTCGCAGATCGATATCTGGGACATGAAGCCGCAGGCCCCGCGCGAGTACCGCGGCGATTTTCAACCCGCGCAGACGTCGGCCCCCGGAGTCACGTTGTGCGAGTATCTGCCGATGCTCTCGCAACAGGCGCATCACCTCGCGCTGGTCAATTCGCTGGGACAGCACAACCGGGCGGCGAACGATCACAGTGCGGGTCGTTATTACATCATGACGGGGCACGTGCGCGACCAGAGTTTGCCGAATTTTCAGCAACCCTCGCCGTTGGACTGGCCGTATGTGGGTTCGGTGGTGTCGTACAAAAAACCCGGGCATCCGTCGTTGCCGTCGTCGATCTGGTTGCCGACGAAATCGGGGCCGGACAACGCCAACAACGCCGGTGCCTTCGCCGCGCGGCTGGGAGTGGAACACGATCCGTTTTATGTGCTTTCATCGCACGAGAAGCCGCTCGAATTTCGCAGTCCGTCGCTGACGCTCGAAGGAGACGTGAGCGTTTCGCGCCTGCAGAACCGTCAGTTCTTGTTGAGCACGCTCGATGACGCCCGGCGGGGCTTCGAACGGACGACGTCGATCAACAATTACTCGCAGCTTCAGCAAAAGGCCTTCGAGCTGCTCACCTCGCAGGAATCGCGAACCGCCTTCGACGTCACCCGCGAACCGGACGCGGTCCGCCAGCGATACGGCGAGACCGTGAACGGCATGAGCATGTTGATAGCCCGCCGGCTGGTCGAGGCGGGGGTTCCCTTCATCACCATGCACTGGCTGCACGACTACGAAGAAGACAAAAAGCGGGGCTGCATCGGCGGCGCGTGGGACACGCACTGGAAGAACTTTTCGTGCCTCAAGGATTATCTGCTGCCGTTGTTCGATCGCCCCTTCTCGGCGCTACTCGCCGATTTGCACGAGCGGGGTTTGCTCGACGAAACGTTAATCGTAGTGACGGCCGAGATGGGCCGCACGCCGAAAATCGGCGACCCGCGTTCCGGCGGCAAAGGGGCTCCCGAACCGGGCCGCGATCATTGGACTCACTGTCAGACCGCGCTGTTGGCAGGGGGCGGCATCCGCGGCGGTCAGACATACGGTTCGAGCGACAAGATCGCCGCCTATCCCACCGACCGCCCCTGCGCCCCCGAGCACATCGCCCACACGGTGTATCACGCCATGGGCATCAGCGACCTGACAGCCTACGACAAGCAGAATCGCCCGTATAATCTGCTCGAAGAAGGGCATCCGCTGACGGAACTGTTCTGAAATGACGAATGTCGAATCAATGACGAAATCCGAATGCCCAAATGTCGAAACGGGCTTTGGGGCTCGCCTTCGACATTTGGACATTCGTCATTACTCCTCGTCAGACGAGTTCAAAAAATCGTGCACGATCTCCGCATACCCCTCGGTGTAATCCATCTCGGTATACACCGCGCCGCGATAGTCCCGCGGGACGATCGGCGAGAGATCGTAAATCGGTGACGGGGCGAATTCGATCACGCCGTCGCCCTTGCGGATGATGTGTGTCGTCACGTCCGATGTGGCATGAGCGCAGTCGATCAGTTGCAGCACGTCGAGCCCCTTGCCGTCGGCGCGGGGGATCGCTTTGATGCGCCAGGCGTGCTCCATCGCGGGAAGATCTGCGGACATTGCGGGAAGCTGCATCGTCGAGCGGATCGCCATCACCACCGCCCCGGCGAGACGGACTTCGGTCGACATCACCCGTTCGTCCATCGTCACGGCAATCTCGGCGGCGACTTTCGGCGTGCCGTAAAGCTCACGCCCGGCGGGAATGCTGCCTCGCGAGTTGAGATACACCACCGGACAGAAGAATCCCGCCTGATCGCCCCAATGACATTTGAAAAGCAGCCCGGCTTCTTGAAACGAGCCGTAGTTCGCACACCAGCCGGCGTCGAGCCCGAACGCCAGACACTCGCCGTCCGCCGCCGGGGAGAAGCACTCCGGCAGATAGCGATCGACGATCGCGGCATCGGTGCGAAACGTCACCCACTGAAACCGCACATCCCGATACCGCGCCGGCGGAGCAGGAAAGTAAGGAGAAAACGCAGGCATGCTCCAGATGCGGTTCATGGGGATGGACATGGTGATTGGTATCCAAACCTGATGACGGGATTTCGACACGAGGCGTTATCGCAATTGCGCGAATGCCCTCAACGAATCGCGAAAACGTGATCCTAGAGAAAATGTTATTGCAAAAGCAGTAAGGGACGTATACACTTAGCTAGTTGTTAGGTCGGTTGTTCTTTTAAAGAGGGTGATAAATGAGCATCGTGCGCGAACAATTCGTCGTCGACAAACAGGGCAACAAAACGGCCGTGCTTCTCGATATCGAAACCTATGCAAAATTGCTTGAAGCCTGGGAAGAATTGGAATCCATCCGCGCCTACGATGCCGCGAAGGCGTCGAACGAAGAAGTGATTCCGTATTCGCAAGCAATGGAAGAAATCAGGGCACAGCGAAGATGAATTAGAGTTGGTAATTTCATGCCGTGCTCAAAGGGAATTAAAGAAGTTATCAGACGCGGATCTCGCACGAATCGACGTCGCGATTCTTGGATTGAGCGAGAATCCGCGACCGATAGGTTGTAAAAAACTGGTCGATCGGACCGGCTGGCGAATCCGCTCGGGAGACTATCGAATCATTTACGATGTTGATGACGCTCAGAAGAAAGTGACCGTATTTCACGTCGGACATCGGCGGGACGTTTATTCTTGAGGATTTGGATATCCATTACTGCGAAACGATAAATCATGTCATGGCTGATCCCCGAAGATGAAAACGACCGCCGACCAAAGGTTGTTCTGGGCTACGATTGGATCGTGTATTTTTACTTATTGACACTCATATTTATCCCGATGCTATTAGCATTCCTCACGCCGCTGATTCATTGGCTGCGCGACATCGTCCGCTAATGCTTCAGCAGCTTCTTCAGCACATACAACCCCGCCATGAGCAACACGCCGTTGGCGATCCAGGAGCTCCACCAGGGGTCGATGTTGCCGGTTTTCGACAGGTTCATCATCAATAACACCAGCGGGTAGTAACACAGCAGAATCGGGGCGAAACAGAATAAAAAATTCGTCAGAAACTGCCGCCGCGCCTGCAGGATCGAAAACGTCGAACCGAGCAGCACAAAGAAAAAACAACTGCTCGAAAACGCGAACCGCGTGTGCAGTTCGGTTTTCAGTTTCTCCTGCCGCGCTTTTTTCTGCAGCAGCGGTATCGTGTAATCCGACACAAAATCCTTCTCGTGAAGCTGGCTGAAACCGCCGGTCGTCATGGCCATCGCGGCGGAAATGTCGCGCCGCCGCATTAACGCCGAGCGCTCGTCGTCCTTCCCGTCGATCTCCTTGCGGATATGGTTGATCGTCATGTGCCGCGCCCGCGGCTCACCCCCCACGCTCGGCAGCGGATGCGTATAGTGCTCCTCCTCGACGGCGATTTTTGTTTCTCCCGGCGTCGAAATCTGCGCGCGGACCAGATGCAGAATCACTTGTTGTTGCTTCAAGTCGAATTCGAGTTCGGCGGATTGCGCTTGAATCACGACGGGTTCGCTTCCCGTCCGCGAATACCGAAACATCGGCATGATCAGCGTTTTATCGCACACGTCGCGAACGTAAACCTCGAGACCATATTCCTTGTTGACCACCCGGTGATTGCTGCGCAGCATGTCGAGGAAGATATCTTCCATCGCCAGCGTAACCGTGTTCTGAATCTGCGTGACCGCCAGCGGAATGAGCTGATCGGCAAGTATCAACGAAAAAACGCTGAGAACGCCCCCCAGCAGTAACGCCGGGCTGAGCAGCGAGAGCACGTTGATGCCCGCCGCTTTGGCTGCGGTGATTTCCTGATCGCTCGACATGCGGCCGTAAACGACGCAGACCGTCAGCAGCAGCGTCGCCGGGATGGTGAACGGCAGCAGGCTGGGGACGACCCACGGGAGAATTTTGAGCACTTGTTCGGGGCCGAGTCCGCTGGCGGAGGCCTCCTGCGCGACGCCGACGAACATCAGCAAAAACGTCAACACCCCCAGAATGAGGCTGAAGACGCGAACCAACTCCCACAGAATATATCGTTGGAGCAAACGCATAATTCGGTTTCAACCGAGATCCTTCTCGGTAGGGCCAACCGGAGAGAGACAAGTCGATCGTCCCGATCGCCTCGTTCGACAGAATTCCGCATCGTCGGAATACGGATTGCCGTATATGAGATTTCCGTAATTTGCGTCAAGGTCAATCGTTACGCGATCTGTCGCGGCCCGGACCACAGCTTCGATTGTAACGGCTTGAAGTCACGCATCTTCGGACGATCGCTCGTTCCCGGCATTCCCGTCGCATGTCGAGCACCTCGCGAAATCCGTTCATCCGTGCCAACTGTGCGAGCGGCTAAACTTGCCGCAGGAGTTGCCTTGGACCTGGCCGCGGCGGCGATTCGACGCGAGTGTCAAACGGCATGAAGGCCGGCAAACTGGCCGGCCGAAAATGAAACGAGCAGGACGCCGCCGCACGGCATCGGACGGGCGTCCGGTGCGGTACGACGATCGAGAGGCGAAGGAATTTGCCGATCGGCGTCGCTCTCCCATTCCCTCACGGCCTTGAAGAAAAGGTGACAGAGATGCTCGCGTGGATGGATCAATTATCGGACGACCAAATCGCTCTGCTGATCTGCGGAGGGATACTCGCGGTTTCGTTTTTCAGCATGTTTATCAGCATTCCGCTGCGCAACCTGTTTCAGCAGGGCGCCAATCCGCGCATGGGCCAAATGATCGCGGGACAACTCCCCGATGCCTCGACGGCCGCGGGCAAATATCAGTCGTCGATTCCCAAAGAAAAAGCGGCGTAACGTCACAATGCCGATGGCGAATTGACATCGGCAATCTCGAACCCATACGAGAACAATCAGCATGATTCTTATCTTTGGCTCGATCGTTCTCGCGGTCATTAAAAATGTGAACGGAAAAATCGGTAAAGTCTTGACAAAGGTGTATGGGCTGGCTGGAAAAGTTGACCGGACCGCATGATTTTTTCCGACAGCTCGCCGGGGGCGTGCTATAGACATGACGTGGATATCGATGATCAATATCAATGAGGTATACGTATGTCGATGAACATGACCGCCAGGCGGACCGCGGCTCCCGTGCATTCCGAGTTCAGCAACGATCCCGATTTCGAAGAAATCCTGCATCTGTTTGTGGAGAGCATTCCCGAAAAACAGAAGAACTTTCGGGAATATTATCTGCAGGGGGAGTGGAATTCGCTCAAAGCCCAGGCGCACCAGTTGAAGGGAAGCGGCGGGGGTTATGGTTTCGATGATCTGACGGTCGAGGCCTCGAATCTCGAACGGGCCTGTCAATCGCAGGACATCGATCAGATCGGACAAGCCCTGAATTCGCTGCTGAATTACATGGGACGGATCACCGTTTGATCGCGCGATGGACCAAAAACTCAAAAAATCGCGATTTTTCACGTGATCGGGAATCCGCCGATTTGTTATGATACCGGTATGCGGGGATTCAGTATCCGCCGAGCCAGTTCGTTACGGAGTGATCTCGATCATCGGCCGTTAATCCTCGAAACGGGATTGGCGTGCGGGCGTCTTACAAGAGGAGTTGGGTCATGCGCTGGGCATTTATCGGTATGTCAGCCTGCGGCTTGTTGGCGGTCGGATATTTCATGGGTGCGAACGGAGTGGGGCAGCCCCAGCCGGTGCACGCTCAAGATCAGGTCGGTCCGACCGAAGAAACCGTGACCAAAGTGCAGGAATCACTGGAATCGCTGAAAATCGCCATGAACCAGCTTTCGGGCGAACAACTCTATCAGCCAGCCACCACCGGCATAAATGCCTTCGCGATTACGGTGGGAGGCGTGAACGCCATCGAAGATCTCGAATCGGGACGCGGCGTCGATCCCGAAACCTATGCCGCTCTGTATGCCGGCTTCGCGACCGAAGAAGTCGCCGAACATCTCGGCACCGACGAAGAGGGCCGCATGACGTATCGGGAAAAAGTCATCCGCATGTACCCGATTTCGCGCCTGAAGAAGGCGTTCGAAGCGCGGATGGTGCTCGCCGGCCAGGGAGCGTCCGCGTTTCCCTCGTCGAAAGAAGAAACAGCAGACGAATAATTCGCCTCGCCTCACCTGCGGCGGCTTGAATTGCACTCGCGTTGAAAAACGCGAGTGCGGCTTTTTACGCTTGCCGCCGGTTGGTTTATCTCGCTCGATCTCCCACAATTCGAAGTGGCAAATGAGGATCATTTCGCTTAGAATTGAGTCTTCGGTCGTTCCTGAATTCATCGCCGGCTGGATGGATCATCTGACGGCACAGAATGTCTAACTGAGCCGAACGATGCGCCGATTGACGCTGCGCGTAAACAACCGCGCGACGATTTCGTCCCGCGCATCGTCTGCTGGGAGATAATAGATGCATTGTCTCGTGCGAACGTGGTGTTGTTGCGCGCTGCTCGGAGCGGTCGCGACCGTTCCCGATGCGACGCGCGCGGACGATGGCATCGACTTCTTCGAAGCAAGAATTCGGCCCGTGCTCATCGAACATTGTTACAAATGCCACAGCGGCGAATCGAAAGAACTCAAAGGAGCGCTCCGGCTCGATCTCAAAGCCGGCTGGGAAACCGGCGGCGAATCGGGCGAACCCGCCATCATTCCCGGCGATCCCGACGAGAGCCCGTTCATCAAAGCGGTCCGGCACGAAGATGACGCCTCGGCGATGCCGCCCAACCAATCGAAACTTCCGCAGGCCGTCATTGACGATTTGGTCGGCTGGGTGGAGAGGGGAGCCCCCGATCCGCGCTCGGGAAAACTCGAAATCAAGCACGTCGCCGCCGATTGGGAGACGCTCTATCAAGAACGGCTCGATTGGTGGAGCCTGAAACCGGTCGCCGCCGCACAACCGCCGGCTGTCGCCGATGAATCGTGGATCCGCAACGACGTCGATCGCTTCATTCTCGCTGACTTAGAAGAGCAGGGGCTCAAACCCGCGGCGGAAGCCGAGCGGCGCGAGCTCGCCCGGCGACTCAATTTTGCATTGACGGGATTGCCGCCGCAGCCGGAAGTGATTGCGAATTTCGTCGCCGACGAATCCCCCTCCGCCTACGACGACCTCGTCGATGCGCTGCTCAACAGTCCGCACTTCGGTGAACGCTGGGCCCGGCATTGGATGGACGTCGTGCATTACTCCGACACCCACGGCTACGAATGGGACGTCCCCGCCAAGAACGCGTGGATGTACCGCGATTATCTCATTCGCGCGTACAACGAAGACGTTTCCTATCAGCGGCTGATTGTGGAACAAATCGCCGGCGATCTGATCGAACCTCGCGTGAATTCCGAGAACGGACTGAACGAAGCCATCATCGGACCGATGTCAATGAGACTCGGCGAACGCCGGCACGGCGACAGCGCTCAAACCGAGGGAACGACGCAAGAGGCGATCTCGAACATGATCGACACCCTTGGCAAGGGATTTCTCGGCACGACGCTCGCCTGCTCTCAATGTCACGACCACAAACTCGACGCCATCCCGCAGACCGATTATTACGCCCTCGCCGGCGTATTGATGAGCACCCGCTGGGGCGTGCGTTCCGTCGACGCCGCCGACCCTAATGAACCGGCGATCGCGGAACTCCAGCGGATCAAGCAAAACATCCGCGCGGAACTTGCGATCCTCTGGACGACCTCGCCCGAAGAACTCGCCGGGAAAATCAATGCGATCCCATCGGACGACAAAGCGGCGGCGGCGTTTCCCGAATCCCTCGCGGGTTTTTGGCGGCGTTCGCAGACGACGCCGCTCACCGTCGAAGAATTCAAGGCCGAACGGGATCGCCGAATCGCCGCGAACGAAACGGGACTAAAACTGCTCGCCGATTTCACGCAAGATGATCCCGCGGCGGTCAACGGCTGGCGTTGGGACGGTTGGGGGATGAAACACGGCCTCGTCCGCGACGGTGAATTCGTCGTGACCGAAGAGGGCGACGACGCGCTGATGCAAATTCTTCCCGCGGGACGCTGGTCGCATGTCTGGTCGCAGCGATTGGCCGGTGCGCTGCGCAGTCCGCTGTTCGATTCGCGCACGCCGACGACGTTTTCGCTGAATTTCGCCGCCGGCAAATTCGCGGCTCAGTCGTTCGTTGTCGATCAGGCATTTCATTCCGAGCGGATGCAGTTTCTCAATCAGCCGTCGCCCGGTTGGAAAACGTTGACGGCGGGGAATCTCGATACGCTCGAAGGGAGCGTCGATCGGATGAATCGCTTCCTCTACCTCGAACTGGTGACGAAATCGCTCAACAATTATTTTCCCCCGCGCACCGGTTATGGCGGGGTCGGCGAAGCCGAAGCGGCCGATCCGCGATCGTGGCTGGGCATCGCGAAAATCTACGAACACCCCGCCGGTCAACCGCCGCTCGATGAACTGGCCCGATTTGTGCCGTTGTTCGACGACGCGAACGCCGAGATCGATTGGCCGACGCGCCTGGCGAATCTGCTGACTGCGGCGATCGAACGTTTCAGCCGCAATGAGTGCACCGGCGAAGAGGTGCGACTGCTCAACGAAGCTCTCGAATTGAAATTGCTCGCCAACGGCGTGAATGCCAGCCCGCAACTCGCCGCGCTGGTGGCGGAGTATCGCGAGGCCGAAAAGAGAATTCAGCCTGAGCGCACGATCGGCTCGGCGGCGGATTGGAACGAAGCACGCGATGTCTCGCTCAGTATTCGCGGGTCGTACACCGAACTGGGGGATGAAATTCCGCGCGGCGGCGTCAGTCTGCTCGGCGGCACGCCCGCTCGCGAAATTCCGTCGTCCACCGGACGTCTGGAGCTCGCTCGAAACATCGCCGACGAAAATAACCCCCTCACCGCGCGCGTCTATGTGAACCGCGTCTGGCATTATCTTTTCGGCGAAGGGCTGGTCCGCACGCCCGACGACTTCGGGCATCTCGGCCAGCAGCCGACGCATCCGGAGTTGCTCGATTATCTCGCCGCGCGGTTCGTTCGCGAGGGGTGGTCGCATAAGAAATTGATCAAGTTGCTGGTGACGACGTCGACATGGCGGCAGAGCAGTCTGGCGGATTCACACGCCGTCGATCTCGATCCCGAGAACCGGTTGTGGCATCACCTGCCGATGCGACGTCTCGAAGGGGAAGAAATTCGCGATGCGATTCTCGCGGTTTCCGGCCGCTGGGACGAGACGCTGTTCGGTCCGCCGATCGAACCGTTCCGCACCGCTGAAGATCACATGAAACGGCTGCTGATCGGTCCGCTCGACGGCAACGGTCGCCGCAGCATTTACACCGAAGTCACGCTGATGGAACCGCCGCGATTTCTGGCGCTCTTCAATCAGCCGATCCCCAAATTCACGACCGGCCGGCGCGATAAGACGAACGTTCCCGATCAGGCGCTCGCCTTGCTCAACGATCCGTTCGTCGTCGGTATGGCGGAATTCTGGAGCACGCAGCTCATGACCGACGGTGCGACGTCAGCGGCCGAACGCGCCGAGCGAATGTTCGCCAAGGCGTTCGCGCGGCCGCCTCGTCCCGACGAGACAGCCCGGCTGGTGCATCTCGTCGAAAAAAGTGCCGAGATTCGCGGAGCCAACGCCGAGTCGCTGCTCGAATGTCAGCCCGCGTGGCAGGATGCCGCCCATGCGATCTTCAACCTTAAGGAGTTTATCTATGTCCAATAAATTTCAGACTCGCTCCGATCTCGGTTGCCCCGGCTGTCAAACTCCCGCGCTCTCGCGGCGTGATTTTCTCAATCGTTCGAGCATGGGCTTCGGTGCGCTCGCCTTCGCGGGACTCGCGCAGCAATGGGCCGCGGCGGGAACCGGAGCCGCGAAGACCCACTTCGCCCCCCGCGCGAAGCACGTCATTTTTCTATTCATGGACGGTGGCGTGTCGCATGTCGACTCGTTCGATCCGAAACCCGAACTCACGAAACACAACGGCCAACCGGCGAAATGGCGTCCCGACGTGCTCTCGCAATCGATCTCCGCCAATCGCACCTGGCTGGGCAGCCCGTGGAAATTCCGTCAGCACGGCGACTCCGGTTTGTGGGTCAGCGATCTCTTTCCGCACATGGCGAGCATCGTCGATGAACTCTGCATCATCCGCTCGATGATCGGCGAATCGCCGTTGCACGGGGCGCAGTCTTTGCTGCTCCATACCGGGCGATCGATCGGCGCGGCGCCGAGTCTCGGCTCGTGGCTGTCGTACGGACTCGGCACCGAGAACGAACAACTCCCCGGCTACGTCCTCTTGAATAACGACTGGATTCCCAACGGCGGGTTCGACAACTTCGCCAGTTCGTTCCTGCCGGCGACGCACCAGGCGACGATGGTTCGCTCGAAAGGGACGCCCGTCGATAACATCGTTCCCGCCGACGCCGTCGCGCTGCAAAGGGCGAAACTCGATTTCCTCCGCGAGCAGGACGGCGACGTCGCCGCGTCGCGCGGCGGGTCGCAGGATATCGAGTCGGCGATCCGCAATTACGAAGTCGCCGCCCGCATGCAGACGCTGATCCCCGACCTGTGCGACGTCGGCGACGAAACGAACGAAACGCTGCAATTGTACGGCGTGACGCGGGCCATCGACTTCGACAAGTATTATGCGCTGCAATGCCTGCGCGCAAGACGGCTGATTGAAGCGGGCGTCCGCTTCGTCGAAATCACCTGTCCCAGCACGCACGCGAACAACTCGCCGTGGGATCAGCACGGCGAACTCAAGAAACGTCACGCCGAGAATGCCCGCATCACCGACCAACCGGTCGCCGCGCTCATCATCGACCTCAAACGCCGCGGCCTGCTCGACGATACGCTCGTCGTCTGGGCCGGTGAAATGGGACGCACGCCGCACAGTTCGGGGACCGACGGCCGCGATCACCACGTCAGCGGTTACACGATCTGGATGGCCGGCGGCGGCATCCGCGGCGGGATGACGTACGGCGAGACCGACGACATGGGCATGAGCGCCGTCGAAAATAAACTCGACATCCACGACGTGCACGGCACGATTCTGCATCAGCTCGGCATCGATCACGAACGACTCACCTTCCGTTTCGGCGGCCGCGACATGCGTCTGACCGACGTCCACGGCCGCGTGATCCGGGAGATTCTCAGTTGACGTTCCCGCCTCCCCGGTTAGCCGCGACGCAAAGCGGAGCGCTAGCCAAAGCAATAACTTCCCATTCCAGTCGTTCGTGGTCGCAATTGAAATATTAAAAGTACCACGAACAACACGAAAAACACGAACATACCCACTCATGATCTCATAATAACAACGTTAGAACCGTAGGACTTTGATATGCCTTGCTACACTCGAAGCGTTTTTTTCGTTCTCTTCGCCTTGATCACCAGTTCGCCGCTTCTCGGCTCCGACTCGCTCAAGATCGATCTCACGAAAAAAGAGTCCGCACAGGATTGGCTGCTGCTCGATAAGACGGCGAAGATCGACAAAGGCGAACTCGTTCTCGACGGCCGAAAAATGATTTCGCGGGCGATTTACGAGCCGCTCGAATGGAGCGACGTCACGCTCAAGGCGAAGTTTCTCGTCGAACCGCAAGACGCCGGCGTGCTGGCGTGCGGGTTCGTCGTCCGCGCCGTCGACGGCCGCAATTATTATTACATCCATTTCGATCGTGGGCAGGCGATTCTGGTGCGATACAGCTCGGGGAGCGAATGGAACGAGATCAAGCGGGTCAGCGGCCTCGATAAACCCGCCGGTCAATGGCACGACGCCCAGCTCGAATGCGTCGGCAACACGCTCAAGGTTTCGCTCAACGGCAAGCTGCTCTACGAAGCAACCGACGAGAACCTCAAAGCGGGCCGCATCGGTTTCTATGGCAGCGAAGGGCTGGTGCACGTCAAAGACATCGAAATCATCGGCCAGGCGACGGAGGCGAAAGACGAATTCGTCGTTCCCGCGCCGAATTACACGATCGTTTGCGACGACGCCGGTGCCGGAGCGTACGAAGCGTTCCCCGATATCTGCCGTTTAAGCGACGGCCGATTGATGTGCGTGTTCTACGCCGGCTACGGTCACGTCGCGCTTCCCAACGAGCAACTCCCCAAAGGGGGGCGCATTTCGTATTGTCTTTCTGACGACGAAGGCCGCACGTGGTCCGATGCGAAGATTTTGTACGACGGCCCCGACGACGATCGCGATCCCTCCATCGTGCAACTCAAGAACGGCCAACTCATTTGCAATTTCTTCTCGCTCGGGAAGAGCAAAGATCCCAACATTCCATACGTCGGACTGGGGTCGTGGATCGTCACCTCCGACGACCTCGGCGAAACGTGGTCCGAACCGCGGCGGATCTCGGAGAACTATTATTGCAGTTCGCCGATCCGCGAACTCTCGACCGGCCGCTTGATTCTCGGCCTGTACGCCGAGCAGGCCGGTTCGGCGAACGGAGCCGTGATCTACAGCGACGACGAAGGCAAGACATGGAGCAAAGAGGTCGACGTCGACAACGGCGGCGTCCGTCTCGACGCCGAGACCGATCTGATCGAACTCAAAGACGGCACGCTCTACGCCGCCCAGCGCCCGGCCATGAGTTACGCGACGTCGAAGGACAAAGGAGAGACGTGGACCGTTTCGCAGCCGATGGGATTCGAAGGCCACTGCCCGTACTTTTTGCGGGCCAAAGACGACGTGATCCTGCTGGCCTTCCGCCTGCCGAATACGAGCCTGCGGCACAGTCGCGACGAGTGCCGGACGTGGAGTGAAAACGTCCTCATCGACGACGTCATCGGCGCGTATCCCTCGATGGTCAACCTCAAAGACGAGTCGGTTCTTATCGTCTACTACGAAGAAGAAGGCGGCTCGAACATCCGCGCGAAACGGCTGAAGGTCGACAAGACCGGGGTGGAGATCTGGCCGTATGAGGATGCCGCGAAGAAGTGAAAGATCCGACGGCCGGAATTTAACGCATAACGTCTGTTCGTCGGCATGATCGGGGAATGTAGATGCCAATACCAGCGACAGACAACCAAGAGCCACAAACGCTGAGATCTTTAATAAATCTCATGAGGCGATCGAGAACGGGGCTTTCACTGTTAAAGTTTGCGATGCTGGTTGCCACTCCGATTATCTACCACTATACCTGCGTCTGGGGCCTTCCCGACATCGGTGATCCGTTTGACGTTCAAGACTTCGGATCGATTCGCGTCGATCACGACGATAATGCGCTTTCCGAGTATGATGCAGCCTCAAGAATGATTATCCCAATACCCAAGGAATCGGATGGAGATTTCCACACGGAACTAAACATCGCGAAGAATCAGGGTTGGTCGGCGACGTCGAACGAATTTCGCACGTTGTTTTTAAAGAATCGCCCGGCATTGGATAGCTGGCGGCGGGGAACTGAGAAACCCGATTTGCAATTCAAACCTGCGATAGAACTAAAATCCGCCCGTCCTTCCGATATGAATTACGATTTGTTGAAACCGTTCCAAATGGCGGACGTTTACGCATCATACTTGCTCGATGAACGTCAGACGGATGAGGCCTGGCTGTGGTGCCGTGCAAGGTATCGTTTCAGCCGTCACTGGTGCCGTTATGGCGCGATTGAACAGCGTCTGCTGGGAGTCCGTTGGCACGCGGAAGCGGTCGATTCGATCGTAAATTGGCTGCAGCAGTTATCACTTTCGGACGATATCCTGGTCTTGGCGCTGACCAGCGTGCAAGACGATTTCCAGCTCACGCCTCCCCTCTCGTGGACGTTCAAATGCGAATACATTTGTCATCGGAATACGCTCCCCACCGTTGATTTTCCCGTAGCGTTTTTTGATAACAAGCGGAACAAAAAACTCGCGTCGATCTATTGGTACATACACAACGAACCGGAACTCAGCGAACGGGTCATGAAGCAAATCTTTGCCAACGTGCTCGAACAAGTCGATCTTCCCCTTTCAGAACGTCAACAAGGTTCTACCGTCACCGGACTTTTTCAGCCGATCCCGAATCGCGAATTACCGGACGGCCGCCTGACGGCGGACGATATCGAGCGTTTTCATCGCCGCGCAGCGTACAACTTCTTCCAAAATCATTTTAAAACCGTGATAAAAAACGTCATGATCGAACAGGCCCGACAGCGCGCCCTCGAGATATGTCTCGCCGCGCGAATTTATCACAAACGCAAAAGCGTCTTCCCCGAAAATCTCGACGAACTCGTCGCGGCGGGAATCCTCGACGAGATTCCGCTCGATCCCTTCTCACCAACCGGCGATGCCATGAAATATAAGCGGGAAGCCGGTGCGATCATTGTTTGGAGCATCGGCGAAAACAAACGTGACGACGATGGTATCATCGAACCTCCTCACAAGGGCGGAGATTCTCCGGATTGTGGATTGCGTCTGGGTCATGAACGCGATCAACAAGCGAATCAATCCGTGGAGTAACTCATGGCTAAATGCGATCAAGGTTATCTCTGCGACGTCTGCGGCGACGAAGTTGATAACATCAAAGAGAGCGATCTGTATCTTCGCTATGTCATCGGCGAAATCGACGGGCAGGCGCTGCTCACGCAGCCCGAGCGGCATATCACTTGCAATCCAATGATGGCGCAGTTCATCGTCGATGAAAACTTTCCGCCGGTGAAAATGGAAGGGCCCTTCGCCAAGGAAAACTTTGAAGCCGAGGACATGCGACAGCGCGAAGAGTTAATCACAAGAGGTTGGCGCCGCTTGCAGGAGTTGCCGCAACCGGGCCTGGCGATCGGCTTATACCCGCTCCCCGAAGTCGTCGCCCGTCGCGAGCTCGAATCCTAAGTTTAGCCGCGACGCGAAGGCTTTGCGCAGCGGAGCGCTTTCTGCGCGATTGGCGAAGCGGAGCTTCGAAGACTGGCGTTCCCAAGCAGAGCTTGGGAACGAGGGCAAACGACTTCTTTTCTGGCCCTGGACCCTCGACCCTCTGGCTCTCGTCGGCCTATAATGTTCACCAGACGAAATACGTTCTTACTCAACCAACGGTGACGAAGCATGCACGTAGCCATTTTGACGGCGGGGGGAGCCGGGATGTTCTGCGGCTCGTGCATGCATGACAACACCTGGGCGCGGGCGATGATCGACCAGGGGGTCGAAGTCTCGTTGCTCCCCGCGTACACGCCGGTGCGGCTCGATGAGCCAAATCTCAGCCGGCCGCGCGTGTTTCTCGGGGGGATCAACATGTATCTCAGCGCCCGTTCGCGCATCTGGCGGGCGATGCCTCGGTTCATGACCCGGCTGCTCGATCAGCCCTGGCTGATCAACCTGAGCACCAAATGGGCCGTCAGCAACGACGCCCGCGAACTCGGCGAACTGACGCTGGCCATGCTCGCGGGCGCGGACGGCCCCGAGCGGCGCGCCGTCGATGAACTCGTTCACTTTTTGACCCGCGAACTGAGACCCGACGTCATCGTCTTCAGCAACGCGCTGATGGTCGGCGCATTGAAGACGCTGCGGCAAGATTTCCGCGGGAAAATCTTCTGCGTGCTGCAGGGGGACGACATTTTTCTCGAAGACCTTGTCGAACCGTATCATTCGCAGGCGATTGCGATGATGCGTGAGCGCGTGCAGGAGTTCGACGGCATCATCGTGCACAGCCGGTATTACCGCGGCTTTATGGCGGAGTACCTCGCGATACCGGTTGAAAAGTTTCATGTGATTCCGCTGGGAATCGACATGAGCGGACACACCGGCACGCCGGGGCCGCGCGCGTCCGATCGATTCACCGTCGGCTACTTCGCCCGCATCTGTCCCGAGAAGGGACTGCATTTGCTCATGGATGCGTTCGAGGTTCTGCACGCCCGGCAACCGCGGACGAAACTGCGCGTCGGCGGTTATCTCGGTCCGCGCGATCAGACCTATTTCGAGAAACTCTCGCCGCGCGCGAAGAGTTGGGGCGATGCGTTCGAGCACGTCGGCAGCCCCGCCACGCACGCCGGGAAAGTGGAGTTTCTGTCTTCGCTCGACGTGCTCTCCGTCCCGACGACGTACCGCGAACCGAAAGGATTGTACGTGCTCGAAGCCCTCGCCAACGGCACGCCGGTCGTGCAGCCGCGGCATGGCTCGTTTCCCGAGTTGATCGAACAAACCCACGGCGGCATATTGGTCGACCCGAATAACTCTCAGGCCCTTGCTAATGCGCTGGAGGAAATGTTGCTCAAGAACGACGAACGCTTGCATTTCGCGCGGGAGGGTTACGACCTCGTCCGCCAGCATTACGGCTTGGAGGAGATGGCCCGTCGCTCGATCGAGATTTTTGCATCAAACAGTTAGCCGCGCCACCCTACGATGACGCTGCATTTCTTGGCAGCAACATCAACAGCGCGAACGCGATCGCCACCCCGATCCAGAACGGCGGGCCGAAGACGACCGTGGCGTTGACGATCACGACGAAGAACAGCGCGTGCAGGGCGATGCGAACTGGGCGAAGTTTGACGCGATGCCCCGTTGGATCGGCCCACCACCAGGCGACGTCCGCCAGCCACGCGAGCGTGAACACATAATTCACATAGACGCCGCCGCCCCAGCCCCAGCCCAGAAGTTCGCGCATCCGCTGGTCGGTGTGATTCCACGCGGCGGTGTGACTCCAGTCGTGGGCGAATTCGAAGGTGCACGCGACGTGGACGACGCACATCGCTCCGCCGAACGTCCAGCTCCATCGCCGGGCCGATTCGCCGATGCGAACAGGAAATCGCTCGCTCGCGATGCGAAACAGATACGCGAAGACGGTGAGTCTCGCCGTCCAGGCGATTAGAAATGCGCCCCACGCCGCTGCCATGTCGCTCCTCGATCGATTCGCTCGAATTCCCGCCCGCCGTGCGTTACAGTAACGGGCAAACGCGACTACCATAATAGATTCCACGGCTCGGTAACAGCCGTCCCTCACGAAGCAAGGCATTCCCCATGACCATCGTGCATGATCTGACGCGGCAACTGCAACGGAAAAGCGATTCGAAAATCGTGCTGCTCGTGGCCGACGGGCTCGGCGGGTTGCCGCTTTCTCCGGGGGGAAAAACCGAACTCGAAACGGCGCACACGCCGCATCTCGACGGACTCGCGCAGCGCGGCACGCTGGGAGGGAGCATTCCGGTGCTGCCCGGCATCACCCCCGGCAGCGGTCCGGGACACCTCGGTTTATTCGGTTACGATCCGCTCGAATACCGCATCGGCCGCGGCGTGCTCGAAGCGCTCGGCATCGACTTCGAACTCGGCCCGAACGACGTCGCCATTCGCGGGAATTTTTGCACGATTGACAATCGAGGCAACATCACCGATCGCCGGGCCGGGCGCATCGCCAGCGACATCGGTGCGAAGCTCTGCGAGAAGCTCGACCAGATTACCATCCCCAATGTCGAAGTCTTCGTTCGGCCGGTGAAGGAATACCGCGTGGTGATCGTGTTCCGTGCGCCGGGACTCGGCGGCGACGTGCACGACACCGATCCGCAGAACACGGGCGTCCCGCCGCTCGAACCGAACGCCCGCAACGAACAGTCGCGCGATACCGCCAAGGTCTGTGCGGAGTTCTTGCGGCAAGCCCGCGAAGTTCTCAAGAACGACGCCCCGGCGAATTTTCTCACGCTCCGCGGCATCGATAAATTGCCGGATATCCCTCGCTTCGAAGACGTCTACGGCACTCGGGCGGCGGCGATCGCCGTCTACCCGATGTATCGCGGCCTCGCCCGGCTCGTGAGTATGAACGTCCTCGACGCCGGGCAGACGCTCTCCGATCAGATGGATCGGCTCGAAAACGTCTGGAACGCTTACGACTTCTTCTTCATCCACTTCAAGTACACCGACTCGACCGGCGAAGACGGAAACTTCGACGCCAAAGTGAAGCGCATCGAAGAGCTCGACGCGGCGATTCCGCGGATCACGGCGCTTAAGCCCGACGTCATTGCCGTCACGGGCGACCACAGCACGCCGAGCAAAATGATGTCGCATAGCTGGCATCCGGTGCCGGTGTTGCTCGCGGCGGAGAACTGCCGTTACGACAACGCCGGCGGATTCGGCGAATCACAATGCCGGCAAGGGGGACTCGGCCAGTTCGAAGCAAAATATCTGATGCTGCAACTTCTGGCCCACGCGGGCAGGCTCGAAAAATTCGGAGCGTAGTTAGTTTTCCGTTTAGCCGCGACGCAAAGCGGAGCGCTCGCCCATTGGAGTTGATCTCACATGTCACAAACTCAACCCGTTTCAGAAACGTGGTCGCGAACGCGGCCCTGTGTCGGCGGTCGCGAAGGCGCCGTCGCGTGCGGTCATCCACTCGCCGCGCAGGCGGGGCTCGATATGCTCCGCAGCGGAGGCAATGCCGTCGACGCCGCAATCGCGATGGCGGTCGCCGTCGGCGTCGTCGAACCTTACATGAGCGGCGTCGGCGGGAACGGATTGATGTTGATCCATCTCGCCGACGGCACGACGACTTCGCTGAATTTCACCGGATACGCGCCGCAATCCACGCAACTCGAACTGCTCACGCCCGAGAACATTGACGTCGGACCGCGGGCCTCGATGGTCCCCGGAAACATCGCCGGCTGGTGCATGGCCCTGGAACAATACGGCACGAAATCTCGCCAAGACGTTTTCGCGCCGGCCGTTTCGCTCGCGGAAGATGGCTTCCCGCTGTTACCGTTCAACGTGCGGATGATCGAAAGCAATCTTGCGCGGCTGAATCCCGCGGGGTCGGAAGTTTTCAACCGTCCGCCGATTCGCATCGGCGCGATGCTCAAGCAGACCGACCTGGCCCGCACGCTGACCGATCTGGCTCAAGTCGGTTCGAATCTGTTCTACAAAGGCGGCCTCGGGAAGACGATCGCCGAATACATTCAGTCGCAGGATGGTTTTCTCTCCGCGGCCGACTTAGCGGGTTTTCAGCCCGAATGGCAGCCGCCGGTAAGCGTGACGTTCCGCGATTGCGAAGTCGTCACCTGCGCGCCGAACTGCGAGGGCTTTCAAATTCTGCAGACGCTCAAATTGCTCGAACCGTTCGAGCTGGCGAAACTCGGTCACAACTCGGCGGCCTACGTGCATCTGCTGACGGAAGCCATGAAACTCGCCGTCGCCGACCGCATCGCGTGGAGCGGCGATCCGAGGTTGTTTCCGGTCCCGGTCGAGCAGTTGCTCGCCGATGATTACATCAATCGGCGTCGCCGGTTCATCGACGAAGACCGCGCGTCGTTCAGCGAAGGAGAGCGACCCGCGCGGTTGCGTCCCCCGCAATCGGTCCCCGCCGGGACGCCCGAAGGCATGACGACCCACATGGCCGCCGTCGATGCGCAAGGAAATTCCGCGTGCATCACGCAGTCGTTCGGCAACGGCTTCGGCAGCGGCGTGATGATACCGGGGACGGGGCTGCTGCTCAATAATTTTATCTGGTGGACCGAGATCGATCCCGAAGCGCCGCCGCGGCATCAGGCGCGCGGCGGGCAGCAGTGGTCGTGCTGCATGTCGCCGTTGCAAGTTTTCCGAGGCGGAAAATTCTGGTTCTCGATTTCGACGCCGGGGAGCTGGGGCATCTTGCAGACGACGGTGCAGATGCTGCTGAACGTAATCGAGTTCGGCATGGACCCGCAACTGGCGATCGACGCGCCGCGCTTCCGACTCTGGGAAGGGACGCGCATTCAAATGGAAAGCCGCTTCGACGCCGCCGCGCGCGCCGAACTCACGGCGCGCGGCCATCAGATCGAAGACGTCCCCGCGTTCTCGCATTATGTCGGCGGCGGGCAGGCGGTGATGATCGATCAACAATCCGGCGCCCGCCTCGCCGGTGCCGACCCTCGCCGTGACGGCTACGCGCTGGCGTACTAAAGTCAAAGGATGAAGGGAGAGGGATGAGTCAGAAAAAGGCAAGTGGATCGGCTCGCCCTCTGACTCATCCCTCATCCTTTTCTTCCTACTCGGCCAGCTCCAAAATCTTGACGTT
The DNA here is from genome assembly GCA_040881995.1 of Planctomycetaceae bacterium. Taxonomy (GTDB): domain Bacteria; phylum Planctomycetota; class Planctomycetia; order Planctomycetales; family Planctomycetaceae; genus JAQCEJ01. The sequence goes on from JBBECD010000043.1 coordinate 38,885, forward strand.
CTTGAACCACACTTTGTGGCCGTGATCCTGAAAACCGAGGTATCCTTTGCGGGGGAAGTCTTTCAGGGCTTTCGTGAATTTGTACGCCGAACCGTCGGGACGGACGCCCGGTTCGACCCATTCGTCGGCGTTGAGCGATGCGACCTGCACGCCGTTGACGGCGACGCTCATCAGCGGTCCCTTGCAGGTGATTTCCAGCGTGTCCCATTTGCCGGGGCCGTGCGTGGCGTTTTCGCGAATGGGGACGAGGTCGTACAGCGCGCCGAAGTCGTGCATGCCGGTGCCGGTGCCGCTCAAGACTTGAGCTTCGATGCCGGTCTGCACGGGATCGTTCGGATCGCCGATACGGAAGAAGACGCCGGAGTTGCAGTCGTCACCCATCAGCACGTCGCAGCGAAACACGAAATCGGAAAACTGATCTTCGTGAATCACGAGATAACCCCCCGATTGATAGGGGACGATCGAGTTCTGTTCGATCGGCGTCGCGACCTCTTTGCCGTTGTTGCATTTCCAGCCGTCGAGCGATTCGCCGTCGAACAGCAGCCGCCAGCCGTTCGCTTCTTCGTAGGTGGTGAGTTTATTGTCGGCGGGAGCATTTTCGGCGATCACGCTTTCCGCCTCGGCGTGGGCTTTTTCCATCACGCTGGCGAGCGTGACCGGTTTGCCCCCTTGACGTTTACTCTCATCGGCGGCTTCCATGAAGGCGTAAATTTCCAGCGATTCTTCTTCGCCGACCGGGGCGACGCCGGTGCGGAAGAACTTCACAATCTCGACGAGCAGTTCGCGGTAACCACCTTTGGAGCCGAACTCGGCTTCGCCTTCTGTTCCTTTGGCCGTGCCGCCGTAACCACCTTTGCCGGCTCGGTAGCCGCGGAAGATGCCGCTGCGGTCGTTTTCCCACACGCCGGCGACTTCATCCATGTCCGCATTGCTGATGGTCCGAGTCGCGGAAACGCAGCCCGTTCCCATCGTGGCGAAGAGGAGTTCGACGCCGTGAATGCCGTACCAGAACAGGTCGGGGTGCGTCGGTTCGAGGCTGGCCGGGCTGAACGTCTCGGCGTGCTGCACCTTGCCGACTTTTCCGTCACGGACGTCCTGAACCCCCTCGTAATAGCGAAGCGACGACGACGTGAAGACCGGCACGTTGTACTTGCGGGCGAGTTCATAAATGGCGACGGCGTCGGTCAGACTGCCGGCGACCGGCTTGTCGATGAAGCAGGGTTTGCCCGCTTTGAGCACGGGAATCAGTTGTTCGAGGTGGGGCCGGCCGTCGTTCGTTTCGAGAAACACGACGTCGACTTTTTCAAGCAGCGCGGGAATCGAATCGACGATTTCGACGTTCATCTTGACGACCTGTTCGATGTATCCCGGCACGCGCAACGTACTCGATTCGATGTCGGGGCTTCCTTTCGGATAAGCCGCGACGATGCGGCAACCGGCCAGGTCTTCGGGAACGCCGGCCCCGTTGAGCAGACTGGTGAAGGCGATCGCATGCGAGGTGTCAAGCCCGATGATCCCCGCTTTCAGTTCTTTGCGCGGTTCGTCGGCGCGAGCGCCCGCGGAGGGAATCGCCCAAAAGCCCGCGGCGAGGGCGAATAAACCCAGAGTCAAAATCGCTGATCGGCGTTGAGTCTGCATAGAAGTTCTCCACTTAAGACGTCGAGAGGCGGTTACCAGCATGATTTGCGGGGACATTCCGCGTATCGCCACATCCTAACCGAAGTCGATCAGCGAAACCAACCCAAGGGCAACTTGCGAGATCGAACGAGAATGCGCATTGCCTCCACGGGCATATACCTTCTAAGATAAAGGAGTCGACGCATCACGACATCGGCGAAGATCACGACTTTGCTCCAGCCCACGAAAGGGGAATGAGATGACGGGAAAGAAGCGAACGCTGTGCGGGGTCGGGCTGCTGCTGTTCGCCGTCTGCGGAATCATCGCCTGCTGGCAGCCATTGAGCCCGGCGTGGGGACAAACGAAGAACGGCAAGTCGAAGAGGGACGATAAGACATCCGAAAAATCGATCGACTCCCGCGCCGAAGAAGTGCAAGAGAGCTTCATTCGCGATTCGGTCAAACTCGCCCGCGATTACGAAGAGGCCGGACTGCTCGAGAAGTCGAAACAGGTTCTCGAGACGGTCGTCAAGCTCAAGGAGGATCTCCCCGGGTTGCGGGAAAAAATCAACAGCATCGACGAAGAACTGCTGAGCGCGAACACAGTCGAGGCGGAAGTCGACGCATCAAAAGGCTGGGGAAGCCCCGTCGGCCAGGTCTACAAGAACCAGACGGTCCGCTTTCAAGCATCGGGAACGTATCGCTTCGTCACCAATCTGAATCTCGATCCGACCGGCTTCTCGAAACGCGATCCGATTACCGATCTTGCTGAAGGAGTTCCCGTCGGAGCATTGATCGGCATGGTCTTGGACAAGGACAAGAAGACCGAAATTTTTCTCGTCAGTTCGGCGACCGATTATGCTCCGAAGGTGGATGGATTGCTGTTCCTCAAAGTCAATCTTCCGGCAGGACACAAAAGCGCGGGAAAATTGAAAGTCAAGATCAGCGGGAACATTCAGACGCGGTGAATCGAGGGATGAGGGATGAGGGATGAGGG
>JBBECD010000044.1:0-7077 GCA_040881995.1 Planctomycetaceae bacterium
CCGCAGCATAACAACTCGTTTGCCATGTGATTTTCGTTGGAGCTTGGGAACGAGAAGCCTGGACGGTGGACTCAAAACTGTCGCCAGTTGTTTTGCTCGATCATCCGTTTGATGGATGCGGCGTGGTCGTTGGTTTTGTCGAAGAGCGCGAGGAGTTGGGTCGATCCCGCGGTCTTGGGCAGCCACGTCGCCGAGCGGAGTTCGTCGGCGCATTCTAGCATTTCGGCCATCGGCAGGAGAAGCTGAATCAGATGGTCGACCGTCTGCTGCACCGAGTACTGCTTGTAGTCTTGCGTGCTGACGAGGCGGGCTTCGGGACCGAAACGGGTCGCCCGCCATTTGTTCTGCTGCACCATCATCGGATGATACTCCGAATGGTACGTCCCTTCGTCGATTTCATTCGAAATCGACTGCACCAGACATTGTACGACGGCGGTAATCGCGAGCACTTGCTCCAGATTCGCCGGGATGTCGCACACGCGAATCTCGACGGTGCCGAAGTTGTGATGCGGGCGGATGTCCCACCAGATTTCGCGGATGGTATTGATGAAACCGGTGTCGACCAGGTGATTGATCAGCCATGTGTATTCGCTCCAGTTGCGCATTTGCCGCGGCAGGCCGGCGGTCGGCAGACCCTCCATGACCTTCGAACGGCTCGAATGCAGACCGGTGCGGCGGCCCTCCCAGAACGGCGAATTCGACGATATCGCCAGCAGCAACGGCAGATGTTTGAGCATGCGGTCGCAGATCATGACCGCTTTGTCGCCGGTATCGACGCCGACGTGCACGTGCAGGCCGAACGTGACGAGTTGGCGGGCGACGTCCTGCATCAATTCGACGAGGCGCTGATATCGATCGTTGACCGTAATTTTCTGATCCATCCACGACGAAAACGGATGCGTCGCCCCCCAGAACAGTTTCAGTCCCAGGCCGTCGGTGATTCCTTCGACGACGTCGAGCACCCGGCGGAGATCGTTGCCGACGTCTTTGACCGTGCGACAGACGTCGGTATTGATTTCGAGATAAGACTGCATCAATTCGGGCTTGATGCGATGTTCCAGCTCTTCGGGGACGCACTGCATGATCTCTTCGATGGCCGGCACGAGGGCGAAAGTTCTCTGATCGACGAGTTGCAGTTCCAGTTCGACGCCGATGGTGGGGGCGTAGTTGGGCGTGAATTCGAGTTTGGGCATAGGGTTCTCCGTCGGCGGCACGCGATTATTCCGCATGAAGAAACGCTCGCATTTTCGAACGGCGAAGTCTTATATCACACGAAAATCGGAAACGGTCTCTATCTATATTATGGCAACTCCGGCTCGACAGCCTCGGGGAGCCCTGTATTTTCCTTTCGGGAGGTTGTCGCCGGGCGCGCGATTCAAGCGAGATCGCAGGCCAGCAGCATCGCGGCGTGCAACAGAATTCGCGTTCCCACGTTTAAGGCGCGCTCGTCGATATCGAATACGGGTGAATGGAGAAATGGCGGGTTCTCGACCTGAGCCGCGCATCCCAGCCGCAACATGGCACCGGGGGCGTGGTCGAGATAGACCGAAAAATCTTCGCCTCCCATGCTCGGCAAATCGATGATCTGCACGAGTTCGGGCCCGAGCACATTCTGCGAGGCGAAGTCGAGCGCAGCGGCAATGCGGGGATGGTTATAGACCCCTTTGATCGGCTGCACGAAGCGAACCGAGATTCGTGCTCCGGTGGTGCGCTCGGCTCCCTCGCAGATGGGGACGATGCGCGCCCTCAGTGTGTCCTGGTTTTCCAGCAGCGTGCTGCGGAGCGAACCCCAGAGCTGCACTTTCTCGGGAATCACATTCGCGGCGTATCCGCCCGAAATCTTGCCGATGGTAAAAACCGACGCGTTCCGCGAATCGACCGACCGCGGCAAAAACGTGTGCAGCGCGCCGACGAGATGCGAGGCCGCGGCGATGGGATCGATCGTGTGATGCGGCCGGGCCGCGTGTCCGCCGTGCCCGTCGACGATGAACTCGACTTCGTCGCAGTGGGCCGTCAAGACTCCGTAGCGGACGCCGACGGTTCCCGCTTTCCGTTCCGGATCGACGTGCAGGCCGAGAACGGCTGAAACGCCCTGCATCGCGCCTTGTTCGACCAGCCAATGGGCTCCCTCGGCGGTTTCTTCGGCGGGCTGAAACAAAAACCGCAGCGTGACGGGGCGCGGAAAACGAGAGACCGATTCCGCGTCGCGAGAACTCTGCGCGGCCAGTACGGCGGCGAGCAGAATCGACGTGTGGGCGTCGTGACCGCAGGCATGACAAACGCCTTCATTCTGCGAGGCGTAGGGGACGTCCTTTTGATCGGGCATCCGCAGAGCGTCGATGTCCGCCCGCAAGGCGATCGTGCGCGCGGGTGACGCGGCATCGTGCGCGCGAGTCGCTCCCAGCGAAACGTCGGCGATCACGCCGACCTCTTCTCCTTGGGTATTGCGGCACGTGCGGGCGTCAATTCCCGCGGTCCGCAGACGCTGCATGATGAAGCGGGTCGTCTCATATTCGACGCCGCTCGGTTCGGGATGGGCGTGCAAATGCCGCCTGACGCCGATCTGCTCGTCGGCCAATTCGGCAGCCGCGGCGTCGCAGGCCGCGGCCCAGGGTTCGATGTTTTTCCAGATTTCCTGCAATCGGTTCGCGCTCATCAAGGCTCAACAGTCTGTCGGAGGAGGCCGTCTCATACCAAGCTGTAATGTGTGGTGTCGAGAGTTGAGAGTCAAGGGCCGCGCGCCCGGCCGTTCGATTCACGATTTCACATGCGTCCGTTGAGCATGCCGCGCCGGTCGATGAAGGGGAGCCGATACCGCTTCAAGAGATACATGCACCGGCGTTCTTTGAATTGGCTGATCTTTTTCCTTTGGTGAGTCCGCGCGCGTTACGCCGTCAGGCCGAAACCGAGCGGATGATGATGAACGCCGCCACGATGAGAATCGCGACGACGAAAGCTTTTTGCAGGACGGGACCGGAGAGCCGTCGGCCGATCAGGTTTCCCAGAACGAGTCCCAGTACGCCGCCGACGATGAATAACGACGTCATGACCAGCGGGATCTCGCGTCCGGCGAGCAGATGCGAACCGACTCCCGAGACACTGACGAGCGAGATGACCATCAGCGACGTGCCGACGGCCCGGTAAATCGACATGCCGCTGAAGAGCACGAGCGCGGGGACGATCACGAAACCGCCGCCGACGCCGAACATCCCCGAGAGGATTCCCGTGACGACGCCGACCAGTAACAGCAATTTCGCGCATCGTGACGACAGGATCAGCGCTCCGGCGTCGTCGCGCTGACAGGTCGGTGCGTCGTGTTCGGCGGGGACCGGGCAGTTCACATCAGACAGATTCAGAGCGGATGCCTTTTGCCACATCCGCACGGCGACGACGATCATTAAACCGGCGAACATCACGAGCAGCATCGACTCGGGAACCCGTCCCGCAGTCCACGCACCGATGGGTGCGCCGGCCATTCCGGCGACCGCGAACAACAATCCGGTGCGGAGTTCGACGTCGCCGCTCCGCAGCCGGCTCAAGAAACCGAACAGCGACGTGGCCCCGACGGCGGCCAGCGAAACGCCGACCGCTTCGCGCATCGGAACCGACAACCCGTAAACCAGCAGCGGCACGGCGAAAATCGCCCCGCCGCCGCCGGTAAGTCCGAGAGAGAGGCCGACGATCATTCCGAAAAGAATGCTGAGCGGCCACATGGTGTTTTTTCTCCTTCTCCATCGATCGTCAATCTGCAACAATCTCACCGACACCGTTAAACGGACACGTTTTCGCCATTTTTCGTCGTCGGGAGTTTCGAGGCCTGCCAGGCTTTGAAGCCTCCGACAAGATCGAGCACGTTTGTGCGGCCGGCCTGTGAGAGCAGACTTCCGGCGATCGCCGAGCGATAACCCCCTTCGCAATGCACGACGACGGTTTGATCCGCCGGCAATTCGTCGAGGCGTTCGCGCAGGTGAGTGAGCGGGATGTTCACGCTCCCTTCGATGTGCCCGGCGTTCCATTCTTTCTCGTTGCGCACGTCGACGACGACGGTCGACGGATTCTCGTTGCGGAGATCGGCCAAGGCTTGAGCCGTCACTCGCGAAACGGAGCGGATGAGCTCGGGCCGGCGATCGAGCGCCTGCATGCCCTGTTCGAGATAACCGGCGACGTTGTCGAAACCGATGCGCCCCAGCCGAACGACCGCTTCTTCTTCGTTCCCTTGTTCGGCGATAACGACGATCGGCTTGTCGCGATCGAGCAGCGAACCGCACCATGTCGCGTATTTCCCTTTAAGGCCGATATTCATCGCACCGGCGAGATGGGCGCCTTCGTAGTCGATCCCGTCGCGGACGTCGACGAGTTGGGCGTCTTCTTTTTGCAGTTTCAATACGTCGTCGACGCTGAGGCCTTTCATCGATCTGGTCAACGAGGCGTCGAGATCGGGACGTTCCTGCCGGTTGCGGATCGCGTCGTACACGAAATATTCGGGAGCCTCCGGCTGATCTTCCGTGACCATCCGTTTGAACTCTTCGAAACCCATCGGCTGCAGGGCGTAGTTGTACTTCTTCTGTTCGCCGATCGTGGAGACGGTCTCGTCGCTCAAGTTCTTCCCGCACATCGAGCCGGCGCCGTGAGCCGGATAAACCAGCGTCTCAGCGGGGAGTTTGCGCAGTTCGCCGAGCGAGTGATACAGCATCACGGCGAGTTCGTCAGCGGTGACGCCGATCGAAGCCAGCAGATCGGGACGCCCGACGTCGCCGATGAAGAGCGTGTCGCCCGTCAGCACGGCATGCGGCTGTTCCTGATTCTTGGCGAGATCGTAAACGAGGAGGGAAATGCCTTCCGGTGTATGGCCCGGGGTTTCCATGATTTCGAGCCGCACGTCGCCGAATTCGACGGAGTCGCCGGTGTGGCATTTCTGGAAGTCGAATTCGGCTTCGGCCGCCGCGCCGAGATAAATGCGGGCGCCCGTCCGGTTGCGCAATTCGATATGTCCCGCCAGAAAGTCGGCGTGGAAGTGCGTCAGATAGACGTGCTTGATGGTAAAACCGCGGGCGGCGGCATCGACGAGATATTGTTCGATGTCCCGCTGCGGATCGACGACAGCGGCGATTTTCGTTTTCTCGTCCGCGATCATGTAAGAAGCATGAGCGAGACAGCCGAGGTAGTATTGTTTCAGAAACATGATGCGGGTTCCTTCAAATGTGCAATGCGAGAGGGGCATGACGCCGGCTCACGGAGACGATCGCTCCATCGACAATCAGGCCGTCAATTGGTCGAGCGCTCGGGTCAGCACGGCTTCGGAAACCAGGCCGGTCGTTCGTCCGACGACTTCGCCGTTGTGCACGAAGACCAACGTGGGAATCGAACTGACGTTGAACCGGCCGGCAAGCGCCGGTTCCCGGTCGACGTCGACCTTCACGATTTTGGCCTTACCCTGGTAGTCTTTCGCCACCTTTTGCAGCGTGGGGCTGAACATGCGGCAGGGGCCGCACCAGTCGGCGTAAAAGTCGATGAGCACCGGGACGTCGGATTGCAGGACTTCGCGGGAAAAATCGTTCTGAGAAACGTGTTGGATGATATTCATGATTTTGCCTTTTCGTGGGAATTGAGTTTAAAATTTGGTGAATGCTGCGGGCGAAGCGGATCAGCCGCAACAGGAGGTCGTTCCACCGGTTTTACAGCCCTGTTCGACTTTTTTTGTCTCTGGATGTTGCAGCTTATCGCTGACCTGATTCCACGGCATTTTGGCGAGAATCATTCCCATGCCGCAGGTGTCGGTGATGCCGGCGAACATCAGCCCGGCGCCGACGAACGCGGAGAGTCCGAGCCAGTAGAGATTCACGAAGTAACCGAGGGCCGAGCCGACGAGCACCAGAAACCCGGCGGCGATGCGAACCTGGCGCTCGAGCGATATCGCTTCTTTCCCGCGAACGACCGGCAGGCCGGCCTGGTTCCAAGCCGTAGTGCCCCCCTCGACGTTGATGACTTGCGTCAGCCCCGAACCGATCAGTTTTTCGCAAGCCTGTTTGCCGCGGCTGCCCGAGCGGCAGATGACATACAGCGGATGCGTTTCCTGAACGCCCTGTGCGTTGGTTTTGAACGCGGCGGGATCGAGACGATCGAGCGGAACGTTTCGCGCGGCGGCGACGTGGATTTCGCGAAACTCGGTCGGCGTGCGGACGTCGACGAGTTCGACGGGCTCTCCCTTTTGCATCCGGTCGAACAGATCTTTAGGGGTGATGGTGCTCATGCTCATGACGGGACTCCTTTTTGACAATTGCAACTGCCGTAAATTTGTTAAAGTGTCGTTATATCGTCATGTCGTAAAGTGACGACATTTACTTCCAAAAAAAACTCAATGGCGGACGGCCGCGCCGAAACGGTCTTCGATGCACGACAGAATACTTTTGAGGTGGGGCTCGGCGACGCGGTAGTAGACTTTGCGGCCCTCACGTTCGCTGGTCAAAAATCCGCAGCGTTGCATCAATCGCAGATGTTCCGACGCCATGGCGCTGGGAATTTCACACCCCTCGGCGAGTTCGCCGACCGTGTAATCGTGCTGCAGCAACATTTGAACGATCCGCAGGCGATGCGGGTGCGCCAGCGTCCGCAGACATTCGGCAGCGTTTTCCATCGCGCCCATTTCGGTTAAGCGGAGTTTGTTTTTTGCCATCGTTTTCCTCCTGACACACTCCATTATATCGGAAGGTTCCGACATGTCAACTCGTTCGTTTCCTGCTCTTTATCGATTTTTGAAAAATTTCCAGCGACAACGGCGGCGCGTCGGCGTGGGATAATTCACTCCGGCGGCGGGCGTTGACATCATCCGCGAAAGGTTCTACGGTAACAGACGACGCGGCCGCGGTTTTTACATTCTGCTGGAACACAAACGAGAGATACGCCCGCATTGCGAGCGATGGCATGACGTCTCGTCCGCAAGATCACCCTGCCGCGCACAAAAGTTTCGCATGGGAACTTCGTGCTTTTCGTGGTTATACCGCCCGTGGCGACAAATGAGGGAGTTCTGAAATCGAGCCAAGGTGGTACAAGTCGCGAGTGGTCGGCGGAGCCCGACCG